>DASVCK010000086.1:0-15043 GCA_036381675.1 Trueperaceae bacterium | reverse complement strand
CGGGTCGCGCACCAGCTGCATGGCGGCGTTGTCGACGTAGAGGTGGTTCAGCTCGACGTCCGGGAACTCGCTGGCGTGCAGGTCTACCACGACGTCGCGCCAGAACTGCGACACGTCGAGGACGTTCGCCTTGTCGACGTTGGTGACGTGGTTGCGCCTGCCTCTGGCGGTCTCGAACGCCAAGCGCGCGATGCGCTCCACCTCGTGGCGCTGGTAGACCATCGTCGAGAGGCCCTCGTCCTCGCGGTTGTGGGACGGCTTGCCGAAGTAGACGCCGCCCGTGAGCTCGCGGAAGATCACCATGTCGGTGCCGGCGGCCCGCTCGGGGCGTAGGGGAGAGAGGCGCTCCAACCCCGGGAAGACCTTGACGGGCCGGAGGTTCGCGAACACGCCGAGGTGCCGCCTTAGGCTCAGGATCGCGGTCTCGATGCGCTGCTCGCGGGGCAGGCGGTTCCACGGGTGGTCGCCGACCGGGCCGCCCACCGAGCCGAGCAGCACGGCGTCGGCCTCCGCGACGCGCTGCATCGTGGCGGCGGGGAAGGCGTCTCCGTGCTCCTCGTACGCGTTGCCGCCGAACGGCAGCCTGGTCAGCTCCAGGTCGAGCCCGAACGGCGCCGCCACCGCGTCCAAGGCCTCGAGGGAGGCCTCGACGACCTCCGGGCCGATGAAGTCGCCGGGCAGTACGGCAATCCTCCAGCGACGCCGGCCCTGGGAGCGGCCCAAGGTCACGCGCCGGCCTCGTGGCCCAGCCGGGCGGCGACGGCCTTCGTCTCACTCAGCCCCTCGAGCAGCTCGGCGAGGGGGTCGTACGTTCCGCCCAACAGGGCGGTCCTGGCGGTCTCTGGCATGGACGCAGCGTAACTCCGGCCGCCGGCCTCGACGCGCAGCGACTCCAGGTCGACCGTCACCACGAGGGTGGGGTCCGCGAGCACGGCTGCGGTCAGCGCGTCCAGGTCGGCCGGCGCCAGCGACACGCAGGGGAGGCCCAGGCCGGTGGCGTTGCCGAAGAAGATCTCCGAGAAGCTGCCGGCCACCACCGCCTCGAACCCGGCCTTGGCGATGGCGCGCGGGGCGTGCTCGCGGCTGGAGCCGCAGCCGAAGTTGACGCCTGATACGAGGACCGTTGCCCCGGCCCTGGCCGGCTCGTCGAGTGGGTGGCCCTTGGGCGCGCCGGACTCGTCGAAGCGCTCGTCGTAGAAGAGCTGTTCACCGAGGTCGTCGAACGTGATGGCCTTGAGGAAGCGCGCCGGGATGACGCGGTCGGTGTCGATGTCGTCGCCGGGCAGGGCCACCGCCCTGCCGGTGACGCGGGTCACGGGGCTGAAGGCGCTCACGCCACGACCTCGCGTCCCACCCCGAACACCTCGCGCGCGTCGGACACGACCCCGGTCACGGCGGCGGCGGCCACCATGACGGGGCTCATGAGCACCGTACGGCCCGTCGGCGATCCCTGACGCCCCTTGAAGTTGCGGTTCGAGGAGGAGGCGCACAGCTGGTCGCCCTCGAGGCGGTCCGGGTTCATGGCCAGGCACATGGAGCAACCGGCGGCGCGCCACTCGAACCCGGCCGCCTTCAGGATGCGGTCTATGCCGCGGCTCTCGCACTCTCGCTTGACCCGCTCGGAACCGGGTACGGCGATGGCCTTGACGCCCGGATGCACGCGGCGTCCTTCGAGGAACCTGGCTACCTCCACGAAGTCGGATAGGCGGGCGTTGGTGCAGGAGCCCAGGAAGGCCACGTCGATCTTCGTGCCGGTCATGGGCCGGCCGCCCTCGAGCCGCATGTGGGCCAGCGCCTCCTCGACCGCCGGGCGCTCGTTCAAGGGCACTGAGTCCGGTGTGGGCACGGGCTCGTGGATCGCCACGGATTGTCCCGGGTTGAGGCCCCACGTGACGGTTGGCGGCACGTCCTCGGCACGGATCGTCACGACGTCGTCGTACTCGCAGCCGGGATCGGAGCGGTAGGAGAGCCAGCGCTCCACGGCCGGCTGCCAGGCGTCGCCGGCCGGGGCGTACTCCCTGCCGTCCAGGTACTCCACGGTGGTCGCGTCCGGGTTGACGTAGCCGAAGCGCGCGCCACCCTCTATCGACATGTTGCAGACGGTCATGCGCTCCTCCATGCTCATCGCGTCGAAGACGTCGCCGCCGTACTCGTACGCGTAACCGACGCCGCCCTTGACGCCGAGCGTCCTGATGATGTGGAGGATCACGTCCTTGGCGTACACGCCTGGGCCCAGGCGGCCGTTCACCTCGATACGGCGCAGCTTGGGCTTGGAGAGCGCCAGGGTCTGGGTAGCCAGGACGTCGCGCACCTCACGGGTGCCGATCCCGAACGCGATGGCGCCGAACGCCCCGTGCGTGCTGGTGTGGCTGTCGCCGCAGACGATCGTCGTGCCTGGCTGCGTGATGCCGAGCTCGGGGCCCACCATGTGCACGATGCCCTGGCTCCCTGAGCCGACGTCGAAGAACGGGACCGCGTGCCCGGCGACGTTGCGCCTCAGCGCCGTGATCATCGCCTGCGCCATCGGGTCCTCGTACGGCTCGGCGCGCGTGTGCGTTGGCACGATGTGGTCAACGGTCGCGAAGGTGCGGTGAGGCATCAGGACGCGGAGCCCTAGGTCCTCGAGCATGGCGAAGGCTTGTGGGCTCGTCACCTCGTGGACCAGGTGGGTGTCGATGAAGAGCTGGGTCTGGCCGTTCCCCAAGGTGCGCACCGCATGGGTGTCCCACACCTTGTCGAGGAGGCTTCTCGGTCTTGGCATCCTTATCCTCTCGCCCGCGTCGTCATGAACGAAGAAGACCCCCGGCCGCGGGTGGGCCGGGGGTCGCCGGAGATCCTTGGGTCGCTCCCACGCGGGGAGGCGCTCCCGGGTCGCCTAGGCCCCCGTCACGGCTAGTAGCGAGCTGTCGCCACGAGCGGTGTCAGCGAGGTTTCCGAGGTGGCCGCGAAGCATGGCCGGAAGTATAAGTTCGGGCTTTCAAGGGCGTCAACCAAGGACGCCCTTACCGCTATGCCGACCTACCACCCCGGCCGATGGCGGGCGGGCCGCCCATGCGGCCAACCTCGGGGCCGACGCGGGTGGGCACCGTCGTGGAGCCGTTGTTCGGGCGCTCCTGTCCGGCGATGCCGCCGCTGGTCACGAGGCGCTCGAACTCCTTCTGGTCGACGCTGCGCGCGAGGCCCATCTCGAAGGAGATCATCTTCTTCAGGTGCAGCTCGGCGAGGCAGGCGTCCATCGTGATCATGCCGATCTGGCCGCTCGTCTGGATGGAGCCGGGTATCTGGTGCGACTTGCCCTCGCGTATCTGGTTGCGGATGGCCGGCGTCGCGAGCAGGAACTCGTAGGCGAGCACGCGGCCCTCGCCGTTCATGCGCGGCACGAGCTGCTGCGTGAGGATGGCCTGCAGGTTGTTGGCGAGCTGGACGCGCACCTGCTCCTGCTGGGCGTCGGGGAAGACGTCGATGATGCGGTCGATCGCCTCGGAGGCGGAGTTCGTGTGAAGGGTCGCCATGACCAGGTGGCCGGTCTCGGCGGCGGTCACGGCCGCGCCGATCGTCTCGTGGTCTCGCATCTCGCCCACGAGGATCACGTCTGGCGCCTGCCTCAGGACGCTCCTGAGGGCGTTGTTGAAGTTCTGGGTGTCTTCACCGACCTCGCGCTGGTTGATGATCGACTGCTTGTGACGGTGGAAGAACTCGATCGGGTCCTCGATCGTGACGATGTGCTTCGGGTACTCGGTGTTGACGAGGTCGATCATCGTCGCGAGCGTCGTCGACTTACCCGAGCCGGTGGGGCCGGTGACGAGCACCAGGCCGCGCGGCAGGCGCGCGACGTCCGCCACCTCGTCGGGCAGCCCCAGCTCCGCGAAGCTGAGGACCTCCTCCGAGATCGTGCGCATGACGCCGCCGACCGAGCCGCGCTGCACGAAGACGTTCACGCGGAAACGGCCGTGCCCCGAGAGGCTGAACGAGAAGTCGAGGTCCTTCTTCTCCTCGAAGTTGCGCTGCTTCTTCTCGTCCATGAGCGCGTACATCAGGCGGCGCGTCATGGTGGGCGTCAGGGTCTCGTGCTCGGTGGGCCGCCACTCGCCGTGGATGCGCAGCATGGGCGGGAGCCCGACGGTGAGCAGCAGGTCAGACGCCTTCCGCTCGATGGCGATCTTCAGAAGGTCGACTATGTCGGCCTGTATCTGTGTCGATCTGATCTGGTCAGCCATGGCGGTCCGCCTCGCCATCGACGATGTCGACGGCTTGAAGTATCTGCGTTGATCTGATCTGGTCAGCCATAAGGGTTAGAAGCGTCCTCTCGCTGTCGTCACGCTAGCGCAGGGACAATCACGGGGCTCTGACGAATCACACATCGGCCCTTTAGCTCACTCGGACGTGCGGGCGAGTACCTCTTCGAGCGTGGTGATGCCCTGCAGCGCCTTGTTGATGCCGTCGTCCCGCAGCGTGTGCATGCCGCGCTCTATGGCCAGCTCGCGGATCTCGAAGGCTGAGGCCTCCTTGACGATGGCGGTGCGGATCTCGTCGTCGATGACGAGGAGCTCGTGGATGGCGTAGCGGCCGTTGTACCCGCTGCCGCCGCACTTCTCGCACCCGACGCCGCGGTAGAGGACCTTGCCCTTGATCTCGTCGTCCTTCATGCCGAGGCGCCTGAGGACGTCCGGCTCCGGAGTGGAAGCGACCTTGCAGTCCTTGCACACCTTCCTGACCAGGCGCTGGGCCAGGACGCCGAGGAGCGAGGCCGAGACGTTGAAGGGCTCGATGCCCATCTCTGTGAGGCGGGTGACGGCGCCGGCGGCGTCGTTGGTGTGCAGGGTGGCGATGAGCAGGTGACCGGTGAGGGCCGCCTCCATCGAGATCTTGGCCGTCTCGTGGTCGCGGATCTCGCCGACCATGATGATGTCGGGGTCCTGGCGCAGGAAGGATCGCAGCGCCCTGGCGAAGTCGAGGCCCGCCTTGACGTTCACCTGGGTCTGGTTGATGCCGGGGATCTCGTACTCGACCGGGTCTTCGATCGTCGTGACGTTGACGTCTGGGGTGGCGATGCGCTTGAGGATCGAGAACGTCGTGAACGACTTACCGGAGCCCGTTGGCCCCGTGATCAGGAACATGCCGTAGGGCTTCTGGATGATGTCCTCGAAGCTCTGGAAGTTGTAGTCGGCGAAGCCGAGCTCCTCGATCTCGGGGATGTCGGTCGCCTTCTTCAGGATGCGCATCACGGTCTTCTCGCCGTAGACGGTGGGAAGGGTGGAGAGGCGCAGGTCAACCTCGAGGTTGCGGTCCTTGAACCGGACGCGGCCGTCCTGGGGCAGGCGGCGCTCGGCGATGTTGAGGCCGCCCATGATCTTGATGCGCGAGGAGAGCGCCGGGGCGGTGACCTTGGGCATCGTCATGTACTCGCGCAGGGAGCCGTCCTTGCGCACGCGCACGATGACGCGCTCCGGGCGCGGCTCGATGTGGATGTCCGAGATGTCGTTGATGATCGCGTCCCGGATGATGTTGTTGACGACGCGCACGAGCGCGTTGTCGTCGATCGCCGAGCTGTCGTCCTCTTCCTGCTCCTTGCCGCTGGCGCCGGCGACCTCTTCCACGACAGCCCTGGCGAGCTCGTCCATGTCGGCGCCGTCGCGGTAGTAGCGGTTGAGCAGCCGGGTAAGGGTCTCCTCGGTGGAGACGGCCGGTTGGATCTCACGGCCCGTGATCAGCTGGATGTCGTCGAGCGCGAAGACGTGCCGGGGGTCCTTCATGGCGACGACGAGCGTGTTGCCCTCGAGCCGCACCGGCATGGCCGTGTAGCGCCTGGCAGTCGCCTCCGGCACCAGGCTCACGGCGTACGGGTCTACCTGGACGTTCTCCTCGACGAACGGGAAGCCCAGTTGCATCGCCAAGCTTCTGGCGAGCATGTCCGGGCTGATCTTGCCGGACTGGACCAGCGTGTCCTCGAGGCGACCGCCACCGGCTCGCTGCTTGTTGAGCGCCTCGTCGACGTCGCCCTGGGTCACGTAGCCGAGGTCGACGAGGATCTCGCCGAGCGGCTTGACGCTGCCCAGCTTGGTCTGCTCTTCGAGGGCGCGCCGCAGCTGCTCGCGCTTGAGGCGACGGCTCTGGAGGAGCGTCTCGCCCAGGCGGCCCTTGTCGTCGGCGTACAGCCTGTCGATGCGTTTCTGGACGGCGCCCTCCGGCGCCGCCACGAACCTGACCTTGCGGCTGACGATGGCCTCGATGTCGGGCATCCGCCTGGGATCGGCGATGGCCACGACGAGCTCGTCGTCTTCGAAGCGGTAAGGCACGGCAGAGAACTGGACGGCGTCGAGCCGGAGCAGCGTCGTGCCCAGCTTGTCTGACACCGGCTCGTCGTCGAGGTTGGAGACGTACTCGATGTTCATCTGCTCGGCGAGTAGCTGTGCCAGCTCCTCCTCGCCGATATGGCCCATCTGGACGAGGATCCGGCCCAGCAACCCGCCGGTGCGTTGCTGCTCGGCGATCGCGTCCTCGAGCTGCTGCTCGGTCAGGAGCCCCTTGCCGACGGCCAGGTTGCCCAGCCGCTGGCTGATGTCGACGTCCACGTCCACAGGGGGCTCGAGCCCCAGCTCGGGGTAGTACGTCGCGAGCGCCCACTGGATCTCTTTGTGGAGAGCCTGGTAGGGCTCCACCAGACAGCCGGAGGCGTCCTCGACCTCTTCTATGAGGAGGGCGTCAAGGGGATCGACGAACGCCACGCGCAGGCGGTCGCCATCTAAGGCGAACGGCATGGCCAGCAGCTCGGCCGCCAGGGTGCCTGGCAGCTTCGCGAGCGCGTCGCCCATGATGTCGACGCGGGGGAGGTTGACGAGCGGGATGCCGATCGACTCCTCGACGGCCCTGGCGATACGCTGCTCCGAGATCACGCCTAGCTGCATGAGGATCTCCGCCAGGCGCCCACCCACCTCCGAATGGCGGGCGATCGCCTGTTGGAGCGCGTCGTCCGTGACGTAACCACGCTCAAGCAGAACGGCGCCAAGGCGCTTGTCGCCGATCGAGAGAACTGCCAAGGTCAACGCTCCTCGAGGATCATTCTCTCAAGCCGCCTGGCGAACCTGGTATGAGGAAGCTTACCCTTCGTCAGGGGCCTCACCAGGACCGTGGCCATGCCTGCGCGCTTGGCGCCCAAGACATCAGTGAACAGTTGGTCTCCCACCATCGCCGTGTCGGAGGGCTGCGCGCCGGGCAGCAGCTTGAGGGCGCGCCTGAAGGCCCAGGCGAACGGCTTGCCCGCCATGGCGATCCCAGGCACGTCCAAGAGCTTACCCAGCCTCATCACGCGCTCATGTGTGCCGTTGGACAGGATGGCCACGCCCAGGCCGGCCGCGCGGAGCCTGTGCACGGCGTCCAGGGCCCCTGCCTCCAGGTCATCCCGGTCCGACGCCACGATGGTGTCGTCGAGATCGAGGAGCACGTGGCGGGCACCGAGGCTCTTCAGAAGCTCGGGCGTCACCTGGGCGAACGAGTCCAGACGGACGTCCGGGCGCAGCATCGGCGGAGGATAGCACGGGCTCTCGGCCGGTCCGTTTGCGGCTAGGCTCGTTGCCAGCGGCCTTAGGCGGCCGGGCAGCGCGCGGCGCCGGCAGCGGTCAGAGAGCGGGCCCGGCCGGCCCGAGCGCCTCCCTCAGCGTCGCACCGAAGGCCTCGTCGTCGATCCAGGGGTAGTGGCCGGCGTCCAACAGGCCGAAGACCGCGTTCGGCGCCGCGGTCAGCACCAGCTCGGCCTGCGCGGGGTAGCTGGTGCGGTCGGCTCGCCCGGACAGCAGCACGACGCCGACGCCGGCGGCGGCAGCAGCTCTCAGGTCGGCCACGCCGTCTTGCAGCCAGACCTCGTCTGCCACGTCGTCCGGGACGTCCCCGGTCAGAGCGACGGCGTCCACGTGCTCCAGGAAGATGCGCGACGAGGTGGAGGGGAACTGCATGTCATCGAAGAGCGTCTTGGGGTTGACCCGGCCGAACGCCTCGTCGACGAGCGCTCTGGGGTCGGCTGCCTCGCTCTCGGCCGGATCGCCGGCGCTCTCGCCCAACGCCTCTGCGTGCAGGTCTCGCGCCAGCTGCGGCAGCGAGATCCAGGGGTTCACGAGCACGATCCGGGGCACGCGTTCCGGCGCCCTGCGGGCCGCCGCGGCGGCGACCAGCCCTCCGAAGCCGTGCGCCAGGAGCGTCGCGGAGCGGACCTCGAGCGCGTCGAGGACCGCGAAGACGTCAGCGGCCAGGAGCTGCGGGTCGCTGCCGCCCGTGCCCGTGCTTCTACCGGCACCGCGCTGGTCCGCGTAGATGACGTCGTAGGCCTCGAGCTCGCCTCCGGCGATCTCGCGGAACGAGGCCGCGTTGTAGCCGGGGCCTCCGTGCAGGTAGTAGACGGTCGCAGCGCCGGCCGGGCCCACCCTCTCGACGTACAGGCTGGCAGGCCGCTCGTCCCGGTAGGTGGTCCGCCCGGAGACGTCCAGTGCGACCTCCACCCTGGCGGCCTCGTCGAGGAAGGCGGTCTCACTCTCGCCTTCGCGGCCGGGGCTCATCGCACGGCTCCCACAGGGTGCGGCCTGTGCGCCGTCATGGCCGCCATCCGAACAGGGCAGCAGCGTTGGCGTCGAGGACCCGTTCCAGCCGTGCTTCGTCCTCGCCACGCACCGCGGCCAGACGCGCCGCCGTGTGCCGCACCAGAGCAGGGGAGTTCGGCTTGCCCCGGTGCGGCACCGGGGCCAGGAACGGGCTGTCGGTCTCGACGAGCAACCGCTCCTCCGGTACCGCAGCGGCGGCATCCCTGATGACGCCTGCCGATGGGTAGGTGAGGTTGCCGGCGAAGGAGACGTGCCACCCGGCGGCGAGCCCTGCCTCCAGCAGCGCCGGGTCGCCGTTGAAGCAGTGGAGCACGCCACGGCTGACGCCCGAGGAGGTTATGGCCTCGGCAGCCGCGCGGCTGGCGTCGTCCTTGCCCTGGGCGTCGCGGACGTGGAGCACGAGCGGCTTGCCGGAACGCAGCGCGAGCTCGGCGTGCCACTCGAAGGCTTCGCCCTGTGAGCTCAGCGTCTCGTCGTCCCAATGGGTGTCGAAGCCCGTCTCGCCCAGGGCCACGACAAGGGGGTCAGACACCAGCGCCTCGATCCCGGCGCGCACGGCCGGGTCCTTGACCCGAGATGCCTCGTTCGGGTGCACGCCTATGGCCACCCTGACGTTCTCATGGCGGCGCGCCACCTCCAGCGCTGCGCGCGAGTCCTGAAGCGAGGTGCCCACGGTGACGATCCAGTCGAGCCCCGAGCCGGTCACGCCGGCGTCGGGGTCGGCGAGGCGAGTCAGGTGGCAGTGCGAGTCAGTCATCACTGGCGCCAACGATAGCCTCGCGGCCTACCCCCGGTCAGCCGGTGACGCGGCGGGCGACGAGTGTGACCTGCCACGACTACATAGCGCTTCTCGCAGGGCGCAGACTTCGTGAGAGTTCTGTAAGAAGGGGGGTCTTATCTTCCAGCGCAGAGAGCTATGGTCGACGATCGACCAGGAACGAGGACCAGGATGGTGCAGGGACGCACGATGGCTGAGGCCATCCGGTATTACAGCAACGAAGAGCTGAGCGAGATCATCTCGAAGTGTGAGACCGCGATCACGGACGGCAGCGCGGAGATCGAGGACTACGAAGCCTTCGTCCTCTGCCAGAAGGAGCTCGCCCGCCGCACCTGGGCCTGACCTGCAAGAGTAGTTCACATCTGCGCCACTCACCGCGCGCGTAGCATCTTCTGGTGCTCGCGCGCGGTCTCCGTTCACCCTACCTGACGTCATTCCCGGCCCTGATCGCGTGCGCGCTGGCGCTGGCGGCGTGCGCGCCGGCGGCCGTGCGCTCCGACGCGACGCCGACCGCACTGGTGGCCGAGACCGCCGCGCCGCGCTTCACGTCCCAGGTCGGCGAGGCGTCCTGGTACGGCCCCGGCTTCGCGGGCCGGCGCACCGCCAACGGCGAGGTGTTCGACCCCAGCCAGCTGACCGCCGCGCACAAGGAGCTTCCCTTCGACACCCTGGTGCGGGTGTTCAACCAGACGAACGGCCGTAGCGTCGTCGTGCGCATCAACGACCGCGGCCCGTTCAAGCCCGGGCGGATCATCGACCTCTCGCGGGCGGCCGCCGAGGCGATCGGCATGTTGGGCTCCGGTGTCGCGCACGTCCGGCTCGAGGTCCTGACGCTCCCGGCCGGTGTGGTCAGGGTGGCGGCTCTGGGCCGCCTGCGGGGCTACGAGGCCATATCGCGCCTGCACCCGGTCGGCACGCTGCTCGTGCTCGACGCCGGCGCCCGCAAGGTCGTGGTGCGTGTGATCAGCCAGGACATACCGGCCGGGATACCCGCCGACCTGCTGGTGGGGTACGACCTGTTCGCCCAGGTCGGTTCCGAGGTCCTCGTGCTGTCTGACTAGCGCGGGTTCGGCCCGGGCGACCGCGGTTCAGCCTCGGCGCTCGCAGCCTGCCCTGAGTTCCCGCGCCAGGGCGCCGAGGTCGCGGCCGTCCTCCAACGCGCGGATGAGCGCCGAGCCCACGACGACGCCGTCGGCCACCTTGGCGACGGACCGGGCCGTCGCGGCGCTGGCCACGCCGAACCCCACAGCCACGTTCCGGGCGCCCGCGGCGTGCGTGCGACGCACGAGATCCGCCACATCCGCCGGCAGCGACTCCCGCTCGCCCGTGACGCCGGTGACGCTCACGGCGTAGACGAAGCCGGTGCTGGCGGCCGCCACCAAGCCGACGCGAGCGTCGGTGGACGTAGGAGCAACCAGGAACACGGTGTCGAGGCCGGTCGAGCGCGCGGCCGCGATCAGGCCCTCGCCCTCGTCAGGGGGCAGGTCTGGCAGGATCATGCCGTCGCCACCCGCTGCCGCCAGGTCCGCTACGAACCTCTCCTCGCCGCCCGGGTAGCAGTAGATCGGGTTGTAGTAGCTCATGACGACGAGCGGCTTGTCGGTGCCCGCCCTCAGTCGGGCCACCAGCTCGAGGGTCTCCGCGGCGCCGCCGCCGCGCGCCAGGGCACGCTCGGAGGCGCGTTGGACCGTGGGCCCGTCCCCGAGCGGGTCCGAGAACGGCAGGCCGACCTCGAGCATGTCGGCGTGCTCGAGCACGGCATGGGCTGCGCTCAGGAACCCGTCCGGATCGGGGAAGCCGGCCGTCAGGTAGCCGATGAAGGCCGCCCGCCCCGCGTCGCGTGCGGCGTCGAACGCCGCGTTGACGCGCCCGGTGCTCACGGCGCCGTTCACGAGGCGCTCCCGGCCGTGGAGACGGAGCCGCCCCGCAGGCGGCTGACCTCGGCCACGTCCTTGTCGCCGCGCCCGGAGAGGTTGACGACGATCACCTTGCCCGGTCCCAGCTCTGGCGCCAGACGGGCCACGTGCGCCACGGCGTGGGCGCTCTCCAACGCCGGCACGATCCCCTCGGTGCGGGCCAGCAGCTCGAAGCCGTCCAGTGCGTCGGCGTCCGTCGCCGCCGCGTACTCGGCGATGCCGGTGCTGGCGTAGTGGCTGTGCTCCGGTCCCACCCCCGGGTAGTCCAGGCCGGCAGATATGGAGTGCGGCGGTGACACCTGTCCGCCCGCGTCCGAGAGCAGGTACATGAGCGAGCCGTGCAGCACGCCCAGCTTGCCGCCGGTGATGCTCGCCGCGTGGCTGCCGGTCGCGACGCCGTGACCGGCAGCCTCGACGCCGATCATGCGGGGCCTCTCGCGCTCGGGCAGGTAGGCGAACGGCGCGAAGAGCCCGATGGCGTTCGAGCCGCCGCCCACGCAGGCGACGAGGGCGTCGGGCGTGGGCCGCCCCTCGCGTTCCCTGAGCTGGTCCATGACCTCGTAGCCGATCACGCACTGCAGGTCGCGCACGATCATCGGGTAGGGATGTGGGCCCACCACCGAGCCGATCAGATAGTAGGTGTCCCTGACGTTGGTCACCCAGTCGCGGATGGCCTCGTTCGTGGCGTCCTTGAGGGTGCGTGTCCCGCTCCTCACGCTCACGACCTCGGCGCCGAGGAGACGCATGCGGTAGACGTTGAGCTCTTGCCTGCGGACGTCCTCCTCGCCCATGTAGACGACGCACTCGAGCCCGAAGAGCGCTGCGGCGGTCGCAGCGGCCACCCCGTGCTGTCCGGCCCCGGTCTCAGCGACGATGCGCCGGTGGCCCATGCGGCGGGCCAGCAGCGCTTGTCCGACCGTGTTGTTGATCTTGTGCGCGCCGGTGTGGTTGAGGTCCTCGCGCTTGAGGTAGACGCGGGCGCCGCCTAAGTGCCGCGTGAGGTTATCGGCGCGGTAGAGGAGGGACGGGCGCCCCACGTAGTCCCGCAGCACCGTGGCGAGCTCCGCGACGAACGCGGGGTCGTGCTTGGCGGCGTGGTAGGCGGCGCCCAAGCCCTCCAGCGCCGGGATCAGGGTCTCGGGCACGTAGCGTCCGCCGAAGCGACCGTAGCGGCCGCGGGCGTCGGGTAACGGGAAGTCGGGCAGGCCGCGGCCCAGCACGGCGGTCTGGCTCATGGGTCAGGAGTCTACGCTTACGAGCGCCGCTAGGTCCTCGGGGGAGAGCGTGACGGCCGCGGCGGGAGCCTCGGCGCCCACCGCGTGGAGCCGCTCGCGCAGTTCTCGAGCGGTGACGGGCCCACCTTCGTGCCACAGCAGCGATCTGGCCAGCAGGCCGAGGACGGCATGCGGGTCAGCGCCCGCGACCCGCAGCTCATGCAGGGAGAGCGCACCACCGCGCTTCGAGAGCTTCTCGCCATCCGGCCCGAGCATCAGCCCGACGTGAGCGAAGCGGGGCCGGGGCAGCCCCAGAGCGTCGTACAGCAGCACCTGAGCCGCCGTACTGGACAGCAGGTCAGCGCCGCGAGCCACCTCCGTCACACCCATGGCGGCGTCGTCCACGACGACGGCAAGCTGGTAGGCGACCTGCCCGTCCGCCCGCACTACGACGAAGTCGCCGACGTCGCGCCGCAGCTCGACGGTCACGCGGCCCTGGACCCCGTCCTCGAACGACACCGTGGCGTCAGGAACGCGGAACCTCAGGCTGGGGACGCGGCCCTCGCGGCGACGGTCAGCGGCGAGACGTTCGTTGAGCGCGCGCTGCGCGGCGCCGTAGACGCGCGCTGCCTCTCCAGCAGGGCCTTCGCCGGCGTCGTCTACCCCGTGTCCACCCGCCGAGGCCTGCGCGATCTCGCGCCGCGACAGGTAGCACTCGAACAGGTGACCGGCGTTCGCGAGGCGAGCGATGGCGGCCTCGTAGGAGCTGAGCCGCTCGGACTGGCGGTAGGGGCCGTGCGGCCCGCCGACGTCCGGTCCCTCGTCCCAGTCGAGGCCCAGCCACCTCAACTCGGCCAGGTTGCCCATCACGGCCGCGGGGCGCGTCCGAGGGCCGTCGAGGTCATCGACGCGCATCAGGAACGAGCCGCCTGCGGCGCGGGCGCGGCCCCAGGCGAACAGCGCGGTGCGCGCGTTACCCAGGTGCAGCCAGCCGCTGGGAGAAGGGGCGAACCGGCCGCGGTACACGGTGGCGGGCCGGGACGCCGCCCTACCCGTGGCGGCGGATCGCCTCCAGGACGGCATCACCCATATCGGACGGCGTCCTGGCGACGACGACGCCGGCGCCCTCGAGCGCGGCGATCTTCTCGGCCGCCGTTCCCTTGCCCCCGGAGATGATCGCTCCGGCGTGGCCCATGCGCTTCCCCGGCGGAGCCGTGGTGCCCGCGATGAACGACGCCACCGGCTTCTTCATGTGCGCGCGGATCCAGGCGGCCGCGTCTTCCTCCGCGTTACCGCCGATCTCGCCGATCATCAGCACGGCCTCGGTGGCGGGGTCGTCGTTGAAGACCCGGAGGACGTCGATGAAGTTCGTCCCGTTGACGGGGTCGCCGCCGATGCCGACGGCCAGCGTCTGGCCCAGCCCGTTGTCCGTGAGCTGCTTGACGCCCTCGTAGGTGAGCGTCCCGGAGCGGCTGACGACGCCCACCTTGCCGGGGGCGTGTATGTAGCCGGGCATGATGCCGATCTTGCAAGCCTTCGGAGCCGTGAGCCCGGGGCAGTTGGGGCCGATCAACCGCGAGCGCTTGCCCTCCAGGAACCGCTTGACCGTGACCATGTCCATGATGGGGATGCCCTCTGTGATGGCCACGATGAGCTCGACGCCGGCGTCCGCCGCCTCCATGATCGCGTCGGCCGCGAACGGTGGCGGCACGAACACGACGCTGGCGTTCGCGCCTGTCTGGGCGACGGCTTGTGCGACCGTGTCGAACGAAGGTACGTCGACCGAGTAGGCGTCCGGGCGCCCTGGTACGCCTGAGTGGTCGGTCTCGCCCTCGAAGTGGACGCTCTGCCCGCCCTTGCCTGGCCGCACCGCGGCCACGACGTTGGTGCCGTAGGCGATCGACCTGTCGGTATGGAAGGTGCCGGCGCCACCCATGCCTTGCACCAGCAAGCGGGTCTGCGCGCCGATCATCAGGCTCATGCCGCGCCTCCGGCCAGCTCCACGATCTTGCGGGCGCCGTCCTTCATGTCAGAGGCGCTGATCACGTTGAGGCCGGACTCGTCGATGATCTTCTTGCCGAGCTCGGCGTTCGTGCCCTCGAGCCTGACCACGAGCGGCACCTCGAGCCCAACCTGCTTCACGGCCGCGACGACGCCGTTGGCGATCGTGTCGCCGCGCATGATGCCGCCGAAGATGTTCACGAAGATCCCTCTGACGTTGGGGTCCTTGGTGATGATCTTGAACGCCGCGGTGACGTTCTCCTCGGTGGCGCCGCCGCCGACATCGAGGAAGTTGGCAGGCTCGCCGCCGACCTCCTTGATCGTGTCCATGGTCGCCATGGCGAGGCCGGCGCCGTTGACGAGGCAGCCGACGTTGCCGTCGAGCTTGATGAACGACAGGCCGTACTTCCCGGCCTCGACCTCGGCGGGGTCGTCCTCGGTCGTATCGCGCAGCTTCGCCACGGCCGGGTGCCTGAACACGGCGTTGGAGTCGAAGCTCATCTTGGCGTCGAGCGCCACGACGTCGCCGCCCTTCGTGACGACGAG
>DASVCK010000085.1:0-3425 GCA_036381675.1 Trueperaceae bacterium | reverse complement strand
CTGGATCCAGGCGCTCGTCTACGTGAACCCCGTGAGTTACCAGCTCGACTTGCTGCGTTATGTGCTTCTGCGCTTCCAGCAGCTGCCCATGGCGGCCGACCTGGCGGTGACGTTCGGGGCGGCGCCGGTTGCGGCCGTGGTCGCCGCATGGGCGATGCGCCGCATGACGTCCACGGGCCGCTGAGCGCCCGTAGGGTCTGACGGGCAAGTCGCCCGTGCTACTCACCTGAATCACCTGCCTGCAACTCGCCGCTCACCGCCGAGACCTACGGTCGGAACTGAACCGGTATCAAGTACGCGCCGGTCCGGAGTGGACGCGTGCAGCGGTGAGACGAGCTGGCCGGACCAGGAAGGTGATCGCCTATGCCCAGAATCAGGACGACCGTCACGCTGGTGGTGGCGGCTCTGCTGTTCTTGGCGCTGGCCCAGGAGGTAGCGGCACCGGTCCTCACCGTCGGCGAGGACCCGGAGTGGGGCCAGTACCTGGCCGACTCACAAGGCATGAGCCTCTACGTGTACGACATGGACGAGGGCGGGGAGAGTGCCTGCACCTCGGACAAGTGCATGGAGAACTGGCCGCCGTACACGGTCGAGGGAGACGTCACCGTCGCCGAGGGCGTGAACGCGAACCTCGCAGGCACCTACGAACGCCCCGACGGATCGATCCAGGCCACGTACAACGGCTGGCCGCTTTACTACAACGAGCGCGACGAGGAGCCAGGCGACATCCGCGGCCAGGGCCTCGGCGGCGTGTTCCACCTCATGTCGCCGGACGGCAACGCCATCGTGGACATGCCCACCGCTGAGGAGACCCCCGACGATCAGGAGGCCGAGCAGCAGGGCGGCGAGCAGGCGGAGGGTGACGAGGGTGACGCCGCGGAAGCGGACGGTGCGGGCGAGCAGGGCGCCGGAGAGGGTGCGGCGGAGCAGCCCGAAGGCGGTCAGGAAGGTGGCGCCCAGGGCGAGGAGGCGGGCGGAGCCCAGGGCGATGTGCCACAGGAACTGATGGACCAGGGCCAGTCGATATTCAGCAGCACGTGCGCACCGTGTCACGGCAACCAGGGGCAGGGGCTGGTGGGGCCGAACCTGGCGGGCAACCGGTTCCTGGAACGCACCGAGGGCGTCATCACGACGATCCTGGGCGGACGTCCCGACCACGGCATGCCTCCCTTCGGCGGCCAGCTCGACGACCAACAGGTCGCCGCTGTCGCCACGTTCATCCGCAACTCGTGGGGCAACTCGTTCGGACCTGTCTCCCCGGAGCAGGTGGCCGAGCGCAGGTAAGGACCAGCCGCCGTCCCCGAGCCCGGCCGGCGTTGCCGCGGTGGCCACGGGGGCGTTGGGAGCGGCGATAGGCCCGACAGAAGCAGGTAGGAGGAAAGATGAGAGCTACGAGGACGATCACGGCCGTGGTGGCCGCCGCGTGTCTCGCGGTGGGTGGCCTGGCCCTGGCGAACGACGAGCTGCTGCAGCTGCAGGAGGACCCCGGTCAGTGGGTCATGCCCAACGGAGACTACGCGGCGCTCAACTACAGCGAGCTAGACCAGATCAACGCGGAGAACGTGGGCCAGCTGCAGGTGGCATGGACGTTCCAGACCGGCGTGCTCGACTCGCACGAGGGCACGCCCCTCGTCGTGGGCGACACGATGTACCTGGTAACGCCCAAGCCCAGCGTGCTCTACGCGATCGACCTCAACGAGCCCGGCGTCGTCAAGTGGGCACTCGCGGTCGACATGCCCCAGCTCGAGCAGGCGCTGGCCGTGGCCTGCTGCGGTGGCCAGACCCGCGGCGTGGCATACGCCGACGGCATGCTGTACTTCAACTCCCTCGATGGTCAGCTGTTCGGCGTCGATGCCGAGACCGGCGAGATCGTGTGGCAGAAGCAGATCGCGGACCTGTCGATAGGCGAGACGACGACCCTGGCGCCACTGATCGTGCACGACCACCTCATCACCGGCATCGCCGGCGGCGAGTACAGCGTGCGAGGTTGGGTCGCCGCCTACGACCTAAAGACGGGCGACGAGGTCTGGAAGATGTACAACACGGGCCCCGACGAGGAGATGGGGATCACCGACTCGTTCACGCCCTTCTACGAGGACGACAAGGTCGAGAACCCGGGCGTCTCCACCTGGTGGCGCGACTCATGGGAGATCGGCGGCGGCAGCGTCTGGGGCTGGTTCAGCTACGACCCGGAGCTCGACTGGTTCTACTACTCCACGGGCAACTGCTCACCCGGCAACCCCGACTACCGGCGCGATCCGGCCACGGCGCCGGGCTACTTCGAGTACCCGAACAAGTACTGCGCGTCGCTAATGGCGCGCGACGCCACCACGGGCGAGCTGATGTGGGCGTACACCCTCACACCGCAGGACCCGTGGGACCTCGACGAGCCGGGACCGAACATCCTCGTCGACCTCGAGATAGACGGAGAGACGGTACCTGCCCTCATCAAGGCCGCGCGCAACGGGTTCTTCTACGTCTTCAACCGCGAGACAGGCGAGATACTCGTCGAACCTTGGATGCACTCGCCCGTCACCTGGGCGACCGGCTTCGACATGGAGACGGGCAGACCGGTCATGGACCCGGAGCGCGAGGTCTACACCGACGTCATCACAGAGGGGCTGTGTCCGCTCATCGCGGCCACGAACTGGGAGAACCAGGCGTACAACCCGGAAACCGGCCTCATCTACTTCAGCGAACGCAACCGCTGCGGTGACTGGCGGGCCTTCGCCGGCGAGTACGTCCCGGGCGAGTCGTACCGGCTGAGGGAGACGGTAAAGAGCTACCTCGGCCCGGACGGCAACGGCGACTGGGGCAACCGTCTGGTGGGCATAGACCCGGTGACCGGCGATCAGGCCTGGGGCATCGAGGCGATGGGCACGGACAACAAGCCGGTGTTCACGACGGCCGGCAACCTGGTGTTCCAGGGCGGTCAGCTGGGTGAGTTCAGGGCGATCGACGCGACCACGGGCGAGGTCCTATGGCAGTTCATGGCGGGCGCGGACTTCAGCAACTCGCCGATGACGTACCTGGGGCCTGACGGCAAGCAGTACGTAGCCGTGATCTCCTCGAGCGGCCCCGGCAGGTTGGGCGTCGAGGTGGACGCCGAGCCGGACGAGGAAGACCGCTACCGGCGCGCAGGTTCGACGCTGTACGTCTTCACGTTGCCAGACGACGTGGCCGGCGCGGCACCCAGCCAGCCGGCGACCCCTGCCGGTGACGACGCCGGCGCTGCGGGCGAGGACGCGAACGGCGCGGGCCAGGCCGAGGACGAGGGTGGCGCAGGTGGCGCTGCCGGTGACGACGCCGGCGGAGGCGGGGCCGCTAATGATGGAGGAGGTAGCGACGCCTACTGATCGCCACGAGGCAGCGATCCCGGTGAGCGGGATCCCATCGAGGCGGCTGGCGGCCAAGGCCGCCGCCGC
>DASVCK010000084.1:0-13099 GCA_036381675.1 Trueperaceae bacterium | reverse complement strand
TGGCGGCGCTGGCCATAACGGCCGTCCTGTGGTCGACACGCTCGCCGGCGTCCGCCCCGAGCACTAGCTCCAAGCTCACCGCGCGACCAGCGTACGGGCTGAGGCGGGCGACCTGCTGCTTGCCTGCGTGCAGCAGCTCGGCGTAGTAGTCGGCGTCGGTCCAGGCCTCCAGCGTGGCGAAGAGTCGGGTGGGGCCGGGCTCCACCTGGTCGTCCTCGCGCAGCGTCACGAGCTCGGCCGGCACGCCCTGGCCGACGATGGCATCCACGTAGGCCTGGCCCAGACCGGCGATGCCCGACCGGTCGGTGACGAGCAGGCCGACCTCGGGAGGCTCGCTGAAGTCGCGGGCCACGCCGTCGAACGTCTGTGCCATGAACTCGTTGACCGTCACGGGGTCGGAGAAGACGACCTGTGCACCCGACGCGGTCGTGCCCTCCTCGACAGGCAGGGTGGCCGTCGTGGCGAGCTTGAGGTTGGGCAGACGCGTAGCGAGCTGCCTGATGAGCGCCGGGCTGGCGTTCGTCTCCACGTCGGAGAGGTAGGTGTCCAGCAGGCTGGGCACCAACGTGACCGCGCGGACGTTCATCTCCTTGAGCCGCTGCAGCATGGCGTACGCCAGGCGCTTGACGTTGTCGATGCGGTCTATGTCGCCCCGCAGCGTCTGCCTGTACCTGATGAACAGGCTGGCGTCCTTGCCGTCCATGTGTTGCGGGCCCGCATCGAAGTGGATGTGGACGCCGCCGACGTTGTCGTCGTAGTGCATGTCGTAGGGAACGTCGATCTCGACGCCGCCCAGCGCATCCACGATGTTCTGGAATATGTCCAGCTTGATGATCGCGTAGTAGTCGACCGGCACGCCGAGGATAGCCTCGACGCGGCTGCGCAGGCCCTCCGCGCCGCGCTTGCCGTAGACGAGGTTCAGCCGGTAGCCGAGGTCGCCCTGCCACAGGTCGCGAGGCAGTGCGACGAGCGTGATGTCGTCGCCGCGGATGGCCACGTAGAGGATGGTGTCGGTGTTGGCGCCCTGGCTGGAGCTGTACCCGTTGATGGGTCGCCAGCCGATGATCGTGCCGTCCTGGCGGTAGATGGGCTCCGCACCCTCGTTGGCGTAGAGGATGTCGCGGCCCGCGACGATGAAGCTGGCGTGGAACTCGTCCTCTTCGAGGTCGAGAAGGCGGCGCTGCTCCTCCGTGAGCGTGGCGCGCTTGACGTCCTTGGACAGCCAGTAGCCGGTTAGCCCCACCAGCGCCACCAGCAGGCCCAGCAGCGTCACCAGCCTGGCCCTCGTGCGCGTCACGTGAGAGCCTCGTAGGCGCGCAGGGTAGCGGGGTGGATCTCCTTGCCCTCGCGACGCAGGTACTCGACCTTGCGCCTGACAGCCCGGGCGTAAGCATCCCACAGGTCAACCATGGCCAGTTCCCTAACGTCATCGTTGACGCCGCGGCCCGGCTCGGAGACGTCTGCGACGTAGACGGCGGCACCGACGTGGTCGCCGGCGTGCACGCCGAACACGTGCCCCTCGATGGCCCCGAGCACCACGGGGTCTTGTACGCCCCACCGAGCGGCCAGGCGGCTGGCGGCCCGGCCGTGCATGGCCAGGGGGTGCCCCTCCTCGACCTCGTTCTGTGGCTGGGCGAGCGACAGCAGCTCTGCGTCCGACATGTCGCGAGCTGCGTCGTGTAGCAGCGCGGCCAGCAGGACCCTGTCCTGGTCTTCCGAGGAGAAACCGTTGCTGGCGGCTATCTGCTGCGCGAGGACGGCCACGCGGCGTATGTGCTCGAACCTCTCGGGCGAGACCAGGGCCTTCACCCTGCCCAGGTACGGGGCCACGGCCGAGGACGAGAACGGCCCTTCCGCAGCGCTAGGGGCCCCGTTGCTCGAGCCACGCGGTGTGATGTCCAGGTCGGATCGTTGAGTCATGCGGTCAGTGGGCCCGCGTCGACCGCGCGCCTGCCTGGAAGGTATCACGCTGCGATGAGCGTCCCGGCGCTCCGGTTGGACATGCGCCTAGACGGTCTCGTCCGCGCTCGCTCCCGGCTCCGCGCCCTCCACGGCGGCTTCCTCGGAGAGGTAGTCGAACGTGGCCGCGCCGATGTGCACCTCGTCGCCCGTCTTGACGCCGGCGCGCTTCAGGAGCTTGTCGATGCCCAGGGCCCGGAAGTGGTGCTGCAGGTAGGCGACCGCATCGCGGTTGCTGGGATCGAAGCGCGAGACCACGGCCTCGACCTCCGTTCCGGTGACGACCCAACCGTCACCGCTCATGTGGCGCCGCACCCGCGGAGGCTCTTCCGCGGCCAGCGTGCGGACAGCCGGCGCGACGGGCTCGGGCTTGGGCGGCAGCAGCTCGAAGATCGCGTCCTTGAGCTCGTCTAGGCCGGCTCCGGTGGTGGCCGAGACGAAGAACACCGGCAAGCCCGACCTGGTCAGGTCTTCCTCGAGCAGCCTGACGATCTCGCCGTCGACGAGGTCGAGCTTGTTCACGACCAGAACGGCCGGCCTGTCGAGCAGCGCGGGGTCGTACTCGCGCAGCTCGCGTCTGAGCGCCGCGAGCGCCGCGGACGGGTCTATGGAGGCGTCCACGACGTAGGCCAGGAGGCGCGTGCGGGAGATGTGCCTGAGGAAATCGAGGCCGAGACCTTTGCCGAGATGGGCGTCCTCGATGATCCCGGGTATGTCCGCCATCGTGAAGCGCTCGTGGTCGCGCTCGACCACGCCCAGGTTCGGCGAGAGCGTGGTGAACGGGTAGTCCGCGATGACGGGCTTCGAGTTCGAGAGGGCCGCCAGCAGGCTCGACTTCCCCGCGTTCGGGTAACCGACCAGGCCGACGTCGGCGATGATCATGAGCTCGAGGCGCAGGCGGCGCTTCTCGCCCGGCGTGCCGTACTCCGCGAAGCGCGGCGCACGGCGGATCGAGGTGGCGAACGAGGCGTTCCCCCTGCCGCCCTTGCCGCCGCTGGCGACGACGACGCGTTGGCCGACCTGGGTGAGGTCGGCGATCACCGCGCCCGTGTCCTTGTCGGTCGCCCGCGTGCCCACGGGAACGTCCACGACGAGGTCGTCGCCGGCGCGGCCGGCGCGTTCCTTGCCCTCGCCCTGTTGGCCGGTCCCGGCCTTGAAGACGGTGCGGCCCAACAGCTTGTCCAGTGAGGAGATGTCGTCGACGGCGTTCAGGATCACCGACCCGCCGTCGCCGCCGTGCCCGCCGTCGGGGCCGCCCTTCGGGATGTACTTCAGGCGCAGGAACGACAGGCCGCCGTCGCCGCCCTTGCCGCCCTGCACCGTCACGTCGAGCACGTCCCTGAAAGCCACTGGCTACTCCGTCTCCATCAGCGAAAGGCGCGGCCCCGTGAAGGGCCGCGCCCGCAGTTCATGTTCCGTCTGAGGCGAGCCCGGCCGGGCCCACCGTCCTGACCGCTTAGTCGGTAGCGGCGGCCGGAGCGGTCTCCACGCTGACGAAGCGGCCCTTCGCGCCCTTGTTCGCGTAGCGGACGGTGCCGTCCCGGAGCGCGAAGAGCGTGAAGTCCTTGCCGAGGCCGACGTTCATGCCCGGCTTGAACTTCGTGCCCCGCTGCCTCACGAGGATGTTGCCGGCCAGCACCTCTTCACCGTCGAAGCGCTTGGCGCCCAGGCGCTTGGAGTGGCTGTCGCGGCCGTTCTTGGAGCTGCCTACGCCTTTCTTGTGAGCCATGACAGATGTCCTCTCTAGCCCTCGACCTTGGTGATCTTCACCTCGGTGTAGTCCTGCCGGTGGCCGATGTGCCGCCGGTAGTTCGTCTTCGCCTTGAACTTGTAGACATGCACCTTGTCGCCGCGGCCGTGACCGATGACCTCGGCGGTGACCTTGGCGCCGTCGACGATGGGGCTGCCTACCTTGACCTCGTCGCTGCCGAGCAACAGGACGGGCAGTTCCACCTGGCTGCCGGCATCGGCGTCGAGCTTCTCGAGCCGGAGCACGTCACCCTCGGCCACGCGGTACTGCTTACCGCCCGATTCCACGATAGCGAACATCTCAAGGACCTCCGAAACATAGCCCCGGCCGAGTGACCGAGACACCGAAGGAGAAGTATAAGACAAGCTCCCGGCTCTGCACAAGGCCGGTGGGCACGTGCCGCCAGCGGCCGGCAGCCACGCGACGCTCACCTGCCCGGCCTACGGTAGCGACCGCGGCGCGACGCGAAGGTCCCGTGGGGCACGCCACTTCGGCGCTGGTCTTGTCCTATACTCTGCCAACCGCGCCGGAGGAAAGGGAGGGTACGTGCATGGCAAAGTCCAAGACAGTCAGCAAAGCGGATCTCGTGGGTGAAGTCGTCAACTCCACCAAGCTGCCCCGCAAGACCGTCAAGGAGACCGTCGACGCCCTGCTGGACACGATGACTTCCGAGATCGCGAGGGGAAACAAGGTCACCCTCACCGGCTTCGGCAGCTTCGAGGTTCGTTCCCGCAAGGAACGTTCCGGCGTCAAGCCGGGAACCAAGGACCGCATCAGCATCCCCGCGAGCAACTACCCTGCCTTCAAGGCCGGCAAGAGCCTCAAGGACAAGGTCTCGCGCCGCTAGTCGTCGCTCTCTAGACCCTTCTGGGCGGGCACCGTACCTGGCGTGCGGTGCCCGCCTTCCCGTTACTCGCACGGCGGAAGCGCCTGCTCGCTCGACGAGAGCCCGCCACGCCTCACCTCCCGCTCTCACCCATCCGGGTGCCGGAGGCTGGACAGCAGCGTCCTCACATGTTGCTTCGTCAGGCCTGCGAGCGGTTCGCTGGCGTCGGCGACCACCACGTCGACCTCGACGGCCGGGTCAGGCTCCTCGAGGGAGACGAACTGGGAGTCCACGAGCTCGGCCGGGAAGAAGTGCCCTCCCCTGGCCGCGACCCTCGACCGAGCCAACGCCTCGTCGCAGCGCAGGTAGAGGAACGCAACGCCCTCCCCGGCCCCGCGCAGGACGTCCCGGTAAGAGCGCCGCAGGGCGCTGCAGGCGAGGACCACGCCGGTACCTCCGGCTATGCGCAGCGACAGGGCGTCCCGCATCGCCGCCAGCCAGGGGCCTCTGTCCTCCTCGGTGAGGGGCTCACCGGCGGCCATCTTCGCCACGTTCGCCTGGGAGTGGAAGGCGTCGGCGTCGAGGAACTCCCAGCCTAAGACCTCGGCGATGCGCCGCCCGACAGTCGTCTTGCCGCTGCCCGAGACCCCCATGACGACGAGGGCGAGGACGCCGCCGTCGCGCGACGTCACGGCCATGGCGCGATCCGGAGCGTCCCGGAAGGCGGGTGGGAGCGGTTCGCCAGCACGACCCGATGGTAAGCCCACTCAGGCAGCAGGCTTGACCCCGGTCAACGCCGGGTGGACTGCCCTTCACCTACCGTGATCAGGCGTGGACGCCGTGGTCGCGGGCAAGACTACATCCGGGGGCCCGGCGGCGCGCCCGAGCGCCGTGGTCGCCTACGCGACCCTCTTCGGCGCGACCGAGTACGTGGCCGGCCTCGTCGCCAGCTCGCTGAGCGAGGCGATCCAAGGGCCCGTCGAGTCGCTCGACCTGGCGTACCTCGACGTGTCGCGGCTGGCACGACACGACCTCCTCGTCATCGGCGCCTGCACGTGGAACGTGGGCCAGCTGCCCCCCGACCTGGAGTCCAACCTGGACGCCCTGGGCGCGCTGGACCTGCGGGGCAAGCACCTCGCGATCTTCGGTACCGGTGACCAGATCGGCTACCCGGACACCTTCGTCGACGCGATCGGAGTGGTGGCCGAACGTATGAGGCCCACCGGCGCCAGGCTAGTGGGCAGGTGGCCGGTAGACGGCTACAGGTTCGTGGCCTCGCGCGCGTCGGTAGGCGGTGTCGAGCTGCTCGGCCTGGCCATCGACGAGGACAACGAGCCGGACCTGACGGCCGGCCGCGTGGCTGGTTGGACCGCGCAGATAGCGCGTGAGGCAGGGCTGCGGACCCGGGTTAGCATCTAGGCATATGGCAACCGGGCTACCGGCGAGCGTGCCGGAGCTGCTGCGTGCGCGGGCCGCGGATGCCGGGCTCGCGCAACGCGTGAAGCGCTTCGGCCTATGGCAGCGGATCACGTGGTCGGAGTACGTCGCCGACGTGAACGCGCTGGCCGCGGAGTACGTGGCGCTGGGAGTGCAGCCCGGCGACCGCTTGGCGATCCTCAGCGAGAACAGGCCGGAGTGGACCGTGGCTGACATGGCCGCCCAGACGGTGGGCGGGGCCACCGTAGGCGTTTACACGACGAGCAGCCCCGACCAGCTGCGCTACTACCTGCAGCACTCCGACGCGGTGGGCCTCGTGCTGGAGGACGCCGAGCAGCTCGAGAAATGGCTGGCAGTGCGGGCAGACTGCCCCGGCGTACGCTTCGTTCTCCTCGTCGAGGAGAAGGAGGCCGAGGCGCCCGGCGTAACCCCGTACTCGGCTGCCCTGGAGTCGGGCAGGGAGCGCTACGCGAGCGACCCGCGACCCGTGGACGAGAGGCTGGAAGGACTCTCGCCCGACGACGTCGCGCTGTTCATCTACACGTCCGGCACCACGGGTGACCCGAAGGCCGCCATGCTCACTCACGCCAACATCGTGTGGGCCACCGAGGCGCTGAGGCGGGCACTGGATTGCGGCCCTGGCGACGAGTTCCTGTCGTTCCTGCCGGTGTCTCACATCGTCGAGCGCCTGATCAGCATCGCGAACCCCATCCGGTGGGGGTACGCCGTCAGCTTCACGGAGAACCTGGACACGGTCCTGAACGACCTGAAAGAGATCAGGCCCACGATCTTCTTCGCGGTGCCGCGTATCTGGGAGAAGCTCTACTCGCTCGTCGAGCTCCACATGAAGGACGCGCAGTACTTCAAGCGCCTGGCATACGAATCAGCCATGGCCGCAGTCCGGCGCAAGGCGGGGCCGGCCGGGTCACCCGCGGGAGCTGCCGCGGTCGCCATCGCTAACCTGGCTGTGCTGGCCCCGCTGAAGCACCGCCTCGGCCTGGACCGCGTCCGCTTGGCCATCTCCGGTGCGGCTCCGATCGCACCGGAGATCCTCGCCTACTTCAGGAGCCTCGGCGTCGACGTTCGCGAGGGTTACGGCCTCACCGAGTCGACGGGCCTCATCTCGCTGTGCCCGCGCGACGTGAGGCTGGGCACCGTGGGCACGCCGTTCTGGGACGTCGCCGTGAAGATCGCAGACGATGGAGAGATCCTCTCCCGCAGCCCGGGCAACTTCCTCGGCTACCACAAGGATCCCCAGGCCAGCGCCGAGACGCTGGCGGACGGCTGGCTACACACCGGTGACATCGGGGAGCTGGACGAGGAGGGTCACCTCAGGATCACCGACCGCAAGAAGGACATCCTCATCACCGCGGGCGGGAAGAACATCGCGCCGCAGAAGATCGAGAACCAGCTCAAGTCGTCGGTCTACATCAACGACGCCGTCGTCCTGGGCGACAAGCGCAGGTACCTGGTGGCGCTCCTCGTGCTCGACGAGGACAACGTCAGGCACTGGGCCGCCGAGAGACAACTCGCCTACTCCACCTACACCGACCTCACGCGCAACCCGGAGGTCGTCGCCTTGATCGAGGCCGAGGTGGAGAGGGTCAACGGGTCGCTGGCGCGCGTGGAGACCGTCAAGCGCTTCGCGATCCTGCCCAAGCGGCTCTACCACGAGGACGGCGAGGTGACGGCTACTCTCAAGGTCAAGCGCTCCAGCATCGCGGAGCGCTACGGCGACCTCGTCGAGGAGCTCTACGCATGAACGGCGGAGGATCCGCCGAGAACCCCAAGCCCGGCCGTGTCAGACGCGGCCGGCAGAGCGTGCTCTTCAGGGACCGCTACGAGCAGGACCTCCAACACGTCAGGGGCGCAGCGGGTTGGGCCGGCACGGCGGTGGCGGCCGCGGCGATCGCGTTGCTGCCGCTGGTCACGCAGGGCTACATCGTCTACAACCTGACCCTGTTCTTCGTCTACGCGTTGGTGGCCCTCTCGCTCGCCGTCCTCGTCGGCATGACCGGTCAGGTGTCCCTCGGTCACGCCGGCTTCCTCGCGGCGGGAGCCTACGCCCAGGCCGCGCTGGTGGCGCTGGACGTCCCGTACCTGCTGACGTTGCTGGGCGCCATCGCGGTCGCAGCGCTCCTCGGCCTCGTCATAGGCGTGCCGGCGCTGCGTCTCGAGGGGCCGTACCTGGCGATCGCCACTCTGGGCTTCGGGCTGGCCATCCAGCAGATCCTCAACAACTGGCGCTTCGTGGGCGCCTCTACCGGCATCATCGCGGACCGGCCGGTCATCGCCGGCGTGGACTTCTACGGCGACGCCGCCTACTACTGGCTGGTCGCCTTCGTGACGGGCGCCGTGGTGCTGCTGGTCCTCAACCTCGAGCGCTCGCACGTGGGCCGGGCGTTCCGGGCCGTGCGCGACGCCGACCTCGCCGCACAGATGAGCGGCATCAGCCTCTCCAAGTACAAGTCGCTGGCCTTCGTCGTCTCGGCCGGGATCGCGGGTCTGGCCGGCGCCCTCTACGGGCCGCTCATCGGCTACGTGACGCCGGAGAGCTTCAACCTGCTCCTGTCGATCAAGTTCCTGTTGATGGTGGTGGTCGGCGGCCTCGGCATGGTGCCGGGCGCGCTGGTTGGCGCCGGTTTCATCACCGGCCTCGAGCTGTACCTCTCGACGTTCCGGGCCTGGTCGCAGCTCGTCTTCGGCGCCGTCGTCATGCTGGTGCTGATCCTCGAGCCCAGCGGTCTCTACGGACGGTGGCTGAAGATCCGCAATTACTGGAAGTCGTGGCCGCTGTGACCTCGTTCGGAGAGGTCCTTCAGGTCCTCGTCAGCGGCGCTACCATCGGCTCGGTCTACGCCCTGGTCGCGCTGGGGCTGGTCCTGGTCTACCGCACGACACGTATCCTCAACTTCGCGCACGGCGACGTGGGCGTCCTGGGGACCTTCATCGCCTACGTGCTGTTCACGAACCTGCAACTGCCCTTCGGCGCCTCGTTCGTCCTGGCGCTCGTGGCCGCCGCCATCATCGGCGCCATCATCTACCTGACCACTGTGCGGCCGGCGAGGACGAAGAGCGACCTGGGGCTCATCATCCTGACCCTTGGCCTCGCCCTGTTCCTCGGCGGCTTCGACGCTCTTGTCTTCGGGACCGACAACAAGGTCGTGCCCACCCTGGGTCCAGACTCTATCGTCAGGGGCTTCGGGGCCTCGTTCAGCGTGGCTTCGCTGCTGACGGCGGCTCTCGGAGTGCTGCTCATGCTGGGTCTGTGGGCGCTGCTCAGCTTCACCAAGCTGGGCGTTGCCATGCGTGCCGTGGCCCAGCGCGAGGACGTGGCCGAGGCGATGGGCCTGCCGGTGCGGACCGTGCTCATGGCGACGTGGGGTGCGGCGGCGGTGCTGGCGACGGCCGCCGCCCTGCTGTTCGCACCCACCACCCTTCTCAACCCCACGATGATGCTCGACCCGCTCTCCAAGGGCTTCGTGGCGGCGGTCATCGGAGGCATGAACAGCCTGCCCGGCGCAGTCGTGGGCGGCTACGTGCTGGGCATCCTCGAGCTGCTGGTGGGCGTCTACGTGTCCCTCGAGTTCAAGGCCAGCTTCGCCTTCCTCGTCGTGATCATCGTGCTGCTGGTGAGGCCGCACGGCCTGCTCGGCCGTCCGGACGTGAAGCGCGTCTGACGCTGCCGGGGTGCCCGAACTGTGCCGTCCCCGACGGCCCGCGCTGAAAGGAGGCGTGGTGGCTCCGTGGTAGGCTCGAGCGTACTGACAACCGTTGTTGCCCCGACGTGGGGAGAGGAGCGACATGAAGAGGTTCATGGTTCTCGGCATCGTCGTAGCGCTGGCCGGCTCTTGGGCCGCGGCGCAGGAGGGGGTGACCGACACCGAGATCGTGATCGGCAACTGGGGCCCCCAGTCGGGCCCGGCAGCGGCGTGGGGAGCCGTCACGGTCGCGATCCAGGCGTACTTCGACTACATCAACGATCAGGGCGGGATCCACGGCAGGAACCTCGTGCTCGAGACCCGCGACGACGGCTACGATCCCGCCAGGACCGTATCGGCAGTACGCGAGCTCATCGACCGCGAGGGTGTCTTCGCCTTCGTCGCCGGCGTGGGCACGGCCAACGGGCTGGCCGCGCTGCCGCTCATCCAACGCGCCGGCGTTCCTTGGGTTGCTCCGGCGTCAGGCAGCGAGGTGTTCGCCGAGCAGTCGGGCGGCCTCGTCTACACGACCTTCACCGACTACGTAGTCGAGGCCTCGCTCATGACCAGGCACGCCGCCATGGAGCTGGGCAGCCAGAACATCGCGATCTTCTACCAGAACGACGGCTACGGCCAAGCAGGCCTGCGTGGCCTGGAGGAGGAGGTGGCTCGGCTCCAGGCACAGGGCGTCGACGTCACCGTGGGCGACCGGGTCAGCTACGAGCGCGGCACCACGAACCTCGGCGTCCAGGCGCTGCGGTTGCGCGGGTCAGGCGCGGACAGCGTCGTCCTCTTCTCCGATCCGACGGCGGCGGCCAACCTGCTCAACGAGTTCCAGCGCCTCGACTATCACCCTCAGATCCTCTCGACGGTGACGCTGCTCGACCCCAGCCTCATCAGCAACCCCGCTATGCAGGGCGCGCTCTACAGCGTCTTCCTGCGCCTGCCGAGCGTCGTGCTGGGTGAGGGCAACGGCGACCCCATCGCCGACCGGCTCTACCAGGAGGTCATCCTCGCGTACGCGCCCGAGATCGCCACGGCGCCGTTCTTCGCCCTGGCGGGGATCGCGTTCGCCCAGCCTCTGGTGGAAGCTCTCCAAGCCGCCGGGCCCGACCTGACGCGCGAGAGCTTCGTGGCGGCGCTCCAGGGCATCGACGGCTACACCGAGGGGCTGTACCACGAGGTCTCCTTCGAGAACGGACCCCGCGGGAACAACTCCGTGATCCTGCTACAGGTCACGCCACAGGGGCTGCGGCCGGTATCCGACTGGCTGACCCTCTAAGGAGGTGACGCTGCGGCGGCGGGCGCGTGCCAGGCCCGCCGCCGCGTCGGCACGCAGGATGGGCCCACTCCTAGAGCTCGACTCCGTCACCCTCTCCTTCCGGGGCCTCACCGCGCTCGCCGACGTCAGCTTCGGCCTCGGTGAGGGCCAGGTCACGGCGCTCATCGGCCCCAACGGGGCCGGCAAGACCAGCGTGTTCAACGTCGTCTGCGGCTTCTACCGCCCGCAGGCCGGACGCGTCAGGTGGCGCGGCCGCGACATCACTGGCCTCGCGCCTCCCAGGGTCGCAGCGTTGGGCATAGGCCGCAGTTTCCAGAACATCGAGCTGTTCAAGAACATGACCTGCCTGGAGAACCTCCTACTCGGCAGGCACATGCACGTGCGCGCGAACCTCCTCGATGCGCTCTTCGCCACACCACGCTGGACCCGCGACGAGGTGAGTCAGAGGAGGCGCGCCGAGGAGCTCATGGACCTCCTCGAGCTGCAGGCCTTCAGGGACCAGCCGGTGGGCTCCCTGCCGTACGGCGTCCAGAAGCTGATCGAGGTGGCGCGGGCCCTGGCGACCGAGCCGTCCTTGCTGCTGCTCGACGAGCCGACGGCCGGGATGACCGTCGAGGAGAAGGAGGACACCATGGTCACGCTCCTGCGGCTGCGCCAGGAGCTGGACCTGACGATGCTGGTCGTCGAGCACGACCTGCGGGTCGTGGGCGGCATGGCAGACAGGGTGGTCGTCCTCGATCACGGCAGCCTCATCGCAGACGGCGCCCCCCGTGACGTGCAGGACGACCCGGCCGTCGTCGCCGCCTACCTGGGCAGCTCGAGGCTGGCTGAGGGGGCCGCGTGACGGCGGCGATCTCGCCGGCCCCAGGAGAAGGCGCCGGGGCCGGCCCGTACCTCGAGCTGGTCACCGTCGAGAGCGGCTACCACCGCCAGCTGCGCGTCCTCAAGGGCGTGTCGCTGACGGTGAGCCCGGGCCAGTGCGTGGCCGTGCTCGGCTCGAACGGCGCCGGCAAGAGCACGATGCTCAGGACGGTGATGGGACTCATCGACGACGAACCGCGCAAGGGCCGTGTGCGCGTCGGCGGTCGCGACGTCACGCGGTGGGGCACGGAGGCGATCTCGCAGGCGGGCATCGCCTACGTGGTCGAGGACCGCGGCATGTTCCCGGACCTCACGGTGGGCGAGAGCCTGCAGCTGGGCGCGTACCATCGCCGCGATCGCAGGGGCGTGCAGGAGGACCTGGAGCGGATCTACGCCACGTTCCCGCGCCTCGCAGAGCGCCACAGGCAGGAGTGCGGCACGCTCTCCGGCGGAGAGCAGCAGATGCTCGCGATCTCGCGGGCGCTGATGAGCCGGCCCAGGGTCCTGTTGCTCGACGAGCCCAGCCTGGGCTTGGCGCCGCTTCTGGTCGAGGAGATCTTCGGGGTGATCAGTGGGATCGCGGCGGACGGCATGGGCGTTCTACTCGTCGAGCAGAACGCGAACCAGGCCCTGAGCATCGCCGACTACGGCTACGTGCTGGAGGGCGGCCGCTTCGTGCTCGAGGGCACGGCCACCGAGCTCCGCGGCAACGAGAACGTACGGGAGTTCTACCTGGGCGTCGCCGTCAGCTCAACCGAGGCTCCGCGTCTGCACGTCAGGCGCAGACGGCGCCGGTGGAACTGAGCGCCGGGCCAAAGAAGGACGCCCGGAGCATCGCTGCCCCGGGCGTCATCGATCGCTAGTCTGTCAGGTCAGTAGCGACCGCCGGCGGCCTGCGTGGTCACGACCACGTTGGCGGCCTGGAGGCCCTTCTTGCCCTGTTCGACGTCGAAAGTGACTTCGTCGCCTTCGTTGAGGTTGCGGAAGCCGGAGCCCTGGATCGCCGAGAAGTGAACGAACACGTCAGGCTGACCGCCGCCCTGCTCGATGAACCCGAAGCCTTTTTCGCCGCTGAACCACTTGACTCTACCTGTTGCCATGTACCTTTTCCCAACTGCCCACCGCCAGGCAGTGGGCTACTTCGATTTGGGCCTCTAGGGCCCCCGTTCATGACATCCATCTGGTTGTCGAGAACGCGGGCAGTCTACGCGCCCGACGCGATATTTGCAAGCTAGTACGAGACTTGGGTGAGGCGGAGTGGCCGTTCGGTTAAGGTGCGCGCA
>DASVCK010000083.1:0-18004 GCA_036381675.1 Trueperaceae bacterium | reverse complement strand
CCGATGTACAGGCCCGCCACCCGGCTGCGCACGTCGGCTCGCGCCGTGAGCATCAGGATGGAGGCGCGGTTGCCCTTCAGCTCCGCAGCGACGTCCAGCCCGTCCATGTCGGGCAAGCCGAGGTCGAGGACGATCAGGTCGAACGGCTCGTTCTCCGCCCTCGCGAGCGCTTCCTTGCCTGTCGAGACGACGACGGTGTCGTACGAACGCACCAGCTCGGCCTCGAGCACTCGGGCGAGGTTGGGGTCGTCCTCGACGATAAGGATGAGTTCTCGGTCCACGGCAGACCCGTATCTTATGACCGCCGGCTGAGCCGGTCGTGGCGGTGCTAGAACCGCCGCTCAGAACCGGGCTCTAAGTTGTTCCTGATGACAGTCGAACGCACCACGAGCTCGCGCCCGTGGGCCCACCTGGTAGGTGACATGCGAGCGTACGCCGTGTTCACGCTGGACGCTGGCGGCGTCATCGACTCGTGGAACGCCGGCGTGCGTGAGCTCCTGGGCTACGAGGAGCACGAGTTCTTGGGCAAGTCAGGCAGCATCATCTTCACGCTCGAGGACCGCGTGGCCGGTGTCGACCAGCGGGAGCTCGACACCGCCCGGGAGCAGGGCGAGGCCATGGACGACAGGTGGCACGTCAGGAAGAACGGCACTCGACTGTGGGCGAACGGCATCATGCACGCCGTCAGGGAGGCTGACGGCGAGCTGGTCGGGTACCTGAAGATCATGCGCGACGAGACGCAGAAGCGCATCACCGAGGTCCGACTGCGCGAGAGCGACAGGCGGTTCACGACGGCGTTCAAGAGCAACCCGAGTCCCGTGGCGCTCGTCAAGAGGGATGACCTGAGGGTCCTGGACATCAACGACGCGTTCAGCCGCACGTTCGGCCTGCACCGACGCGATGTGATAGGCCGGACCCTCGCGGACATCGAGGTCGAGCCCCCAGTCGAGGGCTTCCCCGGGCTCCGCGAGGCCCTGAGCACGGAGGAGCGCCTCACGGTGGATGCGCCGTTCACCCGTGGGGACGGCTCGCCCGGTTACGCGACCTTCGTCTTCGAGCCGATAACCCTCGCTGAGGAGCCGCACTCCATGATGCTCGTGTACGACGTCACGGAGTGGCGCCGTGCCCAGAACGTACTGGAGAGGCGCGCGACGGAGCAGTCGGTGTTCGCCGAGCTCGCCGCCTCGACGTTGGCATCGAGGGACGTCCAGCCCACGCTGGACCTGGCGGCCAGGCGCGTGGCGCGCACGCTGAGGGCCGATCACGCCCGCGTCATCGAGATCAACGAGGAGGGGACCCACGTACGATCCAGCTTCGCGCCGACGGACCCGCGGTCGGCCCAGGAGCCACCCGTACCGCGGGTGCGCGAGGTCGATCTGGGCCTGGTCGGGGTCGAGGTGCTAACGGCCGAGAAGCTCGAGCCGTTGGGGATGTCGAGCGGGGTCCGCTTCCCCATCCACAGTCATGGCGGCACGTTCGGGTTCCTCGAGGTCTTCGCCAGCAGGCCGGACGCGTTCTCCCAGGACGACCAGGCGTTCCTCGGCGGCGTCACTTACCTGTTGGCTGCTGCGATCGAGCAGCAACGTCTGCATGACGAGCTGGAGCGGCGAGCCGAGACGGACGACCTGACGGGCCTCCTCAAGCGCGTGCCGTTCGAGCATCGCCTGGTGGCCGCCCTCGCGCAATCGCAGCGGCATGGGACGAGGGTGGCGGTCCTGTTCATGGACCTCGACCTCTTCAAGGACGTGAACGACTCGCTGGGCCCCGAGGCCGGCGACACTGTCCTCAACCAGGTAGCCGCCCGAATCAGGGAGGCTGTGCGGAGCTGGGACGTCGTGGCGCGCCATGGCGGCGACGAGTTCGTGTTGTTCCTGCCCGACATCAAGGAGAGGTCGGAGATCGAGCACGTGACCTCCCGGCTCCTAGCGGCGATGCGCCAGCCTTACGACGTGGAGGGCCAGATGCTGAACGTGGGCGCCACGATCGGGGTCGCCGTGTACCCGGACGACGGCCTGGACGTCAAATCGCTCCTCGGCGCCGCCGACGCGGCGCTCTACCGGGGCAAGGAGAGAGGACGCGATACCTTCGAGTTCAGCTCCGACGAAGCCCTGCCTTGATCGTGTTCCGGTGTGCGGCGGCCAAGAGGCCGCGTCCCCCGTGACTCGCCCTGTCGCGACCGCTGCTCACCTGGCCCCCGCTGCGTCCAACGTCAGGCCCACCAGCACCGGGTCGTGATCGGAAGACCTGTACGGCGAGGGCTCGTAGAGCTCGGCCTGGGATCCGCGCTTGAAGGTGAGGTCGTAGTCAAGGATGTCGGGCTCGTCGGCGTTGATGTGCCAGGCGCCCGCTCCCGTCACCTGAGCGGCCAGCGTGGGGCTTGCGAAGGCGTAGTCGAGGTAGCCGAGCTGACCGTCGAACACGTACGTGTACGCCTCCTCGCCCTCGAAGCGTCGCAGGAGGTCGACCCAGTCGTCGTCGGTCCCCTGCTGCCCGTCGTGGCCGGCGGCGAGAGCGCGGATCGGGTCCTCGTGGTCATAGGAGTTCAGGTCGCCGACGACCAGGAAGTCCTCGTCGCCCGAACCGGTGGGATCCGAGTCGAGCCAGTCAAGGAGCAGTCTGGCGGCCAGCGTGCGCGTGACGTTGCAGTTGCCCTGCACCGGATCGTCGTCGCCCCGCCCGCAGGACTCGCCTTTGCTCTTCAGGTGGTTGACGACGAACGTGAACGTCGCCCCGCCGGCCACGTCCTGGAACGTCTGCGCCAGCGCGGCACGGTTGCGGTCCTCGCCCGTGTCGTTCGGATCCAGGAAGGCCATGTCGTCCAGCACAGCCGGCGCCCCGACGGGTCGCAGCACGGCGGGCTGATAGACGATCGCGACCCTTATCGCGTCTATGCCCACCGGGCCGCCACCGTCTACGAAGTCGTAGGTGCCCGGGGCCGAGGCGTCGTTGAGGCCGTCCACCAGGTCGCGGAGGGCCCCTTGGTCGGCGTCGTTCTCGATCTCGATGAGCCCCACGACCTGGGCGTCCAGCGCCGCGATGGCAGCGATGATCTTCGCGCGCTGGCGCTGGAACTCGCGCTGGTCGTCGGCTCCCCTGCAGTCGTCGCGGCCTTCCGGGCCACACCCGACGGGCCCGAAGTCCTCGAAGTAGTTGAGCACGTTGAACACGCCGGCTCTAACCGTGCCGCCCACGTCAGGTGGACGTTCGGGCCGGGGGTTGCGGTTCACGAGCCGGGCTCCCTGCGTGGGCTGGACGCGGTAAGTGCCGAAGCCGTAGGAGAGCACGCCTGTCACGCCTTCCAGTACGTCACCGCCCCGGAACACGCGCTCCCGCGTGAAGGCGCCGCCGGCCGGATGGCGTGCGGGGACCGGGTTCTCGGCCTCCCTGCCGTCGTCAAGCGTGATGCGGGACCTGATGACGAGGTCCATCGCGCCTCTGATGGCCGGGTCGCCGGGGTCCAGGTACGAGGTGGGCTGGTAGACGCGTGGCGTGCCGGGGCCGGGAGCCGTGAGGACCACCTCGCCGAAGCGGTCGAAGTTGAAGTACTCGCTTATCACCAGCTCCTGCGAGAACTCCACCAGCATGCCCTCGTGCGACTCAAGGCGCGACAGTTCGTCCACGGGCAACGTCAGTTGCACCGGCGTGGGCAAGACTTCGTTCTCGGCACACACGACGAGGTCGCGCACGCTCCTGATCAGCGTCAACCCATCGGTCTCGCTGACGCGTCCGGTCAGCCGGACGAGTTGGCCGACCTCGACGTCCGCACGGCGCTCCCAGACGTAGATCCCTTCAGAGGTGCTGGGGTCGCCGTCAGCGTCCGAGTCCTCTTCCTGCACGTAGAAGCCGCCCAGGTCGCTGTTCAGGTCGTCGCCGTCGCCGGGTTGGAAGTCCCCGACCACGACGCCCTCGATCGTGACGATCTCGCCTGCCAGGTCGCTGGCAGGGCCTGATCCTTGAACCACGTGGATCTTCTCCGCTGGGGCGCCGCAGACAGCCTGCGTATCGGCAGGGGCCGCGGCACGTGCCGTGCGTGTAGCGACGGCCTGACGGCCGACCGCAGCGGGTCCCGCTGCCGGTCCGGCACAGGCGACCACCACCAGCGCCATCGCAGTTAGGACGAGGCGGCCGAGGCTCTTCGTCATGACAGCTGTTCTACCAGCACGGTGGAACCGGCGGGCCGGAGAGGGCGGCTATCGCCGCGAGCTCAGGGCACCCGCTCGATGTTCACCGCGCCCAGGCCGCTGTCCACCCTGAGGTCGACCCGGTTCGCGGCAGAGTCGTAGCCGGGCGATTCATAGACGTCCTCGTCCCTGACGAACTCGCGGGGCACGGAGATGCTGCCGATCCCCCGCGACACGACGATGCGCGCCGCCAGCCCCTCGGGCAGCCTGATCGTGGCGGCACCCACCCCGGTGTCGATATCCGCGTCGTACTGACCCGTAGCGGGCAGGGTCACCGTCGAGGCTCCTACGCCCGTATCGAGGTCGAGGCTCACCAAGTCGAGATCGGAGAGGTCCAGCTCCGCCTCGCCTATGCCCGTGTCGACGACCAGAGTGAGCGGCACGCGGCCGGTGAGCGTGAGGTCCCAGCGTCCGCCACGGCTGTTCACGGGGCCGCCGATCCTAGGGCCTCGACTGTCCAGCACGAGGTTCGCCATGCCGCTGGTCACCTCGAACGACTGCTCCACTTCCTGGCCCAGCACCGGGTCGATCGTGCCCTCAGCGAGCAGGTCTGCCGACCGCGATCCATGGAGCCGCAACGTGGCGACCCCGGCGCTTACGTTCACTCTGGCCTCGCGGGCTCCCTCGAGGGTCTGCGCGACCGCTACGGTCTCTGCCGTGCCTCCAGCCGCCCTTGGACCGCCCGGGGACCACAGATAGATGGCGATTCCCGCCAGCACGGTCAGGACGATCACGGCCAGGCGGTAGCGGCCCTTGAGCAGGATATCTACCCCAATGGCCATCAGGGCCAGCGGCCACAGGTAGCCCAGAGCCAGGAGAAGGCTCCAGTCGAGCCACCCCAGGTTGCCTAGGAAGAGGAGAAGGCCAACCAGGATCAGGATCAGGGGCCAGGCACCCCCGCCCCGCCGTCCCGAACGGTACTGCTGCCGACCGGACTCCGTGGCCATGAGAGCCTCCGTGCGGACGCCCAAGTCGCTACGTTCGGGTCCGCGCTCACGATGTTAGGGCAACGAGAACGCCCCGGAGGCGACTAGACTCGAGCCGTGGAACCAGGCGTGCGGTTGTTGGGCCCGCCGCAGATCTGGACGGGCGGTGGGTGGCGAGACCTGCCGCTCGACAAACGTCTGGCGTTGCTGACCACCCTGGCAGTCTCCGACAACTGGGTTACGAGGGAGCGGCTCTCCTACCTGTTCTGGCCTGACATTCCGAGTACGCAGTCGCGCATCAACCTCAGGCGCCTGCTGCTGCGGGCAAGGTCGCTACCGCTGCCGGTCCCGATCCAGGCCGACGACAATCGCCTGCGGTGGATGGTGGGTAGTGACGTAAGAGCGTTCCGCGAGGCGGCCGCCGCGGGGGACTGGGAATCGGCACTGCGGCTTTACGCGGGCGACCTCGTTGCGGGGCTGGAGACCGACGAGGCCTCCGAGATCGGACAGTGGCTCGAGTACGAGCGGTCGCAGTTGCGAGAAGCCTATCGGCAGGTCGCGCTCGGTCGGGCCGAGGCCGCCGTCCAGGAGGGCCGGCTCGCCGAAGCCGACCAGGTCCTCGGCAGGCTGCAGGATCTCGACCCTCTGGACGAGTCAGTGGTGCAGCGCCGCCTCCGCCTCCTCGTCCAGTCCGGCGCGACGGCCGAGGCGCGCCGCATGTTCGAGAGGTTCGCTGCCCTCATGGTCGATCGCTTGGGGCTCCCGCCCAGCGCGGCCACCGAGGCGGTCCTCGTGGACGCGGAGCGACGCCGTCCAAGCGAGCGCCCCACGATCCGGCCCACATCGCGAGTAAGGGAGCCGCTGACCTCGTTCGTCGGCCGGGCGGCCGAGTTGGAGACGATCCGCTCTCGTCTCACCGAGGAGCCGTGCCGGCTGCTCACGCTGGTGGGCCCCGGCGGCGCTGGCAAGTCTCGGCTGGCCCTGCGCGCCGCCGCCAGCCTCGCCGGTTCGTTCGAGGACGGTGCCGTAGTGGTCCCGCTCGCGTCGGTGGTAGATGTAGGCGCCTTCCCGCTCGCGGTCGCTACGACGGTCGGGGTCGACCTGAAGGGTGGCCGCCCGCCGCTCGAACAGGTCATCGCGGCGCTCCAGGAACGCAGGTTGCTGCTCGTGCTCGACCAGTTCGAGCACCTGGGCCAGGCAGCACTCGCGCTCTCCACGCTCCTGAACGGCTGTCCGGACGTCCGGTGCCTCGTCACCTCCCGTGAGCGCCTCCGCCTGCAGGGCGAGTGGCTCCTGCCGATGGCGGGCCTTGGGGTGCCCGCCGAGACGGGAATCGAGCCTGCCGAGGCGTCCGAGTTCGCGGCGGTCCGCTTGCTGCTTGACCGGGCCAGGCAGGTGCGACCCGATTTCGCCCTGGCGCAGAGCACGACCCCGGTTGCCATCCGGTTATGCCGCTGGCTCGAGGGTCATCCGCTCGGTATCGAGCTGGTTGCCGGCACACTCAGAAACCTGGCCTTGGAAGAGGCCGAACAGGCGCTAGTGAGTGCCCCTGGATCGATCGCCACCGACGTCCTAGACGTCTCCGAGAGGCACAGGAGCCTGCGCGCCACCTTCGACCACTCGTGGCAGCTGCTCACGGATCGGGAGCGCTCCGCCCTGGCCGGTCTTTCCGTCTTCGAGGCCGACTTCGACGCGAGCGCGGCCGCGGCGGTAACGAGCACCCCCTTGACCGTCCTCACCTCGCTGGTAGACAAGTCGCTGTTGCGCATCTCCCACGACGGCCGCTACGACGCTCACCCGCTCGTGCGTGAGTTCGCCAGGGAGTATCTGGCCCAAGATCCAGAGGAGCAGGAAGAGGCGATCAAGCGCCACGCCGCCCACTACCTGCGGCTGGTTGGCGAGTGGAACGGCCGGGTGCACGGCACCGACCAGGCGAAGATGATCGACCTGCTGGGCGTCGAGTACACGAACGTCACCATGGCCTGGCTGGAAGCGCTGGGCAGGGGCTGGCTGGAAGAGTGCCGGGTCGCGCAGGACCCCATCCTCTTCTTCCACGGCATACAGGGTCGCTTCCATCAGGGAGCGGAGCTCTTCCGTTCGGGGCTCGCGCGCCTCGAGGGCTCAGCCCAGGCCGACTCCGTGGACGCCCGGCACTTGCGAGCCCGGCTGGTTGTCGACACGGCGTGGTTCCACTCCGCCATGGCGGACTTCGATACGGCGCTGGGCCTGGCGCGCCAGGCGCTGGAGACGGGCCTGGCGCTCGACTCGCCGGCGATCCTGTTGCGGGCCAGGCAGGTGATCGGCTCCGTGGCTGCTCGCCGGGGGGACTACGCGACAGCCCGAACCGAGCTGACGGCCGGCCTTGAGCAGGCCGAACGCGCCGCCGACCCGTGGGCCATCGGCCTCATCGCCGGCCAGCTCGGCTTGTTCGAGCTACGCGTGGGAGAACTAGACGCGGCTCGGGGTCACTTCGAGCTGGCGCTAGAGGTCAACGAGCAGATGGCCAACAAGGCGGGCGTCGTGAACGACCTCGACTACCTCGGACGTCTGGACCTCGAGCAGGGTGAGGTGCAAGCGGCCGCCGAGCGGTTCGAGCGCGCACTGACACTGGCGGAGGAGGCCCGCTTCCACCTCCGGGTCGCTTACCTCAGGCTGCAGCTGGCTGTCGTGAGCTTCCGTCGTGGTGAGCCGGACGCCGCCGAGGACCTCGCACGCGGTGCCCTCGCGGCCGCTGAAGAACACGGCCAGAGAGCGATCAAGGTGGAAGCGCTGGTGCTGCTGGGCAGGCTGCTGGCGGCCGAAGATGCGCAGAAACGTGCAGCAGCGGAGGATCTTCTTGTCGCTGCGCTGCTGGAGGCCGATGGTCTCGGCGAGGTGCCACTGGTGCTGGCGGCGGTCTTGGAGCTGGCCCTGCTGAGGGGAGGCCCCGAGGCGCCGGCGCGGCTCGCCATGGTCGCCTCACATCCGGCAGCCAGCTCGGACGTGAGAAGCAGGGCCCGGGAAGAACTGGGAGAGGTGACGGCTCCCCCCTCAGACCTGCAAGAGACCGTCACCTCCCTGCTCGCCAACGCGAGCTGAACCACGCCCGGCCTCATCGGCCGTCCCAAGGTTTAGCCGCACACGCCGGTCGGTGGCTCCTACTTAATCGCGGCGGTGGGATACGGCCGCTACATGCGGTCAGCGCGTCGTCACTCGCATTCGGTCGGACCGCCGCGAAGCGTCGTCCTCACGTAACCGGCGCAGGAGTTGTAGAGCCCGATATGAACCAGTCGCGGCGATGTCCCGTCCGCCGCGGTTCCCGTCAAAACTATCGTGCCGGTGAAGTTGGAGGTCTCGGCGTTCTGCAGCTGCCCGGCCTCCTCCACCGTGGCGCCGGCGTTGAAGCCCTCATCAACGGCTCCCTTCATCGCCACCGCGCCGGTCTCCGTGTTCAGTGTGCCGGTCAACCGCGCGACGAACGACTGGCTGGGGTCGTCTGCGAGGATGATCCAGTAGAGCTCGATGTCCCAGACTGGCTGGGACTGGTCGGCCGCGATCAACGTAGTGACCAACGTGCCGCTGATGTCGCCGTTGACGGTTCCGATCCACACCCGATCCGACACCGCGGTCTTTTCGAAGGTCAGGTTCACCTGAGCGGAAGCGACCGTCACCACCGCCAAGAGCGCCGAGACCACCAGACCTCTACGTAGCTTCCTCATGCCACTTCCTCCTTGGTCGGCCCTGTGGCCGTTCCGCGGGAGGCTAGGGATCGAGGCGTGACCTCACCGTGACGCGTTCGCCCAAGTAGCCGTCACCGATCGTCTACCCGCCTGGCTCCTCGCTTGCGCTCCTGTCCATCACCCTGATGCGGTTGCCGGCCGGGTCCTCGAATGCGGCGAAACGCCCAGGCGAGATGTCGCGCGGCTCCTCGACGAACCGCAGGACCTCCTTGTTCGCCGCGTAGAAGGCGTCCACGCTCTCCACGAGGAAGAAAGGACCCGCCGGGAGCGACCGGTCGCCCGGCACCTGATCAAGCAGCAGGCGCACGTTCGTACGAGGCAGGACCAGACCCACGGTGTTCCCGGCCCGCCACGCCTCCTCGAACCCCAGGTGGCCGCGGTACATGGCCAAGGCCGCTTCCAGGTCGTCGACTGGCAGGTACACGAACTCGAGCCACATGTCTCGCTTCCCCTCCCGCCCATCCGGGGTTGCGACAGCGGGCGTTCGCGTCTAGAGTCGGACCACATTAGCCACCAGGGGGGATACCTACCAATGCTCGCGATCATCAACGTCGCGGTTACCACCGCGTTCACGGGGCTTTACGTCCTGGTGTCGTTGTGGCGAGGAGACCAGGGTTCGCCTCTCGAGGTCTTACTGGCGTACCTCTTCCTGGCGCCGGCCATCTACCTGGTCGACCGCCGTTGGATGATGCGCCGCCGCACTTCGGGAGCTGAAGAACCGGGCCGCAAGCCGGCGCCGTGGAACTACTGGGCTATGACCCTGATCTACCCCTTCATAGTGCTCACGTCGGCAACCAACCTGGCCTTGTCTGCCCTTGGCGATGCAGCGGATCCTGGGCCGCTCTACACGGATGCCGCTCTCGTTGTTCTCGCCGTCTTCCTGATGGTGTACGCCGGGCTTACCATCGAGAGGGGCCTGAAGACGTCGAGCAACACCGCCCGGCGCGTATAGGCGATCCTCGCCCGGCCGACGGTGCCCGGAGAGTCTCCCCCTTAGAATCTGCCGAGTGGAAGTACTCCCCCCGCTGGTTCCGACTGTCCCGAGACTCACCAGACCATGACGGAACTTACGAGAAGGGAGAAGCTGCTCGCCTTCGGCGGCATACTCGTCGTTCTGTTCCTCACCTCGCTCAACCTGACCGTGGTGGGCACGGCCCTGCCGCGCATCATCGCCGAGCTTCAGGGCTTCAAGCTCTACGCCTGGGCGTTCACCGCTTACTCGCTGTCTTCGACCGTGACGCTGCCGATCTACGGCAAGCTCTCGGACATCTACGGCCGCAAGCGGATCCTGATGTTCGGCATCCTGCTGTTCAGCGCGGCCTCTGCGCTTGGCGGCTTGGCGCAGTCCATGCCTCAGCTCATCGTCATCCGCGGCCTGCAGGGCTTGGGCGGTGGCGCGCTTATCTCGATGGCGTTCTCGGCCATCGGCGACATCTTCACGCCACGGGAGCGCGGCGCGTACCAGGGCTTCACGGGCGCGGTGTTCGGCTTCTCGAGCGTCGTGGGCCCGCTGGCAGGCGGGTTGATAACGGACACGATCGGCTGGCGGTGGGTCTTCTTCGTCAACGTGCCGATAGCGCTCATCGCGATGGCCGTGATCATGCGCTACTTCCCCGCACCTACCCAGCGTGGGTCGGGCAGGATCGACGTCGTCGGCTCGGCGTTGCTCATGCTCGGCATCGTCCCGCTACTGCTGGCGCTTACGTGGGGAGGTGTCGACCTTCCCTGGACCTCCCTGCCGATACTGGCGCTCTTCGCCGCCTCGGCTGCGTTGTTGGGAGCTTTCCTGTGGTGGCAGGGCAGGACGGCCAACCCCGTGCTCGACCCTGAGCTCTTCCAGAGCCGGACCTTCAACGTCGCGAACGTCGGCGGGTTCCTTAGCGGCGTGGGGATGTTCGGCGCCGTCATCTACCTGCCCCTCTACATCCAGGGGGTCCAGGGCGGCTCGGCAGCCTCATCCGGGTTCGCGCTCACGCCGTTGATGCTCGGCATGGTGGTCAGCAGCACGGTCGCCGGCCTCATGGTCAGCCGCACGGGGCGCTACCGGCCGTTCATACTTGCGGGCCTGGCGACGATCACCGTGGGCTTCCTGCTCAACGCCACCATGGACACCGCCACGCCACTTCTGTTGACGGTCGCCTTCTCGGTGCTGCTGGGGCTGGGCTTCGGACCCACCAACTCGCTCTTCGTGTTGGCGGTGCAGAACGCCCTGCCACAGAGCAAGCTGGGCACGGCCACCAGCGCGAACATGTTCTTCAGGCAGATCGGCGGGACCCTCGGTGTGGCGGTCTTCGGAGCCATCGTCGCGGCCACCATCAGCGCCCAGGTGCAGGGGTCGCTCGGACCGCAGCTGAGCGACTTGCCACCGGCGGTAGTCGAGGAGTTCAACTCACCGAACCTGCTGACCAGTCCCGATCAGCTCGCACGCGCTCGTGCGGAGGTCGAGGCGCTGGCCGGCGGCGAGGCGTTCACAAGGCTGGTGAGCGGGCTGCGCGAGGCCCTGGCTGCGGGGCTCAGCCGCGTCTTCACCGTGGGCGCCCTGCTCTCGCTCATCGCCTTCGCGTCTTCGTTCCTGTTACCGGTGCTGGAGCTCAGGACCTCTCACGGGCCCAGCGAGCCGTTGGACGACAGCCCTCCAACCGCTTCGAACGATGTCGCGACCGAAGAGCGCGCTGGCCGATCGCCTCCGCCAGCTACCGAACCAATACGCGGGCGAACCGGGTTCCGTGGAGGACGACCGGGGCGCTAACCTCAGCAGGCGCTCGGTCCGTCCTCCCCCTCGGCCTGGCCATCACCACGGCGTTGTCCGCGCCCGCTGAAACCGCCCATGCTGCTGAAGGCGATGCCGAGCGCGACGCCGAAGGCGATACCGGCACCCATGCTGTCCCAGGCCGCCCCGAAGACGACGCCAAGCGCGACACCTATGGCGAGGCTGGTACCCAGCTTCTTGTTGCGGTTCTCTCTCACCTGGGCACCCTAACTCCGCCTGAACCTCACCACGTCGGTCAGACGACGTGGGATCAAGTCCTGACAGTGCCCGGCAACTGCGACGGTTCACTCGCCGGCTCCGACCGCCACGTCGCGACCAGCGCGACGGCAGCCAACACGAGGACGAAGCAGATGGCGAGGAGTATGCCGGTCTGTTCGCTCCAGCCCCGACGCGCCGCCAAGGCCACCAGCGCACCGCCGACGCCGGTGCTGACGGCGGCCATGAACTGGTCGGCGATCTGAAGTGCGGCCGAGACCTTCCCCTCCTGCCCGCTGGGAGCGAGCGCGAAGGCGAGGACCGAAGAGGTCGAGTGCGCCATGCCTATGCCCAGACCGGCCGTGACCCAACCGAGGAGGACGATCGCGAGGGGGGCGGCCGTGACGAACAGCGCCGCAACCTGCGCGAGGATGCCGGCTGTGATGAGCCAGGTGCCCGTGAACATCCTTCTCGAGCGCCTGGCCGCAGGGTTCTCGTCCAGACGCGACTGCAACCAGGCCCCCACCGCCCAGCTGATGGAGCCGGCAGCGATGACCGCGCCGGTGACGGCGGTCGAGTAGCCATGCACCGACTGGAGCATGAGCGCGAGGAACGCTTCCACGCCCACGAACGCCGCGAAGAAGGTGCCCTTGCCCGCTATCACGGACGGCAGACCGCGTGCCAAGCGCAGGGTGCCGGCCGGGGTCAGGGACCTCAGGCCCACGACGGTAAGCGCGATCCCCGGCATGGCCAGGAGGAGACCCGTCCACGGACTCTCCATCCCGACGCCGGTGAGCAGGAGTCCGGCGCCTACCGCCAAGAGCGAGGCGCCGCGCAACCTGCCGCGCGCCGCGCCCGCACCGGTCCGCTGGATCATGCTCGCGAACGGGCGCACGGTGAGCGCGACGACGACGAGCAGCAGTGGCAGGATCCCCCAGAAGACGTAGCGCCAGTGAAGCGTCTGGGCGACGATGCCGGCGACGGTAGGGCCCAGCAAGGCCGGCACGACCCAGGCGCTGGAGGTGAGCGCCATCATCCTGGCACGGGCGGAATCTGGGTACGCGCGGTTGATGGCCGCGTACATGACGGTGCTCAGCGCCCCGCCGCCCAGACCCTGCAGCACCCTACCGACGATGAGCACGAGCATCGTCTGGGCCGCCCCGCTCACTGCCAGCCCGATGCCGAACAGGGCGAGGCCGATGACCAAGGGCCGGGCCAGTGATCCGTCGTCGGCGAGCTGGCCACCGACCACGGCGCCGACCAGCGAGGCCAGCAGGAAGCCGCTGAAAACCCAGCCGTAGAGGGACAGCCCTCCCAGGTCCTCGATGAAGAGAGGCGCGATCGTGACGACGGCCAGCGCCTCGAAGGCGAACAGCGTGACGCCGAGGATGATCCCGATCGTGAGCGACCGGGTCTCGGGATCGAACGGGCGCCGGCCCTCGACGGTAGCGTGAGGGACGCCGTTCATCGCGCCACTCTAACCACGGGTACCAGTTAGGACAGGCGGTCGCCGCGTTCCCCGAAGCCGACCAGGTCCAGGTACTCGGGATGCTTGCGGATGTACGACCTGACGAACGGGCAGAGTGGCACCACGACGAGGCCCTGGTCGCGCACGTCATCCAGGACAGTCCTGACGAGCGCGCCGCCTATCCCCTTGCCCTCGAACTCGGGTGGGACCTCCGTGTGCGTGATCACGAACGAGGCTCCCATCTGCCTGTACTGGAGGAAAGCGGTGTGGCCGTCGAGCTCCACTACGTAGCGCCGCTGGCGGGGACGGTGCTCGACCTCGAGAAGTCGTGTGTCTGGCATGTCGGTTTCGGTGTTCAAGGGGACCGCCTCTCGTTCGAACCCGATCATGCCAGTCAGGCGCACAGCAAGTTGAGCCTGACCCTACGCTCTGGCTTCCCACGTCAGGCGCCTGCTGAACCTAGCTGCGTTCCTGGACCGTGACTAGCGTCCAGCAGGGGCCCGGCCGCCACGCGCGAGCGCACTCAGCCAACTTCGAGAACCATCTGCTAGCATCGCGCTTTCCCAGGCGAGCGCGCCCTGACAAGGCGGGCGCCCCGTCCGAACGACATGTCCCGTGCTCCGGTGCGAGCGCGGTGGAGGCACCATGAACAGGAACGGTTCTGCGTCGGTCGCGTACCCGTTCGCGGTTGTGAAGACGGAAGCAGGCTTCTCGGCGGCAGCGCTGGATTTCCCTGCGATGGCGAGCGCGGACTCGGAGGAGGAGCTGACGGAGCTACTGAGCGAGCAGGCGGCCCTCTACCTCTACGAGGCGGAGCTCCTGGGCGGCGACCCGCCCATGCCCACGACGCGTCGAGAGCTGGACAGACGCCGCACCGCTGAGCAGACGGGGGGTACGGAGTTCGTTTACGTCGAGCCCGCTGACACCAACTACATAAGCCTCGCGATCGAGCGGGCGATGCGCGAAGAGGGAGTGTCCGCCCTCGAGCTGGCACAACGACTGGGCGCTGGCGTCGGCGTGGTCCAGCGTCTCACCGACCCCTTCTACTTCGGTCACTCCACCCGGACGCTGCGAGCCGTGGCTGCCGCGCTGGGGCGCAAGTTGCGAGTATCGTTCGACGTCTGAGGGCGAAGCCCAGCAGGGCTGCGACGGCTTATCCGTTGCCTAGGCGCCGGAGGGCGACGAGCACGCGGTCCCGAACCAGCTCGGACTCGTCCTCCATCAACCATTCCAGGCGTCCCGCGAGCGCCGGGCTCCGCATCAGTCCTAGCGCCGTCACCGCGGCGGCCCGCACACGTGGATGTGGGTCGCCGAGCACGGCCAGGAGATCGGCTTCTGAGCCCCCCACCCCCAATCGACCCAGCGCCTGAGCGGCCGTCATGCGCACCCGCCAGTGACCGTCTTCCAACGCCGCACGTAGCCAAGCAGCGGAGTCGTCGCGTCCCACGTACGCCAGTGCCCGCGCGGCCCACGACCTAGTCCAGTAGATGTTCCGTGGACTACTAACGTCGAAGCCGCCCGTTCCTGAACCGCCTCCGATGTGGGACAGGACGGTGAGCCACGGTGCCGTCCCGAGCTCGCCGGGGGGCACCTGACCCGTCATCAGTCGGTACAGGCAGCTGAGCGCGGCGTCCTCGCCCATCTCTGCCACCAAAGCGGCGGCGCCTAGGGCAGGTGTCCACACGGGCAGAAGCCTACGACGCTTGCGCGGGCCGTTCGCTGGCGCGCCCGCTACGACAGCCGAGCGCCTAGAGTGGCGCCGTACGGGACGTGGAGGTGAGCGTTGGCGGTGAAGGAACGACCCTTGAGAGGCAACGGCGCCGCGGCGAGGCGGGCAAGGGCGCTCATCGCCTGGGCGCTGTTGGGGCTCGTGCTCTTCGCGGGTCGCGGGATCGCTCAGGATTACGCGAACCCCGACCTGCTGGTGGAGACGTCGTGGCTGGCCGGGGACCTGGCGGACTCGAACCTGCTGATCGTCGACATGCGTGAGCCTGCAGACTTCGCTCGCGCACACGTGCCGGGTGCGGTCAACTTGCCGGTGAGCGCGATCGTCGCCACCGTGGACGGCGTGCCGTTCGAGCTGGCCGAGGGCAAGGTCGTCGCGGCCCTGAGGAGCATCGGGCTGAGGAGTGACCACACAGTGGTCACATACGACGACATGGGCATGATGAACGCCGCCAGGCTCTTCTGGACGCTCGAGTACCTGGGTCATGACGACGTGTGCGTCCTGAACGGCGGCTGGAACGCTTGGGTCGAGTCGGGCGGGCCGGTGCAGTCGGGAGCCGCCTCTCCTACTGCCTCGGACTACTCGCCCACGCCCGTGCCGGAGCGGCTCGTTACGAAGGAGGAGCTGGCCGATCGCCTGGCGGACCCGGACCTGGTGATAGCGGACGCACGTTCCCGTGAGGAGTACCTGGGCGAGTTCACCTTCTCGGGTCGGGCCGGTCGCATTCCCGGTGCGGTGCATCTGCCGTGGTTCGACGCCCTGACGGGCGGCGACGTGGTGCCCACGACTCAGCCCGGCTGGCAGGCCGAGCTCTCCGACCCCGACGTCGAGCGCATGAAGGGGGCAGAGGAGTTAGCCGTCTGGCTGGCCGATGCCGGGCTAGGGCCCGAGCAGGAGGTCGTCACTTACTGCCAGACGCTGTGGCGCGGAGCCCACCTCTACTTCGTGCTCAGGCTGATGGGCTATGAGAACGTGCGCGGCTACGACGGCTCGTGGGCCGAGTGGAGCCTGACCGACCTGCCTATCGAGACGGGCGAACCTCGCTGATTTGCTACCAGGTATCGCCGCCGCCGGGCGGCGGCCATGCCCCCACCATGCGCCGGAGCAGGATGATCTGGCCGAGGTGATGGGTGTCGTGCAGCCAATGTGAGGCGATGCTCTCGCCCACCGTGCGCTCGCGACCCTGGACGAGTGGGCGCCGCAGTTCCTCGTCGTCTGCGGCTATGGCCCTCATGCGTTCTAGGCAAGCGAGCACCCGGGTGACGAGCGAGGGCCATTCGTCAGCGGTCACCGGCGGCCAGCCGTCCGCCGCGTGCTCGACGCTACCGGGCCTCTCGCCGTCGATGAACCGGAGCATGCGCTCCTGCCAGAACACGACGTGGGCGACGACCTCGGCGACGCTGTACGGTGCTCCCGCGGGTCGCTTGACGGCGTCTTCGGCGCTGAGGCCGTCGATGGCCCTGCCGAACGGGACGTGCCCGCCCTCCTCGTCCGACAACAGGAACGTCAGTGCTCCGCTGCTGGGCGTGCTGGCTCTATGGCTCATGTCGCAGAAGCTACTACGCCGCTCGCTTGGTCGGGCTCAGTTGCCGCGACCGGCTCCCGAGACGGCCATCCGGTCGGCAGCCGAGTGGTGGCGCCAGGGCTGCAGATCACCTGTCGCAACTGGTCCCCTGCCGCTACCGGACTCGGCCCGAGTCCTCGTCTACCATCAGCGACGACACGTCGACGGCCTCGAAGTCCGCGCCGCTGATCTGCTTAAGATCCCGCAGGGCCTCGTCGTCCCAGCGGTCGTCCGGGGCGCCCGATAGGAACCAGGAGGAGCCGTTGTCGGCGAGGATCATGCCGTAGGACTTGAGGGCCTCCGCCACCACTCTGGCCTGCTCGGAGAACCCGGACGTGTCGAAGTCCTGGCGCAGGCGGAACCGCTGACCCATCGGCGGGTACTGCTGCCCTGTCAGCTCGGAGGCGTGGTGGCGCGCCGGCCACACGTGGGCCTGGCGCGTGCGTGGCGCCGTGAACCTTATCGCGTGGTCTATCGCGCCCGCCGCGACCTCCTCGTATCGCACCAGCCCCGGCAGGATGGGCAGACCGGCGGCGTCCGCCGAGGTCCAGCCCTCTGGCCGCAGGTCGTATCCGGCCAGGTCGAACACCGCTCCGGACCCAGCCTCCCACGTGCCGTCGGGCTGCCTCTCGGCGTCGTAGACCTCGTACAGCGTGCAGGCGTCCACGTCGACGACGAGCACGTGGCGGTCGCCGCCGTCAGCCACGCCGCCGGCAAGGGCACCTTCCACCGGCGCGTCCGGCGGGATCGGATAGGGGCCCAAGTCGCTCTCGTCCTCGTAATAGAAGCTGATCGCCACCGGCGGCTGCCCGGTGGCCACCGTCGTGTACGGGATCCCGATCGGCGCTCCCTCCCAGAGCCCGGCTCCGAAGTCTGGGTGCACGGTCGCCTCGCTTCCTATCGTGGCGACGTAGGCGTCCGAGTTCGGATCCACTGGCAGGCCGTCCACGCGGGCGTTCCAGATGTGGTCAGGCGGGAACACGGCGCACGCCGCGAGAGACGGAGACCTGGGTACCTCCCCGCCACCCGCCTCCGGAGCCGATCCGCAGGCGAGGAGGAGGAAGAGCAGCAGCAACGGCACCTGCCACCTCGTGAACCTGAACATGCGCATATGGTAGCGGCGCTCGCTTAAGTGCGGCTGCGGCCTGCTGCATAGCCGGCCCGGCGGGCACGTAGTGAACTGGGTCATGCCGCCGTAAGAGTGGAAGATGCATCCTACGGCTCGTGCGCAACATCCAGGCACTGCTGGGTCCGTTAGCCGGCTCGCTCATGGCGTTCCTGCTCTTCTGGCTGCTGTTCTCGTCGCCGCAGAGCGACCCCGTCCTGGCTGCACCCAAGACCCACTTCTGGATCGTCAGCGCCACGTCGCTTCTCGCCGTGATACTGGCCATCCTCGTCGGTGTGGCCGGCGCCCGCGCGCGCGACAGCAGGATCGTCTACCTGGCCGCCGGCTTC
>DASVCK010000082.1:0-5898 GCA_036381675.1 Trueperaceae bacterium | reverse complement strand
AGGCTTCGGAAGCGATCGTAGCGCTGCTCCAGCAGCGCCTTCACGGAGAGGCCCTCCAGGGCGGCCAGCTCTTCCCTGAGCACGCGTTCGAAGGTCGCGATCGCCTCGGCGCTGGCGCTGTGGGCGCCGCCCAGCGGCTCCGGGATGACGCGGTCCACGACCCCCTGCTCCAACAGGTCCTTGGCAGTGAGCTTCAGCGCCTCGGCTGCCTTCTCGGCCTCGCCTGAGTCCCGCCACAGGATCGCGGCGCACGACTCAGGGCTGATCACCGAGTAGATGGCGTTCTCGAGGATGAGCACGCGGTTCGCGACCCCTATGGCCAACGCGCCGCCTGACCCGCCCTCTCCGATCACGACGCTCACGGCCGGCACCTCGAGGCGGCTCATGCGCTGGATGCAAGCCGCGATCACCCAGGCCTGCCCCTGCTCCTCTGCCGCCAGCCCGGGGTAGGCGCCGGGGGTGTCGATGAGACATACGACCGGCAGCCTGAACTTGTCGGCCAAGTCGAACATGCGCATGGCCTTGCGGTAGCCGCTGGGATGGCTCATGCCGAAGTTGCGAGAGATGTTCTCCTTGGTGTCGCGGCCTTTCTGCTGCCCGATCACCACGACCTGCCTGCCGTCAAGTTTGGCCAGCCCGGTCACCATCGCGGGGTCGTCACCCAGCGCGCGGTCCCCATGCAGCTCGGAGAAGTCGTTGAACGCCGTCGTCAGGTAGTCGAGCGCCGTCGGCCGGCCCGGCGCCCGTGCGACCTGGACCCGTTGCCAGCGGGTCAGGTTCTCGAAGGTGTCGCTCTTGAGCCGGTCCAGGCGCGACTGCAGGAGGGCGATCTCCTCCGACATGTCGACCTGCTGCTCGGCTGCGTACCGGCGCATGTCTTCGATGCGCGCCTCGAGGTCCTCGATAGGCTTCTCAAACGGCAGCGGCACTGACCTTCTCCTTGGGCGCGCGCGCCCCGGCCCCGGACAGGGCGCTGAGCACCGTCACCAGCCTGGCCTTCAGGTCCTTGCGCTGCACGACGTCGTCCACCATGCCTTTGTGGAGCAGGAACTCCGCACGCTGGAAACCCTCGGGCAGGTCCTGCTTGATGGTCTGCTGGATCACCCTGGGTCCGGCGAAAGAGATGAGGGCGCCAGGCTCAGCCAGGATCACGTCGCCGAGCGTGGCGAAGCTGGCGGTGACGCCGCCTGTCGTGGGGTGGCTCAGCACGCTCACGTACGGCAGGCGGGCGCGGGCCAGGCGCTCCAGCGCGACGGTCGTCTTCGCCATCTGCATGAGCGAGAGGGCGCCCTCCTGCATGCGGGCGCCACCGGATGCGGTGATGGCGACGAAAGACCTGCCCTCATCGGCCGACCGCTCCGCCGCCCTGGCGATCTCCTCGCCCACGACCGAGCCCATCGAGCCGCCGAGGAAGAAGAAGTCCATGACGATGATCCCGACCTCTAGACCGCCCACCTCGCATGCACCCGTGACGATGGCGTCCGGGCGACCTTGCCGCTGCTCGGCCTTCTCGATACGTTCCGTGTAGGGCTGGGTGTCCTCGAACTCGAGGGGGTCGACGGGCCGGATCGAACCGGACCAACGTTCGAACGTGCCGACGTCCGCCAGCATGTCCAGCCGCGCGTCCACGGGCATGCTGTAGTGATGCCCGCACTCCGGGCACACGTGAAGGTTGGCGATCAGGTCCTTGCGGTAGATCTGGGCGTTGCAGGCATCGCACTTGAGCCACAGGCCGGCCGGACTGTTGTCGTCCTCCTTGCGAGTCGGACGGTTCCGTCTGAAGAGGCGCTCAAGCGCCATCTCGCCTCCCGACCGGGGAGAACGCAGTGGTCAGCGCAGGCACGCGCCAGTGTAGCAGTCAGTCACGAGCGCACGCAGCCTGGGGCTGCAAAGCCACACCGCGAGCGGCGCCAAGCGCTTACGGCTCGGCGGTCGCGGCGGCCGGCCGAGCGTCGTCGGCCTGTGCCGGCTCGCCCTCGGCTCCGCCCGCCGGATCTTCCGGCTCGTCGGAAGGGGGGAGCGCGCTGACGCCGCCCGTCACCCGCGGCGAGGGGTCGTGGCGCCTGTCGGCGGCGACGGTCTCTCGCAGCACGTCGGCGGCTACCCTGCCGCCACCCGGGCGAGTCATCTCGCTGCGGCCCGTGAAGCGAGCGCCCTCCTCGATGTCGAGAGCCGCCGCCTTGACGTCGCCCACGAGCTCGCCGCCGTTCCAGATCTCGACCTTGCCGCTCACGACGACGTCGGCCTCTACCCTGCCCAGGACGCGCAGTTCCTCCGCCTTCACCGTGGCGCCCACGATCACGCCGGCCGGAGCGACCTCGACGATGCCGGCGACGTCAACCTCACCCTTCACGACCCCGTGCACGCGCACGCGGCCCTCCGCCTTGATCCTGCCCTCGAAGGTGGTGCCCTTGTGGATGTACGTGAAGGGCTCGCGCTTGACAGGTTCGGCCGGCTGACTCTTCTGGTTCCTGCGTAGCATTCATCCTCCGTGAGGCTCCTGCGGGCACCCTTGACGGCTCCAGGTTCCCTCGCCGAGCCCCCCGATGAAGCGGGATGGCTCACACGTCGGGCGGTTACCCGGGTCAGGGATGAGGAAGTCGTATCCTAGCCGAATGGAGAGAGCCAGGGTGGTCCTGGTCACGAACGTGGGCCAGGGCTTCGGGAGGGCCGTCGCGCTCGCTTACGGGCGTGCCGGCTACCACGTCGTCTGCGCCGACCGCGACGTAGACCTGGCTGCCAAGACCGCCGCCGAGGTCGAGGAGCTCGGTGGCCAGGCCATCCCCATCCAGGCGGACATGACCACCCAGATGGACGTGCTCACCACCTACCACAAGGTGCTCGAGATCTTCGGGGCGCTGGGCGGCGTGGTGCACCTGGCCGAGCACGTCAACACGACGCCGTTCGAGAACATGGCCGAGGCCGAGTTCTTCGAGGTCATGGCCGAGACCGTGCGCAGCTCCTTCCTCGTGCTCAAGACCGCCGCGCGGCTCCTCAGCGTCGGCTGGGTGGTGATCGTCGCGCCGCCTGCGCTCGACTCGGTGCAGATGCACGCGGTCCAGGGCGCCCTCTCGAGCATGGTCACCGGGTTCAGGCAGCGGTTCACGTTCCCGCGCGCGAACGTCGTGGTGCCGTCCCGCTTGAGCTCGGACCCGCGCCACGACCAGGCCCTGGTGCGTGCCGTCCGCTATTTCGGCTCGCTCGAGTCCTCCGGCGTCAGCGGCCAGGCGGTAAGCGTTGACCTCCCGGAGCCGCCCAGGGTCGCCGAGGCCATGTTGCCCGAGGTGAGAGCCGCCCTCAACGTGAACGTCAGGCAGGAGGACGACTACCTGCAGCCGTGGGAGCTCACCGGCGAGGATGACGCCGAAGACCTTGTCGACGCCGGCGAGGAAGATGGGCCGGTCGAGGGCGAGCCCGAGCCGGAGCATGCGGGGCACGGCCTCGACGATGACGACCACGAGTACGAGACCTTCGATCTCCTGTGGACGCATGAGCTTGGCCTCGTGGGACGGCCGCCGGCGTTGCGCCACATGGTGGCAGACGAGGCAGACGCCAGCGCGGCCGAGGACGCCTACGCGGCCGGGCTGGAACCGGCTGTAGACCTCTACGGCGACCTCAGCCGTCTCGAGGGCAGCGGGTTCGAGGAGACGTTCGAGGGCAGCGAGGCGACCTTCGACATCGGGCCCAGGCGAGAGTCCGGCCTCGACGCCGAGGACCTGTACAAGAAGCGCTGATGCGCTGCCCGTACTGCTCCGCCGACGACACCAAGGTCGTGAACTCGCGGCCGTCCGACGAGGGCGCCTCGATCCGCCGCCGCCGCGAGTGCCTGAACTGCCTGCGCCGGTTCACGACCTACGAGCGCGCTCAGTTCGAAGCGCTCATGGTGCGCAAGCGCTCCGGCCGCCACGAGGCCTTCGACCCCGACAAGCTGTTGCAGAAGCTGCGCATCGCCGCCAACAAGCGGCCCGTGTCCGAGAAAGTGCTGCGGGAGTTCGCGTACGGGTTCGAGGACGAGGTGCAAGCACCCGAGGTGAGCAGCGAGCTCATCGGCAAACGAGTGCTGCAGTTCCTCAAGGCGCTAGATGACGTCGCTTACATCCGCTACCTCAGCGTCTATCGTGACTTCGACTCCGTGGACCGGTTCATAGAGGAGATCAGGCAGCTCGACGCCGACGTCGCTGCCGGCCTGTCCGGAGCGGCAGCTGCTGCTGCCGCCGCCGCGCACGGCCAGGTGACGAGCGAGCCGGACGAGCCGGGCGACGCGGCTCCTACCGCACGACCCGAGCCCTCCTGAGCTTCGCGGCCGAGTTCCTGCGACCCCAAGTTGACAGCGCCCCCTACCTCGGAACCGCTTCCACCGGCGTTCGCCGCCCGCATGCGCGAGCTCCTGGGGGACGAGGCGGCGGCCCTTCTGGCCGCTCTCGACGAGCCGCGTGCTCCTGGCGTACGCCTCAACCCGCTGCGGGGCAGTGTCGAGGAACTGGCCGCCCACCTGCCGTGGCGGACCGATCCCGTCCCCTGGTGCCCGTCCGGACGCGTGGTAGCCGCTAGCAGCGCGGAGGTCGCCGCTCATCCGCTGAACGACGCCGGCGTCTTCTACCAGCAGGACCCCGCCGCCATGGCGGTCGCCGAGGCGCTCGCGCCGGTACGCGGCGAGCTCGTCGTCGACGTGGCCGCCGCGCCGGGCGGCAAGGCGACGCACGCTGCAGGCATCGCCGGCGACCGCGTCCTCGTGATCGCGAACGACCTCGGTGAGAGCAGGGCGCGGTCCCTGCTGGGCAACGTCGAGCGCCTGGGGGTGACGAACGCCGTCGTCACTCACGGCCCCGTCGACAGGCTTGGCGGGCCGCTGGGTGGCCGAGCGGACGCGGTGTTGCTCGACGCACCCTGCTCGGGCGAGGGCATGTTCAGGCGGTCCGTGTCCGCCAGGGCGGCATGGAGCGAAGCGGCCGTCACCAGACACGCGCTCCTGCAGCGGCGCCTCATCGCCCAGGCGGCCGACCTGGTCGCCCCCGGTGGGCGGCTCGTCTACAGCACCTGCACCTTCGATCCCCGAGAGAACGAAGAGGTCGTGGCGTGGCTACTCGAGCGCCGCGGTGACTTCGCGCTCGAGCCCGTCGGACTCGCCGGCACGTCGGGCACGGAGAGGTTCGGGTTGCCGGGAGCGGCGCGGATCTGGCCCCATCGCGGCGTCGGTGACGGGCACTTCGTGGCCTTGCTCCGCCGCGAGCCGGCAGCCGCGGGGTCGCCGCCGCGCCGCGCCGGCGGTCCGGTGAGCCGAGGCACAGCGAAGGGCGGGCGCGCCGCTAGGCGGACCCAGCACACAGCCGCAGAGGGCGAGGCCGCTGCCTGGCGCGCGTTCGCTGCCGCGCATCTGGCCGATGGCTGGCTGGAAGGTCGTCGGGTGGAGCGCTACGGCAAGCACCTGCTGGCGTTGCCAGGGGCCTTCGCCCCGCTGCAGGGCGTTCATGTGCTGCGGGCGGGCGTCCACCTCGGGGACGTCCAGAGCGCAGGCAAGCTGGCCCGCTTCGAGCCCTCGCACGCCCTGGCGCTGGCTGCTGCCGAGGCCTGGGTAGGACCGGTGATCGAGCTCGACGGCGACCCGGACGCCCTGGCAGCGTTCCGTGCCGGGGGAACCTTCCCCGCACGGGGCGCCACCGGTACCAGCCTGGTCACTCACTCAGGCTTCCCGCTGGGCTTCGCGCGCGCCGAGGCGGGCGCAGCTCGCTCGCTCCTGCCCAAAGGCCTACGCCGGCAGGTTTGAGTCGCCTGCTGCTGGTGTGCTGCTGCTGCCGCTGCTGCCTGATGCTGCTGCCGCTGCTGCTTGCGTCAAGGCCGGCCCGTCATGCTAGACTCGCGTTTGGCTTCTACGCTTTGCCGCCCCGACCAGAGCAGACG
>DASVCK010000081.1:0-12363 GCA_036381675.1 Trueperaceae bacterium | reverse complement strand
AACAGGTCGAGCGGATCCTCCGCGGCGCCGGGCTCGCGCGTCGTGTGGTCTTCGGAGTCCGTCCCGGCCCCGTTCCCCAGGCGCATCGAGCTGGCGCTGGCGAAGCTCGCCGAGCGCCCACCTCGCGGCGGCGACTGGGTGCACGAGGTCAAGTTCGACGGCTACCGCCTGGCCGCGCGGCTCGAAGGCGGCGAGGTTCGGCTGATCACGCGCAACGGGCTGGATTGGACCGACAGGTTCCCGTCCGTCGCGGTGGCCCTGGAGGAGCTGGACGTCAAGAACGCCATCCTCGACGGGGAGGTCATCGCCGTCGGAGTCGACGGGAAGCCTGACTTCGGGGCGTTGCAGCGCGCGGCCCAACCCCGCTCGGCCAACCCGCGTGCGACCCGGACGCGCCTCAGCTACCAGCTGTTCGATCTCCTCTATCTAGAGGGCCGCGACTACCGGCCCGCGCCCCTCGAGGAGCGCAAGGCGGCGCTGAGGCAACTGCTCGCAGGCGTGAACGGGGTGCTCAGGTACACCGACCACCTGGACGTTCCCGGCACCGACGTCTACGAGCACGCCTGCCGACTGGGGCTCGAGGGCGTGGTGTCGAAGCGCCTGGGCTCGTCGTATCGGGCTGGCCGGACCGATGACTGGCTCAAGACGACCTGCTTGCTGACAGACGACCTCGTCGTGGGCGGGTTCACGGGCCCGCGCGGCTCGCGGACCGGCTTCGGTGCCCTGCTCCTGGGTCGCCCGGTGCCCGGAGGTGGCTTGAGGTTCGTCGGCAAGGTGGGCACGGGCTTCGGTCGCGGCGGGATCGCCGACCTGGCGGAGCGGCTGGACCCGATAACGACCGACACCTCACCGTTCGTGGAGCGCCTGCCCGCCGACGCGGTCAGGACGGGCGCGACATGGGTGGAGCCGCGCTTGGTGGTGGAGGTCGCCTACTCGGGCGTCACGGATGGCGGCCGCCTGCGCCACCCACGGTACCGACACCTTCGTGAGGACAAGGACCCGTCCGAGGTCGCGCCCGCGCCGGCTGACCGGGAGCGCGTGTCCCTGGCGGATGGCCGCCGGTACGAAGAGGCTGATGACGATGGAGGCGTTAGCGTGGCCGACCCCGGAGTGAAGCGTGGCAAGCGGGAGGCAGAGGTCGCGGGCGTGAGGCTCACGAACGCCGGCCGCGTGCTCTACCCGGACCAGGGCGTGACCAAGCTCGACCTGGCCGAGTACTACGCGGCCGTGGGTGAGGAGCTGCTGCGCCGGGCCGCCAGGCGGCCCCTGGCGCTCGTCAGGTGCCCGGAGGGCACGGCCGAGCAGTGCTTCTACCAGAAACACCCCGGTCCCTCCTTCGCCCCTGGGTTGCCCAGGATCCCGATCCAGGAGAAGGAGGACGTTGACGACTACGTCTACCTGGAGTCCGTCTCCGACCTCGTATCGCTCGTTCAGCTCGGGGTGCTCGAGGTCCACGCGTGGGGCAGCACTGTCGATCACTTGGAGCAGCCTGACATCGTCGTCTTCGACCTCGACCCCGGCCCCGGTGTCGAGCTCGACTACATCAAGACGGTCGCCCGTCGGCTGCGGGACCTGTTGACACGCCTGGGCCTGGGAGCCTTCCTGCGCGCCACCGGCGGCAAGGGGCTCCACGTCGTCGTGCCGCTTGCGCCGGAGGCCGACTGGGACGAGGTCAAGGGCTTCGCCAAGGCCGTCGCCGACGCGCTGGCGGCGTCGGACCCCGATCGCCTTACCACTCACCTGTCGAAGTCCAAGCGCGGTGGGAAGGTCTTCGTGGACTACTTGCGCAACGGCAGGGGGTCGACCGCGATCGTCAACTACTCCACGCGGTCACGCGAGGGCGCGCCGGTGGCGGTGCCGCTGCGGTGGGAGGAGCTCGGCAAGCTCGAGCACCCCGGCGCGTACGACATCGCGGGAGCCCGCAGGCGACTGGCCTCGCTGAAGAAGGACCCGTGGGAGGGGTTCGAGGAGGCGGCGGTGCCCTTGTCAAAGGCGCTGGCAGCGCTCTCTGACCTGGAGCCGTCGCCGTGAGCGCCAGGGCGATCTGGAAGGGCGTGCTCCAGCTCGAGAAGGTCGAGGTGCCGGTCAAGCTGTACTCGGCGGTCGAGGACAAGCGCGTCTCGTTCCGTCTCCTCCACCGAGATGACGGCGTGCCCGTGAAGCAGGTGATGGTCAACCCCGACACCGGCAAGGTGGTCGAGTACGAAGACATACAGCGCGGGTACGTCACGCCGGAGGGCCGCATAGTCAGTCTGGATCCGTCGGAGCTGGACGAGCTCGAGCCCGAACCGTCCCGTGACATCGAGGTGTTGCGCTTCGTGCCGCCAGACGCCATCGAGCACCGTTGGTTCGAGCGTCCCTACTACCTGGGGCCGGACGGGGACCCGGACGCCTACTTCGCCCTGGCGGCCGCCCTCGCCAGGGTCGAGCGCGTCGGCGTCGCCCGCTGGGTGATGCGTGCCAAGGAGTACCAGGGCGCGTTGCGTCTACACGCCGGCTACCCCATGCTCGTGACGCTCAAGCACGCCGGCGAGGTCCTGCCGCTGGAGGAGTTCCAGCCCCGCTCGGACCAGGACCTCGACGAGAAGCAGCTGAAGATGGCCCGGCAGCTGATCCAGATGCTGGCCGACGACTTCGAACCGGAGGCGTACGAGGACGAGTACCGGGAGAGCGTGCTCGCGCTCATCGAGAGCAAGCGCGAGGGCAAGAAGGTTCGTCCGAAGAGGGCCCCCAAGCGCCCGCGCACCGACGACCTCACCGCGGCGCTGGAGCGCAGCCTGGCGGCGGGCGGCGACAAGGCGGCTGCCCGTGCCTGAGGCCAAGGCCAAGAGCGCGACCACCAAGAAAACGTCCGGCTCGAAGAAGAGCGCCGCCAAGGGAGGCTCCGCGGGCAAGTCGAAGGAGAAGGGCAAGAAGGGCGATGGCAAGGACCGCACGCCCCGCGGCCGGCCGGTCTGGTCCGGCACGCTGGCGTTCGGCCTGGTGACGCTGCCCGTCGAGCTCTACCCGACGACTCGGCCGGGCGGCATCTCCCTGCGCATGATCGCTCCCGACGGCACCCCGCTGTCCCGGCGCTACTTCTGCGAGGCCGACGGCGAGATCCTGACCTCCGACGAGATCGTCCGCGGGTACCCGGTGGGCGAGGACGAGTTCGTGATGGTGGAGGACGAGGAGCTGGAAGCGCTCGATCCCGATCGCTCACGCGTCATTGACCTCGACGTCTTCGTGCCTCGCTCGGACCTGGATCCCAGCTACGTGCAGAACACCTACGTGCTTCTGCCTGGCAAGGACGCCGCCACCGCCTACCGGCTGCTGGCGGCGAGCATGGCCGAGGAGGACCGCGCCGGCATCGCGACGTTCGTGATGCGCGGCACGTCCTACCCGCTCGCGATCGTCTCGGTGGGCGGCACCCTGAGGGGCATGACGCTGAGGTACCACGACGAGGTGCGCTCACCACAGGACGTGGGCCTGCCGGAGCTCGAGACGGCGGACGTCGACGACGTCAAGGCGATCGAGGGCGCGGTCGAGGCCCTCGCGGCCGATTCGCTGGACACGTCAGAGCTCGGGGACGCCAGGTCAGAGCGCATCACCAAGCTCGTCGAGAAGCGGCTCAAGTCGGGCGAAGGCGTGCACGAGGCGCCCGAGGAGGAAGAGCCGTCCGAAGACGAGGACGACGCCGTGATCGTCGACGTCATGCAGCTGCTCAAGGAGAGCTTGGGGAAGGCCGCGCGCGCCTAGGTCACGGGCCGCCCCTGAACCCGTCGACGCGGCTTCGCGCCTAGGTCGCGGGCCGCCCGGACCGCGATAGAGCTGCCCGCGCCCTCAGCACCTTGTCCTCGGCCTCCTCGACGGTGTCAGCCGTCGCGGTGAGGTGGCCCATCTTGCGTCCCGGCCGAGCTTCCGCCTTGCCGTAGAGGTGCAGCGCGACGCCCGGGACCCGCAGTGCACCGGCGAGATCGGGGTCCCCGTCAGACCAGAGGTCACCGAGCAGGTTGGCCATCGCGGCCGGCCTCTGCAGGCGCGTCGAACCGAGCGGCAGCCCGCACACCGCCCTGACCTGCTGCTCGAACTGGCTGGTCTCGGCCGCCTCTATCGTCAGGTGCCCGGAGTTGTGCGGTCGGGGCGCGATCTCGTTGACCATCAGCTCGCCGCTCCCGCTCAGGAAGAACTCGACGCAGCACAGGCCGACCAGGTCCAGCTTCGCGGTCACCCGCTCGGCGACCTCTCGAGCCTGCAGGGCGACCTCGGCGGCCACCGGCCCCCAGCCCGCAGCACCGTCCGCGAACGGTGCGAGCGTGACGTCGAGGACCTGAGCGACGTGCCGGTTGAGGAACGGGGCGTAGCTCACCATGTCGCCGTTCGGGCCTCGCGCCACCACGACGGAGAGCTCGGCGGCCAGGTCGATGCGTTCCTCCACCACGAGAGCGCCAGCGCCCGCCAGCGCGGCCACCGCGGCCGGTACCTCGCTGCGGTCCTCGATCACGAACTGGCCCTTGCCGTCGTACCCGAAGCCCGCCGTCTTAACCACGCACGGCACGCCCACCTCCTCCACGGCGGCGTGCAGGTCGCTTTCTGGGTCCACGAGCCGGAAGCTCGCTGTCGGGATGCCCTGCAGCCGCAGGAAGACCTTCTCGCGGCCGCGGTGCTGGGTGGTGTGGAGCGCCGCGGGCGACGGCCTCACGAGGCCGACCTCGGCGGCCGCCTCCAAGGCGTCGCTGGAGACGTTCTCGAACTCGAACGTGAGCACGTCTACCGACTGCGCGAACGCTCGCATCGTCCTGGCGTCGTCGAGCCGCGCCGCGAAGTGACGGTCTGCTACCGCCGCCGCCGGCGGGCTGTCGCCGGGGGCCAGCACGTTGAAGCCGAACCCCATGCGCCGCGCGGCCTGGCCCAACATCCTCCCCAGTTGACCACCGCCCACCACGCCGATCGTCACCCCGGGCAGGAGCCGACCGGCGGTGGCCCGAGCGCCGGGGGTCATGGCTCGAAGCTGGGTGAAGGCAGGGTCGAGCGTTCTGCTGCTGCGGTCTGCTCCTGTCGGTAGGCCACCAGGCGATCGCGGAGCTCCGGGCGCGTCAGGGCCAGGATCGCCACGGCCATGAGCGCCGCGTTGACCGCACCCGCCTCCCCTATCGCCAGCGTCCCGACCGGCACCCCCCTGGGCATCTGAACCACCGACAGCAGCGAGTCCATGCCCGACAGAGCCGAGCTGCGCACGGGGACGCCGAGGACCGGCAGGTGCGTCTGGGCGGCGATCATGCCGGGCAGATGCGCCGCGCCGCCGGCGCCTGCGACTATGACCTGGATGCCTCGGTCCTCGGCTCCCCGCGCGAAGGCCGCCATGCGATCCGGGGTGCGATGGGCAGACACGACCTTGCACACATGCGGCACGCGGAAGCTGCTCAGGACCTCATCTGCGTGGCGCATCGTCTCCCAGTCGCTGGCGCTGCCCATGACCACCGCCACGAGCGGAGCGTCGCTCCCCGCGGCCCCCCTGGCGCCGTCGCCTCCCTCGGCGGTCGCGCGGTCCAACCGGTCCCTCACCGCCAGCCAGGCGGGGGCGTCTTCGGGCCTCTCCACCAGCACCTCCCGCAGTCCTAGGGCGTCGAGATGGCGGACCGCGGCGTAGAGCTCGTGCGCGAACCCGGCCGGGTCGCTCGGCAGAACCAGCCACCTGGCCTCGGCCGGCGGCGGCTTGGAGCCGCGGAACGGCGCGTGCGGAACGGCACCGGCCGGTGGTCGGCGTGCGATCACGCCGGTCGAGGCGCCAACGCCGCGCTCGAGGTCCTCGGTGCTCACCTGGCGGAGGGGCGTCGTGGGGGCGTAGTGGCGGGGCAGGGTCCCGGGTGCGCGGGGCGCCTCCGGCCCCGGCCCGATGACGGGCACCACAGCGGAGATCTCGTGAGCCGGCAGCGCGCCCGGCCTGAGGAGCCGAGCGGGCCCCCGTGACAGGTCGAGGATCGTCGACTCGAGGCCGTGGCGAGTACGGCCGCCGTCGAGCACGACGATCTCGTCTTCAGCAGGGAACTCCGCCAGGACGTGCCTCGCGTCGGTGGGGCTGACCCGACCGAACCGGTTGGCGGACGGCGCCACGACGGCTCCGCCGAACGCCCTCAAAAGCGCGGCCGCGACCTGGTCAGCGGGCACGCGCAGCGCCACCGTGTCCTGGCCCCCAGTCACCGCTCGCGGCACGTCGTCGCGCGCGGGCAGCACCAACGTGAGCGGCCCCGGCCAGAAGGCTGCGGCCAGCTCGGCAGCGACCTTTCTCGCCTCGGCGGAGAGGGACGCGGGGTCCGCCCAGGCCCACAGTTGGCCGGCGTCCGGCAGGTGGACGATCAACGGATGGTCGGCGGGCCTCGACTTGGCCGTGAACACCTTCTCCACGGCCGCTAGGTCCCGCGCCGAAGCACCCAACCCGTAGACGGTCTCCGTCGGGAACGCCACCAGCCCGCCCGCACGCAGGTGGGCGGCCGCGCTGGCTATGCCGCTCGGGTCGGCGGGCAGAAGGCGTGCCATGGACGCGAGCGAGCATAGCAACGCTAGACTGCTCTCATGTTCGGCCTGTTCCGACGCCAGGACCCGCGCTTCAAGGAGGACGGCAACTTCCTGCTCTGCCAGGTGAGGACCGACGCTCACGGCGAGGTGATCAAGGTCCGCCTGTCCAAGACCTCAGAGATGAGCGTCACGGGCGGCGGGTACTTCGTCCGCAAGGCGCTCGTCGGCCCGAGCAGCCTCGACAACGCGACGCTGGAGGTCACGATGAACCGCTCGCACAAGGTCTTGAACGCCGTGTGCGACGGAGGCGACCTCCTGCGCGTCAGCGAGTGGGAGGCCTAGAGCGGTCCATCTCGCGCTCCTGCGCGCACGTCGCGCATACGTTCAGGCTGCTATCATCGGCCCGTGCCAATGAACGAAGACGCGATCCTGTCGTTCTCCGCTCCCCTCGTGGGTCGGAGGCGGCTGATCGTCACGCCCGCGCCGGTGCTCGAGCTGGCCTACGCGTACTACTACCTCAGGCGCCGGCTGGACCGCGACCGCGACGGCGAGCTCCAATGGGTGAGGCAGCTCAGGGAGAGCGGCGGCACCACCATAGACACGGTCAGGCGGTCCTGGGAGAAGGGCGAGGTGATGGCGCTGGGCCACGAGCTGCTGCTGGCCGCCTGCAGCCTCGGCTACGCCCTGGACGGCTCGCCCGATCGGTTCCTGGCGGACTTCCCTTCCCTGCCCGGCCGCGTGCTCGAGGGTCTGGCCCAGATCGCCAAGGACATGGACGCTGACACCCCGGAGGAGCGCGACAAGAAGTACGCCCAACTGGAGTCGCAGCTCGAGGGCCTGAGCCGGCCCGACGTGGCCCACGGCATCCAGGAGGGGCTGACAGCACTGTGGGTGTTCCTGCAACCTGCCTGGGACCGCGAGGGCAGGGCGGTCAGCGAGGCCGCGGCCAGGGAGCTCGAGGCCGAGGTCGAGCTGACAGGCGACCTGCTGTCGGCGCTGCCGGAGCACCACTTCGTGCGCTTCGAGGGCGCTGCCGATTCGTTCAGGAAGGCACAGGACGAGGGTGGCCGGTTCGTCGTCGTCCCCCTGTACTTCGCCTCCCAGGGGGGCTTCCACCTCGACTTCGGCGGCGTCGACTACGTTGGCTACGGCGTGCACGCCGAGAGCCTCTTCGCGCAGCAGCAGTCCGAGCTCTCGGACCTGGCGGGCAAGCTCAAGGCGTTCAGCGACCCAACCCGGCTTCTTCTCATGGTGCTGATCGGCCGGCTCTCGCAGTTCCCTCTCACGGTCGGTGACCTGGCGAAACAGGTCGGGGTCAGCCAACCCACGACCAGCGGTCATCTGAAGCTCCTCAAGGAGATGGGCCTGGTTGAGGTCGCGAAGAAGGGCAACCGCTCCTACTATCATCTCGACGAGCGCTCGGTACGCGACGTCATCGACGAGCTTCAGCGTTCGTTGGTCGGCTGAGCCAACCCTCCAACCCCTCGCCCACACCTACCGCGCGTGAGAACGATGGTCGCGGGCATGTCGCGATCGGTCTCCGCCTGGTCGCGATCGGTCTCCGCCAAGTCGTGATCAATCTCCGCCAAGTCGCGATCGGCCTCTAATATCGCCCGCCACCTATTGACAAGTATCTCGGCGTTCTCCTATAGTTGTTCATAGGAGGTGGCCGATGTACTACACGGTCGAACAGCTTCGGCAGCTCTACCAAGACCGGATCGCCAGCAACGTTCGGTCAGCGAAGGCTGCCCACAGCACGCGAATAAAGTCCGATAACCACAGCCGCTGAGCTCAGGCGGCAGCTACCCCAGGCCGGCGCGCTCCACCCCTCCTCCAACCAAGGGTGCGGCGCGCTTCCCTTTACAACTTTCATAGGTGCAGACCTACGCTACGGCTGGTCCGCTCACGCGTTGACCGCTACTGGGCGCTGGTGAGGTCGGGCCTGAGCGACCGCGCCTCCCGCAGGTACACGTGGACCATCTCGCTCTGAGAGCGGCGCGTGTTCACCTGCATCATCACCCTGACGCAACGCTTGAGCCGGCCGGGCACCGGGATCTCCTGGTTGCACAGTAGCGGCACCATGTTCATGCCCAGCTCCCTCGCTGCCTCCGCCGGGAAGGTGGACGTCAGATCGGACGTGGTCGTGAAGAAGATCGAGGCGATGACGTCGAAATCGGCGACGCCGTTGGCGTCCAACATGGCCGTGAGCAGCTCCCGGGTCGCTGCCAGGACGAGCTCCGGGACGTCCTTCGCGACCGTCGTCGCACCGCGCACACCTCTCAGCCAGTAGGGCCCCTGATCCATGCGGCGGAGTGTACCAGCAGCGTGCGGTTAACCCCGAAGGGGCCGGGCGGCGTCAATACTGAAGGCCATGAGCGATGCGATCCCTGCCGAGCCGGCGTGGTTCGACCTCAGCGCCGACCAGCGCGCCCTCCTGGGTCCGCTGCGCGAGGTCCTGCGTGACGAGGTAGCGCCGGGCGCGGCCGAACGCGACGTCACGGGCGCGTTCCCGCATGAGCTGGTGGCTCGCCTCGGCGAGCTGGGGCTCTTCGGTCTGCAGGTCCCTGAGCGCTACGGCGGCTCCGGCCTCGACACCCAGACCGCGGCACTGGTGATCGAGGAGGTCGCGGCCTTCGACGGCTCCCTGGCCCTCACCGTCGCCTCCCACAACTCGCTGTGCCTCGGCCACCTGCTGACCGCTGCGGACGAGCGGCAGATGCAGGAGTGGGTGCCGCCACTCGCCGCGGCCCACAGGCTCGGTGCCTGGTGCCTCACCGAGCCGACCGCGGGCTCGGACGCGGCGTCGCTGCGCACGCGTGCCCGCCACGAAGGCGACCACTACGTCGTCGACGGCAGCAAGGTCTTCATCACGCAGGGCACCGTTGGCAGCACCTACGTGGTCATGGCGCGGACGTCGGAGCCCGCGGCGGGTCGCGAGCGGTCTCACGGGATAAGCGCGTTCGTCGTCGACGGCGCCACGCCGGGGCTCGTGCGCGGCAAGCCGGAGAAGAAGCTGGGCCTGTCCAGCTCCGACACCACGCCGCTCACCTTCGAAGGGATGCGCGTGCCCGCTGCCGACCTGCTGGGCCGGGAGGGCGAGGCGTTCGCGGACGTCTCGCACGTGCTCACCGGCGGTCGCATAGGGATAGGGGCGATGGGCATCGGCCTGGGCAGGGCGGCGTTGGAGGTTGCCCTGGCGTACTCGGTCGAGCGCAGGCAGTTCGGCAAGCCGATCGCGAAGCACCAGGCGATCTCGTTCCAGCTGGCCGAGATGGCGACGGAGCTCGAGGCGGCGCGGCTGCTGGTGCGCAAGGCGGCGGCCCTACGCGATGCCGGCCGCGAGCACACCGCGGCAGCGGCCATGGCGAAGCTCAAGGGCAGCGTGGCCGGCGTGGCCGCCTGTGACGCAGCGATCCAGGTGCTGGGCGGCTACGGGTACACGAAGGACTACCCGGTGGAGCGCTTCTGGCGCGACGCGCGCCTCACCCGCATCGGGGAGGGCACCGACGAGATACAGCACCTGATCATCGCCCGCGACCTGTTGCGCACGGTGGGTGCCTGAACCTCAGGTCAACCGAGGCTCCTCAGGCCGCCGCCGCCTGCCTGGCCGCCCGGCCGCCGATCCTGGCATCCAGGACCTCGTCGGGAACGGCCCTCAGAGCGCGCAGCACGAGCGCTGGCCCGGCACCGGGCCGGTGCGCCCCCTCGGTCAGCACCCGGCGCCACGTCCTCGCCCCGGGCACACCCTTGAACAGGTTCAACATGTGTTTCGAGATGGGCGCCAGAGGCGTGCCGCGGGCCGTCTCCTCTGCCGCGTAATCGATCATCGCCTCGATGACGCCCCTGCGAGTCACGCTGCGGTCGTTGCCAGACAGCGCGGGGTCGACGTCCGCCAACAGCGTGGGGTCCTCGTAGAACGCCCTGCCGATCATGACGCCGTCCACCTGCTGCAGATGCTCCACGGCGTCAGGGACGTCCTGGACGCCGCCATTGAGCTCCACCCAGAGGCCCGGCCGGTCGCGCTTGAGGCGGTACACCTCGCCGTACCTCAGGGGAGGCACGGAGCGGTTCTCCTTCGGGGAGAGTCCCTTGAGCCACGCCTTCCTGGCGTGCACGGTGTAGGCCGCGCTGACCCCGCCCGACGAGCGCTCCACGACGTCCACGAACCGCAGGAGGTCCTCGTACGCGTCGGCGGCGTCGATGCCGATGCGGTGCTTGACGCTGACGGGCAGCCCGCTCTGGGCCATCGCGGCCAGGCACTCGCCGACCAGCCGTGGCTCAGCCATCAGGCAGGCGCCGAAGCTGCCGCTCCTGACGCGGTCGGACGGGCAGCCCACGTTCAGGTTGACCTCCTGGAACCCGGCGGCCGCACCGGCTCTCGCCGCCGCCAACAGCTCGGACGGGTCGGAGCCTCCCAGCTGGAGCACGACCGCGCCTTCCTCACGCGTGCGGGCCAGCAACCTCTCGCGCAGCCCGTGCACGACCGCCTTGGCCGTGACCATCTCGGTGTACAGCAGGACGTCGCGCGACAGCAGCCTGGCCAGGCGCCTGAAATGCCTGTCGGTGAGGGCCATCATGGGCGCGACGGAGATCCTGGGCCTCGTCGGGCGCCCATCCCGCGCCATCACGCTGAGGGGGCCGGCTCGACCCGGCGCGGCTTGCGGAACTCGATGTTCTCCCACTCGCCGTCCTCGATCACGCTTAGGTGCGGGTTCCGCGCCGTGAAGAACGCGACCACGTCCTGGACCAGGTCATCCGGCGTGCTGGCAGCCGACGTGACGCCGACGGCCGTGACGCCGTCCAGCCACGCCTCGTGGATGTCCGCCGCCGACTCTATGCGCCTGGCGTTGCCCGTGATGTCCTGCGCCAGCTCGACCAGCCGCATCCCGTTCGAGGACGCCGCGCTGGTGACGACGAGGAAGAGGTCCACCTGCGGGGCGATCTTGCGCACGGCGTCCTGCCGGTTCTTGGTCGCGAAGCACAGGTCGTCAGACGGCGGCACCACGAGGTTCGGGAAGCGCCCCTTGAGCACCTCGACCGTGCGCATCGTGTCGTCCACCGAGAGCGTGGTCTGCGTCAGCACGACGACCCTGTCCGGGTCCGGCACCTGGACGGTCACCGGATCCGCCAGCTCCGGGTCGTGCTTCCTGTTGCCGACGACGGACACGACCGTCGTGCGGCCCGGAGCCTCGCCGCGCGTGCCGATCACCTCTTGATGGGTGGTCGAGTCGCCGACGAGCAGGATGTGGAAGCCCCTCTCGGCGTAGCGCTTGGCCTCGTTGTGGACCTTGGTCACCAGGGGACAGGTGGCGTCCACCGTCGCGAGCTCCAGCTCCTCGGCGCGCCGCCGTACGGCCGGGCTCACGCCGTGGGCGCTGAAGACGACTGTGTGGCCGACCGTCCGCCCCTGCGCCTCCGCTCGCTCGCGGGCGACGGCGAGGTCGTCCAAGTCCTCCACGAACGTGACGCCGTGACTGGCCTCCAGCCGGGAGACGACCGTCTGGTTGTGGACGATGTCGTGATAGACCGCGATGCCACCCTCGCCGCGCTGCGCCGCGACCTCGGCCTGCTCCTCGACAGCCTGGATCGCCATGACGACGCCGGCGCAGAACCCGCGCGGCTTGGCGAGAAGTAGTCGTTCGATCATGCGCCCCGATGATAACGGCGGCGCCGAGAAGTGCGGGTCGCCCTGTCCGCCCGTGCCGACAACCGAGGGTCGCTCGCTGCGGCTGTTTGAGTCCCGTTTTAGGTGAGACGGTTGGTTGAGTGAGAATGGAGGTTCCATTCCTGGTCGGGAGAGGAACCTCCGGTATGAGATTAGTCGGTTCTCCGTTCGCTTTGCGGTTCTTGGCGTCTTCTGCGTTACCT
>DASVCK010000080.1:0-3469 GCA_036381675.1 Trueperaceae bacterium | reverse complement strand
GACGATCAGCCGATCTCGGCTACGACGTTCACCTTGAGAGGGATGGAGACCTCGGGGTGCGGGCGGTACTCCACCACGTGCTCACCCGTGGTCTTGATGGGCTCGCCGAGCATGAGCTTGCGGCGGTCCACCTCGACGTCGTAGGCGGCTGTCAGCGCGTCAGCGATGTCACGGTTGCCCACCGAACCGTAGATGCGGCCCTCACCTGCGCGCACCTCGATGGTGAGCTGGGCGTCCTTGAGGATCTCGGCGAGGCGTTCGGCGTCTGCCTTGCGCTCGGAGAGCTGCTTGGCCCTCTGCGAGAGGCGCGCCTGCAGCTCCGCCTGGTTGGCCTTGGTGGCCGGCAGGGCCAGACCCTGCGGGATGAGCCAGTTGCGGGCGTAACCGTCCTTGACGGCGACCTGCACCCCGGCTTCACCCAGGTTGTCGACCGGTTCCAGCAGGATGACGTTCACTTCCTGACCAGCTTCTCCGTGATCGGGATTATGGCCAGGGTGCGTGCACGCTTGATAGTCAACGCCAGCCTGCGCTGGTACTTGGCGCTCACTCCGGTACGACGACGAGGCAGGATCTTGCCGGTATCGCTGATGAAACGCCGCAGCATCTTGCCGTCGTGGTAGTCCGTGACCTCCAGCTCACCCGTCGTGAACGGGCATACCTTGGGCCTACGGCCTCTACGACCGCCTCCGCGACGACGCTTGTCGCCTCTGTCTCTCGAATCTCTTGCCATCTAGAAGGGTAGATCCTCTTCTGGCGGGAACTCTTCGTCGATGTCCAGCTTGGACCGCGACGAACTCGCCTGGGCGACCATAGCGCTGTCGCTTGGTCGGGGCCCGGCCCCACCGCTACCGGGTCCGCGAGTGAGGAACTCGACGCGCTGCCCTTCTATGCGCGTCGTGAACCTGCGGTTGCCTTCCTTGTCGGTCCAGGAGTCGTTGACCAGGCGGCCGATCACGAAGACGGGGTCTCCGCGCTTGAGCTCGCCAGTGGCCTCGGCCAGCTCACGCCAGACGTTGACGTCTACGTAGCTGGTGCGCTCCTGGTCCTCGCCTCCGCGGCCGCGGAAGCGTTCGTTGACGGCCACGCTGAAGCGCGTGACGGCACTGCCGTTGGGCGTGTACCGCAGCTCTGCGTCGCGCGTCAGGTTGCCGACGACCATCACCTGGTTGAGGGCGTTGCGGAGCCTGTCCTGGCCCTTGGCATCGACGACCGTTGCGTCGTTCCCGCGCGGCCCGAACGTGAGGACCTCGACGCGGTTCGCGTTGACGTCCAGGGAGGAGCGCTTCTGGCCCTCCTGAGACTCCCAGGTGCGGTAGTTGAGACGACCCTCGACGAGCACCGGGGTGCCGGCTTCGAGCTGGTTGACCATCTGCTCGGCCTGCGACCCGAAGAGCGTGACCCGGTGGTACCAGGCGAGCTCGCGCGGCTTGTCGTCGTCGCCGATGACGTTGTCGTTGCCGGCGATGTTGAGCTCGAGGATGGCCAGCCCGTTCTGCGTGTAACGCATCTCGGGCGCCTGGACGAGCGTCCCAACCAGGTGAACGGCGTTCAGTCCTCTAGCCATCGAACTCTCCTAGGTTCGTCTATGCGTCCTGTCTAAGCGCCGGCTTCCGCCGTTGCCTCGACCGGACTGGTCTCCTGCTTCGGAGCCTTCTTGGACTTCCACTCCGGACGGTCCTTGACGACGAGCACTCTCATGACGTTATCGCGCTGGCGCAAGGCGGCTTCTATGGTCTTTGGAGCCGTGCCGCTAAGGTCTAGGCGATAGATGAGGTAATGCCCCTCGTTGAACTTCCGGATCGGGTACGCCAGACGGCGGGTTCCCCACTCGTCCAGCTCGACGATCTCGCCGCCCGCGCGCTCTACCTGAGTGGCGACGGCGTCCTTCTCTGCCTGAAGCTGCGTCTCGTTGAGATGCGGCACCAGGATCACGTTGAGGTCGTACCTTTCTTTGGTCATCTGCACCTCCTCCCGGATGGTCTCTCGTATTACTCTCCGCGTCTCCCCGGTCGGAGGCCGCCGCGCGGCCACAGCACCGGCGGGCAACGACGCGGCAAATAGGGAGTGTAGCACAGGGCCGCGCACCACGGCGCGTGCGGGTGAGACGGCCATGGCCGGCCGGCTGCGGCGCGTTCGGGCCGGCCGGAGCCTCAGCGCAGGTCCGCGTACAGCGGCTCCTCCATGCCGACGGTGACCTCCTGGCCGCCGACCCGGTACGTCAGGACGGGGAACGTGAGGACCACCTCGGGACGGTCGGTCATAAGCTCCCGCAGTCCATGCCAGGCCCGCGCGAACAACCCATCCGCGGCGGTCGCCCCGTAAGCGCCGAACGTCCATTCACCCAACACGATGGCTGCGGCGTGGTACGGCTCGAGCCGTATCCCCAAGTCGTCCGTGGAGTGCCAGGTAAGCGGTGGCGCGGGTTCGGTGGGTGAGAGACCAGCGTCGTCGCGGGTTCCTGGTGGCGACGCGCGTCGGCTCCCCGCGGACGTCGACCGGCCCGATCCGCGCCAGGCCAGCGCCTCGTCCTCCCACGACTCCCAGTGCTCCATCCAGCCCGAGGCGGCCAGGACGGCATCGGCAGCGGGGTCACCGAGCTCGAGCGAGACGAGCTCGACGGGGCGTTCGTAGCTCGTCACCAGCAGCAGAGCCAGGACCCCGGTGTGATGCGGCTCGGGCACGATGTACGCGCTGAGAGCCGGGCTGGCCTGGATGCTCAGATCGACTTCGGGCTCGAGAGAGGCATCGACGCGGCTTACCGACACGGTCCCTAGGTCCCAGGTGTGCTCCACGAACGAGCGGCAGCGCGCCGCGGCCCTGGTGTAGGTGGGAAGCGACGCATCGCTCGACGCGAGCAGCGCGGCCATCCCGGCGCCCACGTCCAGGACCTTCACCTCGACGAGTCGGTCGATCGCCGCGCCGGTGGCCAGGACGGCTGGCGGCTCGAGCGTCAGGTCGGCGCCGTGCGCGCCTTGGTTCGAGCCGGACCCGGCCTCCAACCTGAGGCTCGACAGCCCGTCGCCGGTTGGGCAGACGCTCGCCGGCAAGAGCACACGCGCGTCCGTGGGCGAGACCCAGCCGTGGATCAGTCCCTTCGGCGTCGAGCGCGAATCGAGGCCGCCTGCGGCCTCCGTCACCCCGATCACCCCGATGGCCAGAACCAGCGCCACCACAGCGACCAGCAGGGGCGCACCCGCCGCTGCCAAGATCGCCCGGAGACGGACGCGGCGGTCACCCACCGCTCAGCCCGCCGAGGATGATCCGGACGCCGGACCGGCGATCGTGCCGCAGAAGCCGGCCAGGTCGAGAGCGGCTGACAGCTCGCCCAGCCGAGCGAGGACGGTCTCGATGCGAGGACGCGTGAGAGCGGGGTCGAGGGGGAGGCTTGCGGCCCACCATTCGTCGGACAACGGGTCTGCCGCGAGCCGCGCGGCTTCCGCGGTCTCAAGGTCGGGGTAGGAGTCGAGGA
>DASVCK010000079.1:0-60667 GCA_036381675.1 Trueperaceae bacterium | reverse complement strand
GGTGGTGAGCATGGACGTGCTCGAGATCTTCAAGGACTCGCCGAACGCCCGCAACTACTCGGCGGGTGAGGTCATCTTCAGTGCCGGCGACGCGGCGCACGAGATGTACGTGCTCATCGAGGGGACCGTCGACATCGTTCTGGACGGCAAGAGCATCGAGGAGCTGAGGCCCGGCAACGTGTTCGGGGAGATGGCCATAGTCGACGAGGCGCCACGGAGCGCCGACGCCGTGGCCCGCACCGAGGTCAAGGTCGAGCCCATAGACCAGGACTGGTTCAAGCACCTGATCAGGCGTTCCCCCACCTTCGGCTTGCACGTGATGTCCGTGATGGCGCAGAGGCTGCGCCGCTACATGCGTCCCCTCAACTGACCGAGCCTCGCCCCCTGTCAGGGCCTTAACCATCCGGTCAACCTGGTCGCATCTTCGGGCGCGATACTCACGGTATGGGTCGGGGAGTCGTTCTGCTCATCGTGTGTGCCGTGCTCCTGGCCGCTGTGATCGTCACGCGGCCATGGGAAGACGAGCCGGCGGAGGCGCGTACCGCTCTAGGGCCCGAGGCACGCAGCGAGCTGACGTTCATGCCGACCCGCAGCGTGGAGCCGGCACCCATGAGCGAGGGTAGGACCGTGACGTTGGGCGGCACCGACGTGCTGCTGCGTTACCCGGAAGGTTTCGAGCTGGCCGTCGACGGCGCTCAGCTGGCTCAGGCGCAGGCCGGCGGCGCCTGCGGTGACGGCTTCGAGTACTGCATCTACCCTGCGAGCCGCGCTGCCGGCGTGGTCTCGGCCGGCCTCGGCGTCTCCCGCCGGACGGACCTGACCAGCGAGGCCGACTGCGTCCTCGAACCGACCGCGGAGTTCACAGGCAACCTGCCGCAGGTGGCCGGCGGCGGAGACCACGCGATCGCTACCTTCGGTTGGATGGAAGGGGACGTGGCCCAAGGCAGCTCGGCGACGGAGCTGAGGCGCCTGTACTTCGGCGGTGCATGCTTCGAGTTCGTCACGCACGTGGTCGCCGGGAGCCGGGAGGTGGCCGCTGCGGAGGGCTCCCAGCTCGCCGCGATCGTGGAGGGTGTGGCGCTTCCCGACGGTAGGTCGGGGCTCTGGTCCTCTGGTAGGTGAGTCGCATCCTCCTTACGGCTGATGCGTGGCCTCAGGATGCGGGCCTAGCCTGTGGTCACGGTGCGGGCGGCGAACGCGGGCCCGCCAGGGAGGAGAGTCACATGACCGACCAGCCACAGAACCCGCAGGGCGAAGGCCCGCGCAGGCACTACACCGAGGAGTTCCGGGTCTCCGGCGAGCGGGTGCTCGCCAAGGTCAAGGAGCTGGTGCACGAGGGCAACGTGCGCCGCATCACGATAAAGAACGACGACGGCAAGGTCCTGATCGAGATACCTCTCACCCTAGGCGTCATCGGCACGGTACTGCTGCCGGTGTGGGCAGCGATCGGCGCGATCGCCGCGCTCGCCGCGAACCTGACCATCGCCGTCGACCGCGTGGAGGGCACCGAGAGGGCCGCTGCCGAGCCGGGCACCTCCGAGGCCATGGCTGCAGGTCAGCAGGCCACCTCCGGCTTGCCACCAACCGGCACCACCGCCGGCAACGACGAGATCTAGACGCTTAGAGCACAGGTTCTGCCACACGGGCGGCCGCCGCGGCCGCCCTTCTCACGTCCTCGATCAGATCGCGCTCGTCCTCCACGCCGACGCTTATGCGCACCAGGCTCCGCGAGATCGACGCGGCGTCCAGTTCCTCACCGAGCAACATGTGCGTGCTGGCGGCCGGCACGCAGGCGAGCGACGAGACGTCGCCCAGCGAGACGGCATGATCTATGACCTCGAGCGCGCCCAGGAACGCCTCGGCCGCCTCCGGGCCGCCGCGCAGCTCAACGGAGACCATGCCACCGAAGTCGCGCATCTGCGCCGCTGCGACCTCGTGGCCGGGATGCCCCGCCAGGCCCGGGTAGTGAACGTGCTCGACGGCAGGCAGGCCGACGAGGGTCTCGGCGACCGCCCTGGCGTTGCGGCAATGGGCCTCCATGCGAAGGTGAAGCGTTCGCATGCCGCGCAGGACGAGGAAGGCGGCGTGAGGGTCGAGCATGGCGCCGACGTGCCTCAGGCCCTCCAGCCTCACCGGCTCGAGCAGTTCGGCGCTCCCGGCGACGAAGCCGGCGAGCACGTCCCCGTGGCCCGCCAAGTACTTGGTGGCCGAGTGCACCACCAGGTCCACGCCCAGCTCGATCGGACGCGTCAGGTAGGGCGTCGCGAAGGTGTTGTCGACGATGGTGAGCACGCTGCGGCTCCTGGCGATGCCCACCATCGCGCGCAGGTCATGTATCCGGAGGGTCGGGTTGGTCGGTGTTTCGGCGTAGATCAGCTTGGTCCGCGCGGTGATGGCCTCCGGCAGCGTGGCGACGGAGGCTTCGCGGGTGCTCACGCCGAACCGCGCCAAGAGGTCTCTCAGAAGCGCAGCCGTACCGCCGTAGACGGGACCCAAGGTGACGACCTCGTCTCCCTGCCTCAGGTGCGACAGGAAGGCAGCTGCGATAGCCCCCATGCCGGTCGCGAAGGCGACGGCGGTCTCGGCGCCCTCCAGCGCGGCTAGCTTCGCCTCGGCAGCCGCCACCGTCGGGTTGCCGATGCGCGAGTAGATGCCGCCCTGCTCCTCGCCGCTGAACAGCCGGGCGCCGCGCTCGACGCTGCCCAGCAGGAACGTGCTCGTCTGGTAGATGGGGGTGGCGTGGGCGCCGCTCGCTGGGTCCGGGGCGTTGCCGGCGCGCACCGCCAGCGTCGCGAACCCCCTGGCGCCCCGAGGCATCTCCACGTCGTCGTCGGTGCCTACTGGCTCTGAGCTATCCGGCATAAGACACCATGACATCGGCCGGGCCAGCGTCGGTGAGGCGGGGCCGCCGGGCCAGACAACGGCCGTGCCGGATCAGTGGCAACGCTCGTGCCCCGGTCCCGCGTGCTCGGACTGCCCAGGCCCGTGCCCGAGCCCGACGTGCGGAGGCGGCTCCAGCCGGCAGTAGCAGGAAGAGTCGATGACGACGTCCGCCCGCGCCTCGGCGAGGCGCAGCCGCTGCCTGTGTATCGCGGCCTCGTCCCGGCGCCCCAGCCGCTCGAGGCACTCCACCAGGCCGTGCAGGGCCCAGACGTTGTCCGGGTGCTGCAGGGCGCGAGGCACCCGCCCGGAGAGGCCGAGGTCGTCGCGGTACTCCACCAGAGCCTCCTCCACTCGTCCCTGCTCCAGGAGGAGCGCACCCAGCGCGTGCCTTACCGGTTGCATCCAGGCCCAGGGCTCGTCGTAAGGCAGGCTGTCCGACAGGCGCACGGCCTCGCGGAGCCTGGCGAACGCAGTCTCGTGGTCGCCCTTGCGGTACTCGAGCTCACCGTCGAGCATCGCCGCCGCCACCGTCAGGATGTCGCGGCAGGTGTTGTTGAACACCGTGCGGCTCTCGGGTACCCGGTCCGTGGCTGCCCGAAAGGCCACCCTCTCCTGCTCGGCGCCCTTGACGTCGCCCAGCGCCGCCAGCGCGACGCCACGCGCGTAGCGGGTCATGGCGGTGGTGACGCAGTACAGGTCCGCGTCTCCCGGCAGCGGCAGTGCGAGCACGTCGTCCCAGCGCCCGAAGCGGATCAGCGCGTGGACGCCCATGCTGAGGAAGCCTTCCAGCCAGTCGGCCATGGGCGGCACCTCGACCCTCAGGAGGGACTCGGGCACGGCCGCCTCGAGCTGCCTGGCGCCTGCGAGCGCGGGGCCGAGCTGGCCGAGGAACATCGCCGAGTAGATCTTGAAGTGGATGTTGTGGCAGCGGTAGAGCGTATAGAAGCCGTCGCCGTTGCGCGCGAAGTACTCGTCGTCGGCGCGGATGGCGCGCTCGTTCGCTATGAGCGAGTCGTGGTACAGCCCGTTCAGGACGTCGATGTGGGAGGCCATGTGCCGCAGGTGGCCGGAGTCGGGCACGAGGTCGCGCAGTGCGTCGGCGGCGCGCAGGGCGACCTCCGGCCGAGGCGACATCTCCATGGTGTGGATGTGGACGTGAAGCAGGCCAGGGTGCGGCGCCATGCCGCTCGCCTCTCGCTCAGCGATCGCCCTTTCCAGGACGCCCTGAGCCTCCGGCGTGTCCGCGCCGTCCTTCGGCTCGCCCGTAGCCAGATCCCACAGCTGCCACGGCGTGCGGTTGATGAGCGCCTCTGCGAACAGAGCCGCGATGTCGTGGTCCGCGGGATACGACGCGTACACGGCGCGCATGGCAGCCGCATAGTCGTCGTTCCAGGCTTGGAACGGGGCGCCTGCGCCGGCAGCCGGAGCGGGATAGCGGCGCGCGACCGCAGCGATCAGAGCTGCCTCAGCGGGCCAGGCGTCCGCTTTCGCACGTGCTATGGCGTCGCTCGCGCTCAGGGCTGCGTCATGCGCCTGCGCGAGCGCTTCACTGCGCTCCTCCTCGAGGAACGCCTCCCATGGCTTGTTGTAGTTGCAACCGGCCGCGTAGGCGACGCCCCAGTAGGCCATCGCGCAGTCCGGGTCGAGCCCCGCCGCGCGCTGGAAGCAGCGGATCGCCTCGTCGTGGTTGTAGCCGTAGCACCAGTTGAGGCCCCGGTCGAACCAGACCTGCGCCTCCGCCGAGGACGTGTGCACCGGCCTGCTGTAAGCGCCCAGGTCGTAGTACGAGGTCGTCTCGGGGGTCTGGACGGGCTGCTCCACGGTTCACCTCCGGGTCCACGCTCTGGCTGACCTACGGGCGAAAGCGTACCAACGAGGCGCAGAGCCTGGGACCGATGTTCACAGCTTGCGGTCACGGGCCGAGCGATGGATGTGGACTTCGACTGAGTTCCACGTCCACCCTTCGTCCCGGCAGGCAGGGCTAGGCGTACAATGCCGCCAACCTAAAACCGGTACCGGCTCGCCCGAAGCGGACGAGGCCGCAGTTACCCCATACCCGGAGACGGAGCAGCGGAATGATAGAGGCACAGGCAGAAGTCCTTCTCAACTACGTTGGCGGCCAGTGGACGAGGTCGCAGGCTGGCAGCACGAGCCCGGTTCGCAACCCGGCGACGGCCGAGACCATCGCCATGGTTCCCCTCAGCCCGGCCGAAGAGGTCGACGCCGCCGTGAAGGCGGCCAAGGAGGCCTTCCCGGGCTGGCGTGAGACCCCGGTCGTGGACCGCATCAAGCCGCTCTTCAAGCTCCGTGACCTCCTCGTCGCCCACCAGGCCGAGCTGGCGCGGACCATCACGAACGAGGCCGGCAAGACGTACGGCGAGTCGTTCGCCGAGATGGCGCGCGGGATAGAGAACGTCGAGGTCGCTTGCGGTGCCCCGATCATGATGCAGGGCACCAACAACGAGGACATCGCCCACGGCATCGACGAGCACATGATCCGCCAGCCGCTGGGAGTGGTCGCCGCCATCACGCCGTTCAACTTCCCCGGCATGATCCCGCTGTGGTTCATGCCGTACGCGGTGGCCGCAGGCAACTGCTTCCTGCTCAAGCCGAGCGAGAAGGTGCCCATGACCACGCAGCTCCTCTTCCGGCTGTTCGAGGAGGCCGGCTTCCCGGCTGGCGTGGTCGGCCTGGTGAACGGCGGCAAGGAGACCGTCGACGCGATCCTCGACCACCCTGACGTCAAGGCCGTCTCGTTCGTCGGCTCGACGCCCGTGGCCAAGTACATCTACTCGCGCGCCGCCGCCAGCGGCAAGCGGGCCCAGTGCCAGGGCGGGGCGAAGAACCCCGCCGTGGTGCTGCCCGACGCCGACATGGAGATGTCGACGCGCATCCTGGCGGACTCCGCCTTTGGCTGCGCCGGTCAGCGGTGCCTGGCAACGTCAGCCGTCGTTACCGTCGGCGCGGCCAGGGACGAGTTCACCGAGCGCATCACCGCCGCCGCGGAAGCGCGCAGGGTGGGCTATGGGCTGGACGAGGGCGTCGAGATGGGCCCCGTCATCAGCTTGGAGTCGAAGCAGCGCATCAGCTCCCTGGTTGACCAGGGTCTCAAGGAGGGCGCCAGGGCCCTCGTCGACGGCCGCCAGAAGGAGGTCGACGGCTTCAGGGACGGCTACTTCGTCCATCCCACGGTGCTCGACCAGGTGGACCCCACCAGCACGATCGCCACGAACGAGGTCTTCGGCCCGGTGCTGGCCCTTATGCATGCCCGTGACCTCGACGAGGCCATCGCCATCGTCAACGACCGGCGCTTCGGGAACCAGGCCAGCATCTTCACGTCCTCCGGCGCCGCCGCCAGGCACTTCAGGCACAACGCCATCGCCGGCAACATCGGTATCAACCTCGGGGTCGCAGCGCCCATGGCGTTCTTCCCCTTCAGCGGCTGGAGCGACAGCTTCTTCGGCGACCTGCACGCCCAGGCTCACCACGGATTCGAGTTCTACACGCAGACCAAGGTCGTCATCGAGCGCTGGCCCAAGCAGTGGAGCCGGACGTTCTGAAGATGGACAGCTCGCCGCTCTCGTTGGAGCAGCTCCAGGACGCCTTCACCGAGACCTACCCTCGCTACACGGAGAACGAGGCGTTCGTCGAGGCGAGCCGGTGCCTGTACTGCTTCGACGCACCCTGCATCAAGGCGTGCCCTACGGACATCGACGTTCCCACGTTCATCCGCAAGATCGCCACTGGCAACGTGCTCGGAGCGGCCACGACGATCCTCGAGTCGAACCTCATGGGCCACAGCTGCGGCCGGGTCTGCCCGGTTGACGAGCTGTGCGTGGGCGCCTGCGTGCTCGGCGCCGAGCACCGGCCCATCGCCATCGGCCGCCTGCAACGCTACGCGACCGATCACCTGTTCGAGGCCGGCGCCATGCCCTTCGAGCCGGCGCCCCCAACCGGGAAGCGCGTCGCGATCGTCGGTGGCGGCCCGGCCGGGCTGTCGTGCGCCGGCGAGCTGGCGAAGCTGGGGATCGAGGCGCACGTCTACGAGAAGAACGAGCTGCCCGGGGGCCTCTCGACGTACGGCATCGTCGTCATGCGGGAGCCGGTGGCCGTCTCCCTCGAAGAGGTCGAGTTCGTCAGGCGGCTCGGCGTCCACGTCCACACGGGCGTGCAGGTAGGGGAGGACCTCGACCCCCAACGCCTGATCGCCGACCACGATGCCGTCGTCATCGCTGCCGGGACCGGGAAGGTGCCCAAGCTGGGCATCCCCGGCGAGGACTTGGGGGGCGTCACCGACGCCCTCGACTTCATCGCCGCCACGAAGATGGCCGAGAAGGACGGCTTGGCGCACCTCTACGACGTGCCCGTGGGCCGGGAGGTCATCGTCGTCGGAGCCGGCAACACGGCCATAGATGCCGCCACTATCGCCAGCCGCTTGGGCGCCGAGCGCGTGACGATGGTCTACCGGAGGGGGCGCGAGGAGATGCCCGCCTACGACTTCGAGGTCGCGTTCGTTCGTAACGAGGGCGTGGACATCCGCCTGCTGACGCAGCCGGTCGAGGTGCTGGGAGAGGGCGGCCGCGTCACCGGCTTGCGGTGCGTGCGCATGGCGCTGGGGGAGCCGGACGACAGCGGCAGGCGCCGGCCTGAGCCCGTGACAGGCAGCGAGTTCGTGCTGCCGGCCGACCAGGTGATCCTGGCGATCGGCCAGGAGAAGCACCTCGACCTGCTCGCCCAGTTCGGGGTCGAGATCACTCACGGCTACGTCCGGTCGGACGCCGAGCTGCGCACCTCTAATCCCAAGGTCTTCGCGGCTGGTGACTGCACCAGGGTCACGGGACACGCGCTGACCGTGACAGCCGCGCAGGACGGCAAGATCGCGGCGGCGGCCGTGGCGAGGCAGCTGGGCGTCGAGGTACCGCCGCAGCCTCTTGGCGTCCCAAACGGCAGGCCCATCCTCACGCAGCCTCCCGTCAACGAACCCGGACCTCTCGGAGGGGTAAGTGGCTGACCTCAGCATCGACTTCGCGGGGGTGCGCTCACCCAACCCGTTCTGGCTGGCGTCCGCGCCGCCCACGAACACCGCGTACCAGATCAACAAGGCCTTCGAGTACGGCTGGGGCGGAGCCGTGTGGAAGACGATCGGCGACCCCGTCCTCAACGTCAGCAACCGCTACGGCGCGTTCGAGTTCGGCGGCAACAGGCTCGTCGCCATCAACAACGTCGAGCTGATCTCCGACAGGCCCCTCGAGGTGAACCTCAAGGAGATCGCAGAGGTCAAGAAGCTGTGGCCGGACAGAGCCGTCGTCGTGTCCGCGATGGTCTCGTCGAACCCCGAGGCGTGGCAGAAGATCGTCCAGCAGATCGAGGACACCGGGGCCGACGCCATCGAGCTCAACTACGGTTGCCCCCACGGGATGTCGGAGCGCGGCATGGGCGCCGCGGTCGGGCAGGTGCCCGAGTACTGCTCGCTGATCACCAGCTGGGTGACCGAGGCCGCCTCGATACCCGTCATCGTCAAGCTGACGCCCAACGTCACCGACATCACCAAGCCGGCTCGCGCTGCCGTCGCGGGCCGGGCGAACGGGATCTCGCTCATCAACACGATCAACTCGATCGTCGGCGTGGACCTCGACAGCTTCGAGCTGCGCCCCAACATCGGCGGCAAGGGCGGACACGGCGGCTACGCCGGACCAGCCGTGAAGCCGATCGCGCTGCACATGCTCTCGCAGGTGGCGATCGACGACGAGGTCAAAGCAGCCGGCGTGCCCATCTCGGGCATGGGCGGCGTCCAGACATGGCGCGACGCCGCGGAGTTCCTGCTGCTGGGCGCCACCTCGATACAGGTGTGCACGGCCGTCATGCACTACGGGTTCAGGCTCATCGAGGACCTGACGGACGGCCTGTCGAACTGGCTCGACGCCAAGGGGGCGTGCAGCGTCAAAGAGGTCATCGGGGCATCGACGCACCGAGTCTCCGACTTCGGGGACTTCGACCTGTCGTTCAAGACCGTCGCTCGCATAGACGAGGACAAGTGCATCCAATGCAACCTGTGCTACGTCGCCTGCGACGAGGGCGCACACCAGTGCATCGACCTGACGGTAGACGGGGCGAGGATCGACCCTGCCGCCTACGCGGGGGTACGGGCCAGCCTGAACGCCGGGGTGGGACCGCAGGGGCCGAAGCCGCAACCGAAGGTGCGCGAGGAGGACTGCGTGGGCTGCGACCTGTGCAGCCTGGTATGCCCGGTGGAGGACTGCATCACGATGGTCGAGGTGCCGCCGGTGCGGGGCAGCGTGACGTGGAACGAGCTGGTGCGAACCCGCCCCGACGTCACGACCGACTGGGACGCCATGAACGCGTACCGCGCCGAGGTCGGCATAGACATCCACTGACGAAACGGGAGAGGGTGCAAGGGAACGCATGAGTCTACTGATCAAGAACGGGGAGGTCGTCACCGCAGGCGGCCGGGTCAAGGCAGACATCTACTGCGAGGACGAGGTCATCACCGCACTCGGCATGGACCTCAGCGCTCCGCCCGGTGCCGAGGTCATCGACGCGACGGGCAAGTACGTCTTCCCGGGCTTCATAGACCCGCACGTGCACATACACCTGCCTTTCATGGGCACGGTCACCAAGGACACGCACGCGACCGGCTCGCAGGCGGCGCTCGTCGGCGGTACGACGACGTACATAGAGATGCTCGCTCCCAGCCGCAACGAGGACCTGCGCAAGGGCTACGCGCACTGGCGCGAGCTGGCGGAGGGCAACTCGGCGTCCGATTACACGTTCCACATCGGCGTGACCCGCTTCGACGACGAGACTGAGTCCGTGCTGCGCGACCTGGTGGCGGACGGCATGACCTCGTTCAAGGTCTTCCTGGCTTACGAGGGCTTCTTCGGCGTGACGGACGAGGAGCTCTACTCGACCCTCAAGCTCGCCAAGGAGCTGGGCGTGATCGTCACCGCGCACTGCGAGAACTCGGGGCTGATCGCCGCGATGCAGCGGGCGCTCCTGGCCGAGGGCAAGTCCGGACCGGAGTGGCACGAGCCCAGCAGGCCGGACGTGGTCGAGGCGGCAGGCACCGCGAAGTTCGCGACGTTCCTGGAGATCACGGGTGCGAAGGGCTACGTCGTGCACCTCTCGAACGCCAAGGCGCTGCGGGAGGCCGTAGAGGCCAAGCTGAGGGGCGTCGACCTGAGCATCGAGGCCGTGATCCCCCACCTCGTCCTCGACAGGTCGTACGCCGAGCGCCCGAACTTCGAGGGCGCGAAGTACGTCATGAGCCCACCGCTGCGCACGCCGGAAGATCAGCGCGCTCTGTGGCGGGCCCTGGCACGTGGCCTCATCGACACGGTAGGCACCGACCACGCCCCGTTCGACGTCGGGCAGAAGGCCATGGGCAAGGACGCGTTCACCGGCATACCCAACGGGATGCCGGCGATCGAGGACCGCGTGAACCTGCTGTACACGTACGGGGTGAGCCGCGGCGAGCTCTCGCTGGAGCGCTTCGTCGAGGTCGCGTCCACGAACGCGGCCAAGCTCTTCGGCCTCTACCCGCAGAAGGGCACAGTGTCGGTGGGATCCGACGCCGACCTGGTCGTCTACGACCCTCAGTACCGCGGCAAGATCAGCGCGGCAACGCACAAGATGAACGTCGACTACAGCGCTTTCGAGGGCTTCGACATCGACGGCAAGCCGAGCGTCGTCACGGTCAGGGGGCAGGTCGCCGTCAGGGACGGCGAGTTCGTCGGGGAACCGGGTCGGGGTCGCCTGCTCAGGCGCCGGCCGATCGGTGGCTGAGCCAAGCGGCGGGACCGCGACGTCAGCTGTGACCTCGCCGGTCATCAGCGTCAGGGCCGTCGACATGGTCTTCCGGGTCGGCAAGGGTGAGGCAGTCGCCCTCGAGGACGCCAACCTCGAGGTGATGGACGGCGACTTCGTGAGCCTCATCGGTCCGTCCGGCTGCGGGAAGACGACGCTCATGCGCCTGGTCGCCGACCTCGTTGAGCCCACCTCGGGCGAGATAACCGTGGCAGGCAAGACGCCCAGGCAGGCGCGGGAGGACCGCGAGTACGGCTACGTCTTCCAGGCGCCCGTCCTCTACGAATGGCGCACCGTCATCGCGAACGTGACCCTGCCGCTGGAGATCATGGGCCACCCGAAGGCGCGCCGCCGCGAGCGGGCGCGCGAGCTGCTGAAGATGGTGGGCCTCGAGCGCTTCGAGCGCTCCTACCCGTGGCAGCTGTCCGGCGGCATGCAGCAGCGTGTCTCTATAGCCAGGGCTCTGGCGTTCGATCCCAAGCTGCTCCTGATGGACGAGCCCTTCGGGGCGCTAGACGAGATCACCCGGGAGACCATGAACCTCGAGCTGCTGCGGCTGTGGCAGGAGACTAGGAAGACCGTCGTGTTCGTTACTCACTCGATCGCCGAGGCCGTCTTCCTGTCGTCGCGCATCGTGGTCATGACGCCGCGGCCGGGGCGGATCCGCGAGGTCATCGAGGTCGACCTGCCGTACCCTCGCACCGCCGAGACCCGCGAGAGCGAGAGGTTCTTCGAGCTGACCACACAGGTGCGCGAGGCTCTGAGGGGGGCGCCGCACGTCGGCGGAGACGCGCCGAGCGCAGCCGAGCAGCCGCTGCAGCGGACGGCAGGGTACTAGAGCGTGGCGCCCGCACGGCAGTGGTTCCGCCGGGCATGGCCGGTCGTGTGCGTCGTGGCCGTGCTGCTGGCGCTCATGTACCCCGTCGCGCTGCTGCTCGGCATGCCGCTGGCCAGGCAACGCATGGAGAACCTCAGTAACTGGGAGCGGGCGAGCGTCGCGGCCCTGCCCGTGGCGGAGGCTGACGCCGGCGGGTCGCGGCTGCCCCTCGGTGCCGGCCCGACGGTGGACGCCGTCGTGAGCGGCCTGCAGCGTGGCAGCGCGGTGCTCGTGCGCGGCGAAGAGGTCCTCGCGACCGGCGTGAGCGTGGAGGGGACCGAGGCCGTGCTGCCGGCGCCCCTGCCCGGCCCTGCCGTCAGGCTGGGCCCGGCGGCAGGGCCGGTCGAGGGACCGGACCCTGACCTGAGCGGCCGCGTATACGCGCTGCCCGACGCGACGCCGCCGGGCGCCCCGCTCTACCTGGACGGGTCCCTCCTGGTGAGGGGCTCGCTGAGCGCCACCGAGCGCGCCGACGGCGTCCGGACGAGCTTCACGGTGCCCGGCCTGGCGGACGCGGTCGCGGGCTCGCCGGACGCCGCCGTCGCCATCGTGGGTGACGCTCCGGTGGTGGAGGGAGCAGGCTTCGAGCGCGCGGGCGACGTCGTGACGTTCGCGCGGGCACCCGCCTTCAACGCCCCGGTGCGCCTCATCACCGGGGACTACGCGTCGCTCGACGAAGACGCCGGCACGATCGTCCTGGCCGAGCCTGCCGAGGACGCGCCGCGCATCGCTCTGGAGCACGTCGCGGTCGTGGAGGGTCTGACAGGCGCCTACGACGGGGAGAACCGAGACTTCCGGTTGCAGCACGTGCCGCTGCTGGAGCGCGACCCGGGAAGGCGCCTGTTCGTCGGCGGCCGCGAGCTCGCGGGCGGCGACGAGCGGCCCGCCGAGAGGGTCGACGGCGTCCAGCGCTCGTTCACGTTCGCATCCGACCACGGCATCGTGACCGCCGAGGGACGCCAGCTGGTTGAGGACCTGGATTACCAGCGGGACGGCAACGTGGTCACCTTCGCCACGCCGCCGACCCGTAACGCCGCGCTGAGGCAACACCCCGACTACCTGGTCAGCGACGCCTCCACTGGCACGATCACGCTGGCCGCCCCACCCGCCCCAGGCGAACCGGTATGGGCCCTGTCGTACACGTACTACTCGCGGCCGGGATGCGGGGCCACGGCCTTCGAGTGTTTCCTGAGCATGCCGCAGCATCCGGTGCCGTTCCCGAACTGGATCGCCGAGAGGATCGTGCCGTTCTTCACGGCCTATCCCTTCTCCGATAGCCGCAACGTCATCAGGGCCACGCTCTACACGGCGGCGGGCACGCTGGTGTCGCTCGCCTTCGGCACTCTCATCGGCGTGCTGCTGGCGGTCCTGTTCGTCCGCGTCCGGCCCTTCGAGCGGGCCCTTCTGCCGTGGGTCATCGCCTCGCAGACGATCCCCGTTATCGCGCTCGTGCCCGTCCTGGTCGCGGTCCTCGGGAACATGGGCGTGACCGTCCAGACCAGCCTGGTGCCGGCCGCGATCGTGGGCGCCTACATCGCCTTCTTCCCGGTCACCGTCGGTACCGTCACCGGCCTCCGGTCGGTGGACCCGCTGGCCCTCGACCTCATGAAGGCCTACGCCGCCTCGCCGCTGCAGTCGTTCCTCAAGCTCAGGTTCCCGGCCGCCGTGCCGTACCTGTTCACCAGCCTCAAGCTGGGAGCGGCCGCTGCCCTGGTGGGTGCGCTCGTGGCCGAGGTGGAGTCCAACAACCGCTTGGGCCTGGGCTACGCGATCATCGGACAGGTGCAGGCCGGGGACGTCGCGGACGTGTGGATCCTCCTCGTGATCTCGGCCCTGTTGGGCATCGGGCTGGTGTCGCTCGTCGGGCTGTTGCAGCGTCTCGTCGCCCCCTGGGAGCGCACCGGTCTCGGCGGCGCGGACGGTGCCGGCTGATGGCCGCGGGTCGCGCCGTCGAGGGCCTCGTCACGCGGCCTGGCGGGCTGTCGCCCGCCGCCAGAGGGGCGCTGGGACTCCTCGCGCTGACGGTCCTGGGCGTGGGTATCGCTTTCGCCGCGGTGGTACTGCAGCGGCCGGTGCCGGGCACGGCCGGCAGTCTCTACTGGCTCGCGCTGGGCGTGGGTCTGGCGGCTGCTGTCTTCGGCATGAGCCGCCTGAGCCTGCTCGCGCCCGACGAGGAACGGGACAGAGGCAGCGCGGTCCTGATGGGTGCCCTGCAGCGCTACGCCCCGGTCGCGACAGTCCCGTTCGTGCTGCTGCTGGCGTGGGAGGGGCTGGTCGTCGGCTTCAGGGTCCCGCCCGCCATCTTCCCGTCGGTCGCGGGCATAGGTCAGGCGCTGGTGCGCACGTGGCCAGTCCTCATGGCCGACGCCTACCTCACGTTCGTGCGTGAGGTCCTGTTCGGCTTCGGCCTCGGACTGATCCTCGGCTTCGTAACGGGCACGGCGATCGCCTTCAGCGCCTTCATGCGCCGTGGCTTCCTGCCGCTCGCCACGGCGTTCGGCGCCGTGCCCATCGTGGGCCTGGCGCCGGTGTTGGGAAGGGCCCTCGGCGTCGACTGGGAATCCAAGGCCGCGGTGGGCGTAATCGTCACCTTCTTCCCGGTGGTGCTGAACACGGTGCAGGGGCTGATCTCGGTGGAGCCGCTGAAGCTCGAGCTGCTGCGCTCCTACGCCGCCAGACCGCTGCAGGGCTTCCTGGCCCTCAGGCTCCCGAACGCGTTGCCCTACGTCTTCACCTCGCTGAAGGTGGCCATCGTCCTGACCGTGGTGAGCGTGATCGTCGCCGAGTTCCTGATCCCCGGGCCGCCCACAGGCCTGGGCCAGCGGATCAGCCTGTCGGCCCACCGGGGCCAGTTCGACGTCGTGTTCGCGGCGATCTTCGTCTCGAGCGTGCTGTCCATGCTGCTCTACTGGACGCTGCAGCTGCTGGAGCGCTGGCTGCTGGCGTGGCACCCTTCGGCCCGCGGCCGTTGAGGTCGCCGCCGCAGCCGCTCCTTAAGGGGGGCGCCTGACCGCGTCGAGGCGGGTAGGCTGCGCGCGCTGACGAGCCGAGATGAAGCGGCCAGGCGGCCGCGCGTGCCATGATGACGACCTAGGTTCACAACGAGGAGGTAGGTAGATGCTGCGTCGGGCAGGTACGGCATTGGCGGTGGTGATCCTCATCGCGGGCGGCAACGCGTTCGCGCAGGACCTGATCCCCATCAACTTCCAGTCGAAGTGGTTCCCTCAGGCGCAGTTCGCCGGGTACTTCGTGGCTCAGGACAAAGGCTTCTACGCCGAGGAAGGTCTGGACGTAACGATCCTCGACGGCGGCAACGTGAACCCCACGGTGCAGGTGGGTTCCGGTAACGCCGACTTCGGCACCGACTGGGTCGCGAACATGCTCGCTCAACGCGAGCAGGGCCTCGACGTCGTCACGATCGCCCAGGTCTTCCAGGACTCCGGCTACCGGCTCGTATCGCTGGCGGACTCCGGCATCGAGGAGATCGCGGACCTCGCCGGCACCACGGTGGGCGTGTGGGGTTTCGGCAACGAGTTCGCCACGGAGGCCGTCTTCGCGGCCGCCGGGTTCACTTCCAACCTTGACCCGACAGAGACGAGCCCGGACGTCAACGCCGTCGTATACGCGTTCGACCCGTCGCTTGTGTTCCCTCACGAGGTCGACGCCGCCAGCGCCATGACGTACAACGAGCTCGACCAGATCGTGGGTCTGGGCTATCCGTTGGATCAGCTCGTGATCCTCGACCCGGCGGACATCGGCGCCGATCTCCTCGAGGACAACATCTTCACCCGCCCGGAGGTCCTCGCCAGCGAGAACTTCAAGGGCTCCGGCCTCTCCGGTCGCGAGGTGGCCGAGCGCTTCCTGCGGGCCACGATCCGCGGCTGGGAGTACGCCGTCGCCAACCAGGAAGAGGCCGTTCAGATCGTCCTGAAGTTCTGCGGTGACACCTGCGCCGGCTCCGGCTCGACCCAGAGCCCGCTCATCCACCAGACCTGGCAGATGGCCGAGGTGGCGAAGCTCGTCATGCCGACGCCAGACACCGTCGTCGGCGCCCTCAACCAGGAGGCGTTCGAGCGCTCAGTGGACCTCCTGGTGCAGGTGGGGCTGCTCTCGCAGCCGGTCGCCTACGCGGACGCGGTCGATCCCAGCATCTTCGAGGCGGTCTCCGGGCAGTAGCCTTGCGGGCCGCGGGCCAGCTTTACGTCCCTTGCGCCCGGTGCCGGCAGGCACCGGGCGCTTGGGTTGGGGCGTCGCTCACATCTTTTTCTCACGTTTCGAGTACAATCCCGCTGAGTCGCAGGCAACGTCGTCCTCGTCTGTCACGGTCCTCCTAGTCGGTGGCTCGGTGGCGGGCTGGCGCGTGGGAAAGGGAAGCGGTTAGCGCCAGTGCCGCCTGGCGCTCGGCATCCGGGCCGAGCGAGAGAGGTTGGGACATGGACACTTGGCTTCCGATCGTCATCCAACTAGTGGCGGGCGCCATCGGCGGGAACTTGGTCGGTGGGCGCTCACAGGCAGGGGGGCTGGGAGGCACCGGCAACACGCTCGCCGGGGCGGCCGGCGGCCTGGGCCTGGCACAGCTGCTGCAGCTGCTCGGCCTCGGCGCCGGCGGCGGCTCGTTCGACTTCATGTCGCTGTTGACCTCGATCGTCGGAGGTGGCGCCGGTGGCGGCATCCTGGCAGCGATCGTCGGCGCGCTCATGGGCGGCAGCAGGAAGAAGACCGTCGCTTAGGTCTCGACCCTCGTCCCAAGCGTGATCTCCTCGCCTGTGGTGTGAGCTCCTCGCTCGGGCGAGACGATCACGAAGGAGGACGCCCGGTGCCTGATTCGATGGCACCGGGCGCTTCTCTATGCCCTCTTGGTCGGAGGCGACGTGCGCTGGACTCTGGGAGCGCGCCGTGGGGCCCAGCTCGGCGGACGAACCACGACCTGTTCGAGGAACCATGACCTGGTTGAGGACCCACTACCTGTTTTGCTTCGCGGAGCCACTACCAACCCTGTGAATAGCGCAACCGCAAGGTTGCACTATAAACGTCGTCAGGGACGCGCATAAGGAAACCGGTCCCGCAGCCACTATGCGTTAGCTTGGTAGTGGCTTTGGCGTCGAGAAGACCAGCGAGTGGGCGCCCCCGGAAGAATGTAGCGTACGACCACAAAGAGCACCTCGAGGACCCGTGATCACGGGGTAGCGAGCAGGGCCTCGACGCGCGGCTTGGCGGTCTCGGCGGCAGCGCTGTCGAGGAACGAGAGCCGCAGGCGCCTGGCCAGCACGTCGTCGGCTGTGCAGGCGAGCTCGGCATCCCGCGCGTAGACGACCTCGGCCTCGATGTAAGGATGACCAGCCACGAGCCTGTCGCCCAGGCCGTCCGCGGCGAGCCTGGCCACGGCCTCGGCCCTGTCGCCGTACGCGCGGTTGAGGTGGCGCGCGACGTCTGGAGCCAAGCGGTACTCGTCCACGAGCCGCGTGTCCCCGAGCGGATCGAACCTGGCGCCTCCGACGAGAGCCAGATCGTGGGTGACGCTGCCCCTGTCAGGCCGCAGGTCGCCCACCTGCACAGCCGCGTCGACGGCGTCCTCGGCCATGCTCCTGTAGGTGGTCCACTTCCCGCCCGTCGCCGTGACCAGGCCGGAGTGCGACACCGAGATGACGTGGTCACGCGACAGCCGCGCGGTGCTCTTGGCCCCGCTCTGGTGGTCGGGCTCGACCAGCGGCCGCAGCCCGCTCCAGGCGGACCTCACGTCCTCGGTCGAGACAGGCAGGTCGAAGTACTTGCGAACGTGCCTGAGGATGTACTCCACGTCCTCTGCTGCGGCCGTCGGATGCGCCTCGACCGGGGCAGGGTTGTCGGTCGTGCCGACCAGCGTGTGCCCCAGCCACGGCAGCAGGAACAGGACGCGCCCGTCCTCGGTCTTGGGGATGAGCAGCCCCGTGTCGAGAGGGCTGAAGCGTTGGGGCAGGACCACATGCACGCCGGAGCTGGTCTTGAGCATCTCGGGAGCGTCGGGGTCGTCCAGCTGCCGCACGGCGTCTGCGAACGGTCCCGTGGCGTTCACGACCGCTCTGGCCTCGACCTCGATGGGCGGCGAGGCGCGCAGGCGATCCTCCACGACCGCGCCCGCCAACCGGCCAGAGCGCTTGAGGAGCGAGGTGACCTCCACGTGGTTGGCGACGACGGCGCCGTGCTCTGCGGCCGTCAGCGCCAGGGCCACGTTCATGCGAGCGTCGTCGAACTGGCCGTCGTGGTACTCGACCGCGCCGCGCAGGCCGTCCCGCTTGAGCATCGGGAAGCGCTCCCTGGCCTCTTCCTTGCCGATCAGGCGGCTGGGCGCCAAGTTCGCCCTGCCCGCGAGCATGTCGTAGAGCTTCAGACCGGTGAAGTAGTAGGGCAGCTCGAAGGCGCCATAGATGGGCGTGAGCAGCGGCAACGCCGTGGCCAGGTGCGGCGCGTTGCGCAGCAGCACCGCGCGCTCGCGGAGCGCCTCCCTCACCAGGCTGAACTGCGAGCGGTCCGCGTGCTTGACGGCCTGTTCGAGGTAGCGCACGCCGCCGTGGACGAGCTTGGTGCTGCGGCTGCTGGTCCCCTCTGAGAGGTCGGAGCGCTCGACCAGCGCCACCTTGAGGCCCCGGCTGGCGGCGTCGAGAGCCGTGCCCGTGCCCGTGGCCCCGCCGCCGATCACGAGCAGGTCGAAACGCTCCGCGCCGAGCCTGCGCAGCGACGCGTCCCTCTTGTCTGTGGCCACCGCCATCAGGGCGCCTCCTGCTCGAGCAAGGCCTCGCCGGTGGGGCTGTCGATCACCAGGGTGTTGAGGAACCCGCCCTTGAGCGCCCCGACGACGCCTGGGATCTTGTTCTCGCCGGCCACCACACACACGGCATGCTTGTGCCGCGCCAGCGACTTCAGGTCGGGCCCGCTGGAGCGCCCGTTCATGGCGATGTCGTGGTACGTGCCGTCGGCTCTGAAGAAGACCGTGGCGATGTCGCCCACGACGCCCTGAGCTCGCAGCGCGTCGAGCTCCGACTGCTCCACGTAACCCGCCTTGTACACGTAGCTGTCGGCGTCGGGCACGCCGATGCTGAAGAGCGCGATATCGGCGGCGGCGGCCACCGCGAGCGGTCTGGCGATCGCTCTCTCCTGGAACATCGCCGCCTTCGTAGCCGGCGCGTCGAAGTAGGCGGGGATCGGGAGGAGGTAGGCGCGCGCCGCGTAGTTCTCGGCGAACGCCGCCACTATGTCGGCCGCGTAGGTGATGCCCAGACCGCTGTTGCCGGAGCCGTTCATCTGTACGACCCTGGCGCCCTCGAGGGGCTTGGGAATGAGCTTGCTGGCCAGCAGCGACACCGTCGCGCCCCACGCCAGCGTCAGGGTCGTACCCGGCTCCATGAGGCTGTTCAGGTAGTGGGCCGTGAACGCGGCGACGGCCCGTTGGCGCTCGGCCGTGTCGGTGTCCGGGTGCACGGGCACGATCTTCACGTCGTTGATGCCGAACCTGTCCTCGATCCGGGTCTCCAGCTCGAGCTGCTTCTCGCGGTGGTCGACGATCCTGAACTCGACGAGGCCGTGCGAGCGCGCCCAGCTGAGAAGCCTGGACACGGTGGGCCTGGCGACGCCGAGCAGGCGTGCGATCTCGGTGGTCGTGTGGCCCAGGTGGTAGTACATGCGCGCCACCCTGAGGGCGTCGTCGAAGGCGTCGTCGTCGTTCCTGCCCAGCGTTGTCACCGGACGGGCCTCCCCTCCGCCGTGGCCAGACCGAGGTGCGCGGACAGTTCTCGCAGGTCCTCGACGACGAGGTCGGCCCGGTAGGGGCTGGCGGCCAGCTCGGCCCGGGTCGACTCTCCCGTCAGCGTGAGTACCGCGCTGAAGCCGTGGTCGTTCGCCATGCGTACGTCGGTATAGAGCCTGTCTCCGACGAAGGCCACGCGCTGCGGGGACGTCTTGCCGCGCGCAGTCGCCTGTGCGGTCAGGCGCTCCCGGATCGCAGCCGCCATGCCCGCGCTGGGCTTGCCCAAGATCACCGGTTCGCGCCCGGTGGCGGCGCGGAACAGCGCGATGAACGCTCCGCAGTCGGGGACGGGCCCCTCCGGCGTGGGACACACGAGGTCGGGATGCGTGGCGAAGTACGGCAACCCCGCCCTGAGCAGGTGGGAGACGGCGCGGACCTTGTCGTAGGCGAACGACGTGTCGAAAGTGAGCAGAACTGCCTGGGGGTCGGCTTCGTCGTGGACGACGCCGGCATCCGACAGCTCGGCCCGCACGTCATCAGTGGCCACCACATAGGCGCGCGCCACGCCAGCGGACCTCAGATGATGCGCAGCGGCCTGCGTGGAGGTCAGGAGGTGCTCGGCGCCCGCCCGGATGCCCATGGACCTCAGACGCTCGACGTAGCTGGCCGCCGGCACGCTGGAGTTGTTCGTGGCGAACACGTAGGGCACGCCGGCCCGGTCTAGGTCCTCGAAGAGCGCCTTCGCTCCCGGCAGCGGATCCCGGGACAGGTAGACGGTGCCGTCGAGGTCGAAGGCGAGGGCATCGAACGCTGGCGTCGTCACGGCGTCACGGCCTGGGGCGGTGAACCGGCGCGGCTGCGGGTACGGATGTGCGAAGGCTGTGCACAGGTGTGCCGAGGTTAGCACCGGGTCCTCATGTGGTCAAGAAAGCCCGTCCTGGAGGCTAGTTACATCTGTTCCGGCCGGATTGACAGGCGTGCACGACGGTGCTACGGTTGCCGACGTCCACCACACCCACCTCGGAAGGCGGCTCTTTGAGGCCGCGGCGCGAGGGGGACAGACCCTGATACGTCCGGGTTGGCGCCGGTCACCACCGCGCCTTAAGGGTAGGCAAACCTCAGGGTAGGAAGAGGAGGGGACGATGTACTTCTCACGCGCCCGCAAGGGCACCGGCTACTTCGCGTTAGCGGCCCTGTTGGCCGCGCTGTTCCTGGCGTTGCTCCCCGCCGGCCTGGCGCAGGAGTGCCCGAACCGCGGCGACCTGGACACGCAGTACTGCGATGCCGACGGCGACCTGGTGGCGGACGCCCCCACCGACGAGAGCCAGTGGATCGATCCCGACACCCTCTTCTTCGCGTACACGCCCGTCGAGGACCCCGCCATCTACGAGGACATCTGGGAGCCCTTCATCCAGCACCTCAGAGACGTCACCGGCAAGGACGTGCGGTTCTTCGCCGTGCAGTCCAACTCGGCCGAGGTCGAAGCCATGCGCTCCGGCAGGCTCCACATCGCCGGCTTCTCAACCGGACCGACGCCGTTCGCCGTGAACCTCGCCGGCGCCGTTCCGTTCGCGATCATGGGCAACGAGTCCGGACGCTTCGGCTACACGCTGCAGGTCTACGTCAGGGCCGAGTCGGACATCCAGGAGATCACGGACCTGAAGGGCAAGGTCGTGGCCCACACTGCACCCACCTCGAACTCCGGCCACCAGGCGCCCTCCGCGCTGTTCCCGCGCCTGGGTGTCGTGCCGGGCGAGGACTACGAGATCGTCTTCTCGGGCAGCCACGACAACTCGATCCTCGGCGTGGTGGCGGGCGACTACGACGCCGCTCCGGTGGCCTCGGAGGTCGTCGAGCGCATGGCGGCGCGCGGCCTCTACGACCCTGACGAGCTGCGCATCATCTACGAGACCAACCCGTTCCCCACGACCTCGTACAACTACGTCTACAACCTCCATCCCGACCTGGTCGAGAAGATCAAGGAGGCGTTCTTCAGCTTCGACTTCACGGGCACCGCGCTCGGTGACGAGTTCGAGGGGCTGACTCAGTTCGTGCCCATCGAGTACGCGAAGGACTGGGAGATCATCCGCCAGATCCAGGAGACCAACGGCGTCGAGTACACTCCGGCGAACCTGGAGTAAGCGCTAGCGGCAGGGCGGGGCGAGCGTAGCGCGGGATACCGCGGCGCGCCCCGCCCTCCTTCGCTAGAGTCTCGCTATCTCACGATGATCCTCGATATCGACAAGCTCTCCAAGCGTTACGGGTCGGGCGAGCTGGTGCTCAAGGAGCTCGACCTCCATATCGCCGGCAGCGGCATCACCGCGATCATCGGTTCGTCCGGTGCCGGTAAGAGCACGCTGCTGCGGTGCATCAACCGTCTCGTCGAGCCCACGTCGGGCTCGATCACCCTGGACGGCGTGGAGCTGACCGCGTTGCAGGGCTCCGCCCTGCGCAACATGCGGCGCTCGATCGGCATGATCTTCCAGAACTTCAACCTCATCGACCGCCTCAGCGTCATGGAGAACGTGCTGTCGGGCCGCCTGGGCTTCGTCAACTTCTTCCAGGCGGCGTCGCGCCGCTACCCTCAGGCGGACATCGACAGGGCGTTCGGCCTGCTCGAGCGCGTCGGCCTCCAGGACTACGTCAACAAGCGTGCCGACGCCCTCTCGGGCGGCCAGAGGCAGAGAGTCGGGGTAGTGCGTGCCCTGATGCAGGAGCCGAAGCTGCTGCTGGCGGACGAGCCCACGGCCTCGCTCGACCCCAAGACCTCCGTCCAGATCCTGGAGCTCATCGGAGACATCTCCAGCGAGCTGGGGCTGCCGGTGCTGCTGAACATCCACAACGTGGCGCAGGCGAGGCAGTTCGCGCAGCGCATCGTCGGCCTCCGCTTCGGGACGATCATCTTCGACGGTGCGCCCAAGGACCTCGACGAGACCGCCCTCGACAGCATCTACGAGGGCACGGCCGGCACCGGGGACGAGGACGACTGGACCCCGGTCCGGAGCCGCGAGAAGGTGTCCGCCGGCGGGGACCTGGTGGAGGACGGGGCCTGACGTGAGCGTCACGCTTCCTCGCGAGAGCCGCCGCTGGCGCAAGCCGCCGGCGATCGCCAACCCGTACGTCCGCTACGCGCTGTTCGCCGCTGCGGCCGCGTACCTGGTGTGGGCGCTCGCGTCCCTGGAGCTCAGTTGGGCCCGGATCATGACCGGCATCCCGCGGGCTGTCCAGATCTTCAGCCGCGCCTTCCCCCCTGACTTCTCGCGGCGCGGCCTCATGATCGACGGGTTCGTCGAGAGCATCCAGATCGCTCTCGTGGCCACGCTGCTCGGCGTCGTGTTGAGCCTGGTGCTGGGCATACTCGCCGCGCGCAACGTCGTGCCACGGGCGGTCTACCTGGTGGGCAGGGCGATCATCTCGATCGCCCGCAGCTTCCATCCCGTGATCGTGGCCATCATCTTCGTCAAGGCCGTGGGTTTCGGGCCGTTCGCCGGGATCCTCACGCTGGTCATCTACTCGATCGGGTTCGTCGGCAAGCTCATGGCCGAGGCCATCGAGGAGATCGACCCGGGCCAGGTCGAGGCGGTGCGCGCCAGCGGCGCCGGCTTCTTCAAGGTCCTGGCCTACGCCGTCTTCCCCCAGGTGCTACCGAGGCAGGTGGGTCTCTCGATCTACCAGCTCGACTCCAACCTGCGCGCCTCCGCCATCGTCGGGATCGTGGGGGCGGGCGGCATCGGCGGCACGCTCATGAACTCGTTCCGCCGCTTCGACTACGACTTCTCGCTGGCGATCCTGATCGTGATGATCGTGATCATCCTCATCAGCGAGGCGCTCAGCGGCCGCATCAGAGGGGCCCTCACGTGACCGGCTACCACTGGCAGCGCTACACGTTCGCCCAGCGCATGTGGCGCTACCTGGCGTACCTGGCCACGGTGGCCGTGATGTTCTGGGCAGTGAGCGACCTCGACATCTACTGGCCGTGGGTCAAGGACGCTCCGGTCCAGATCGCCGACCTGCTGGGCCGCATGAGCCCGCCCAAGCTCGATGACCTCCGCCAGATCGGTTCCGCCCTGATCGAGACCGTTCACATCGCGACGATCGCCACGCTCCTCGCGCTGGTACTGGCGGTGCCCACCGCGTACATCGCGGCCCGCAACACCACGTCCAACCAGGTCCTGCTGTGGCTGGGTCGCTTCATCGTCGTCTCCACCCGCTCGGTGAACACGATCATCTGGGCGCTGCTGTTCGTGGCGATCTTCGGCCCAGGCGTCGTGGCGGGCATCCTGGCCATCGCGTTCAGGTCCATAGGCTTCGTCGGCAAGCTGATGGCCGAGGCGATCGAGGAGATCGACAGGCGGCAGGTGGAGGCCATCCAGGCCACCGGCGCCGGCCCTGCCAAGGTCGTCCTTTACGGCATCGTGCCTCAGGTGCTCCCCGCCTTCTTCGCGGTCGCCGTCCTGCGTTGGGACATCAACATCCGCGAGTCGACGGTGCTCGGTCTGGTGGGCGCGGGCGGCATCGGGCTCATCCTGCAGAGCGCCATCGACCTGTTCGACTGGCGCACCGTGGCCACCGTGCTCATAGCGATTCTCGGCATCGTGATCCTCGGCGAACTGGTGTCGGCAGCCCTCAGGCGGCGCGTGCTCTAGCCCACGTCGTGCCCGACCCGACCACCTGCGCGCTGCATCTGCTCTAGCCTGTCGCCAAGAACGCCAGGGAGGTGCATCAGGTGATCACGATGATGTTGGTCGTCGGCGGAGCAGCTCTGCTCCTGGGTATCGCGCGCACGGTCATGTTCGCCACGGTGTCGTCCGGGCACCTCGAGACCACGGGCTCGCGGCAGATGGAAGGCATGCTCGTGAACATGGTCCTCATGGTGTTCGGGCTCCTGGTGTTCGGGCTCGGGCTGCTGTGGACGGTGTACGGCCTGGGCTCATAGCGCGTCAGGCACGACGCCTGCGCGCGCTGTAGCTCTCGTCGCGCGCCGGGTTCCCGCGCCGCTACCTTCCGTGTAACCTCGTGTCAGAGACGCGCGCCGCTTGAGGTCGCGGCGCGAGATTACGCGTTGGACCTTCATGGATCCTGAGGGAGGCACATGCTACTGATCTTCATCGTCCTGCTGGTGGGCACCATGCTCGTGCAGGGCTACCTGAGGAACACATACGGGAGGTGGCAGCGGGTACCGGCGGCGTCCGGCCTGACCGGCGCCGAGACCGCCCGTATGATCCTGGACGCCAACGGTCTGACCGACGTACGGGTCGTCGAGGTCCCCGGCCAGCTGACCGACCACTACGACCCGCGCAAGAAGGTCGTCTCGCTGTCCACCGCCAACTTTCGGGGCACGAGCGTGGCATCGCACGCCGTCGCCGCCCACGAGGTGGGCCACGCGATCCAGCACGCCACCGGCTACGCGCCCTTGCAGGTGCGCACGGCCCTCGTACCCGTCGCCACGTTGGGTGCCAACTTCGCGCCGTGGTTGATCATCCTCGGCGCGGTCATCGGCTTCTTCGGGTTGGTGCAGCTGGGCGTGCTGCTCTTCGGGGCGGCGGTGCTGTTCCAGATCGTCACCCTCCCCGTCGAGTTCAACGCCAGCAGCCGGGCCGCGCAGCAGTTGGGTACCCTGGGCATCGCGACCCAGAACGAGGTCGGCGGCACCAGACAGGTGCTCAACGCCGCCGCGCTCACCTACGTCGCCGCCGCGGCCGGATCGATCATGTACCTGCTTTACTACCTGTCGATCTTCATGGGCAACCGGGACTAGGGCCCGGACTTCAGTTGGCCGGCTTGGCCAGCGCCCCTCCGGCGCGCTCGAGCAGCGCCCGCGGCTCGGCCTCGCGCGCTCGCGCTTCCAGCGCCGTGCGCGTGTAAGCGTCGAGACGGCCCTCCAGCATCCGACCCAGCCGGCTTTGTCGCTCCACGTTCACGGGCGCTATGGGCACCCCCATCCGGTGCCGCCAGGCCTCCGCACCGGCCAGCAAGCCGTAGGCCTCCTCGTGCTTGCCCAGCAGGCTCAGGTACCAGGCGGCGCCCTCCACGTACAGCACTTCGATCACCGGGGCCCCCTGGCGCGTGGCCAGCTTCAGGCCCCTGGCGAGGCGCTCACGCGCGGTCTCGAGGTCCCTCCTCGAGAGCGCCACACGGGCCAGATCGAAGAGGACGAACGAGGTGCCGCGGTCCTCGCCCTGCGCCTCGCGCACGGCGAGCGCCTTGAGGCCCTCTGCCTCCGCGACCTCCAGGTTGCCGCGTTCGATCGCCACGAGGCAGCGCCGGTGCCACACGTTGGCCTTGCCGCCCTGCAGGTCGAGCTCCTCGTAGATCTCCATGACCTCATCGGCCAGGCGCGCCGCCTCCTGGAGGTCGCCGCGGTGCCAGGCGCTGACGCTCAGGTTGTCCAGCGCGTAGGCGTAGCCCAAGGTGTCGCCGGTCTCATCGGCCAGGTCGCGGCTGCGGCCGTAGCGCTCCTCGGCCAGGTCGTGCAGGCCCTGATCGAGGGCGATGTTCCCGAGGCTCAGGTAGGTGTTCGACTGCGCCTCGCGGTCGCCGGCCCTGACCGAGAGGTCCAGGCTCTCCTGCATGAGCCGGTCGGCCTCCTCGTACTCGGCCAGGTTCTGGGCGATGGCCCCGAGGCTGCGCAGCGCGACTATCGCGCAGGTGTCGTCGGAGACCTCCTTGGCGATCTCCAGCGCTGCGGCCAGCTGCGGCCGCGCGCCCTTCAGGTCGCCCTGACGCCACGCCAGCACGCCGTCAGCCAGCATGGCGGCGCCCCGGAGGATCGCCGGCGCGTCCGGCCCCGCCTCCAGGGCCCTGCCGAGCCAGCGCCTTCCCTCGCTGAGCGCGCCGACGCGATGCCAGTAGGGGCGCAGGTCCGAGGACAGTTTGAGCGCCTCCTCCGCCATGCCCCTGTCCAGCAGGGTGGCGAGCGCGGCGCGCAGGTTCCCGTCGGAGCCGCGTAGGCGCCTGAGCCACTCCTGCTGCTCCGCGCCCCTGAGGCCGTCGCCGGCGATGCCGCCGAACACCACGAAGTAGCGCGCGTGCTTGAGGCGCAGCTCCTCTGCCCCTGGCAACTCCTCGAGTCGCTCGGCGGCGAACTCCCTGAGCGTCTCGAGCATGTGGTAGGCCTCCTCGTCGGGCGCGAGCCGCATGAGCAGGCTCGCGTCTACCAGGGCCCCGATGCCGTCGAGCACGTTCGGCTCCTCGAGCACGCTCTCGACCGCGTCGAGGTACGTGACGCCATCGAACACCGCCAGGCGGGCGAACAGGCGCTGCTGGTCCTCCTCCAGTTGGTCGTAGCTCCACGTGATCGTGGCCCTGAGGGTCTGCTGACGAGCCGGCGCGTCTCTGGGGCCACCGGTGAGCACGGGCAGCCGCTTCGTCATGCGCGTCAGCAGCGCCGCCGGGGGCAGGGTACGCACACGGGCGGCCGCCAGCTCGATAGGCAACGGGAGCCCGTCGAGGCGGCGGCAGATCTCCACGACCGTGTCCACGTTCTCCTCGTCGAGCACGAAGCCGGGGCTGACGTCGTCGGCGCGGTCGACGAACAGACGCACCGCGTCGTAGCGCAGCGCTTCCTCGGCGCTGAGCCGTTGCCGTCCCGTCGGCAGGGTCATCGGCGGCACCGAGAAGGCGATCTCGCTACGCGCCCGCAGCATCTGACGCGACGTCACGAGCAGCTTGAGTTGGGGCGCGCGGGCCAGCAGCCGCGAGACGAGCGGCACGCCCGCCAGCAGGCCCTCGAAGTTGTCGAGGATCAGCAGCATCTTCCGGCCGGCCAGGGCGCTCTCCAGACGCTCCTCCGGCCCGCCGGACTCGTTCTCGCGCACCTCGAGCGCCGCCAGGATCTCGCCGGCGAGGAGGTCCGCATCGCGAACGGCGTCCAGCGAGACGAACACGACGCCGTCAGGGAAGCTCGCGTCGACGAGCCCGGCCACCTCGATCGCCAGGCGGCTCTTGCCGATGCCGCCGGGGCCGTGCACGGTCACCAACCGAACGCGTTCGTCCGTGATCACGTCCGCCAGGCTCTTGAGCAGCTCGTCGCGACCCACGAAGGAGGTCGGCGGCAGCGGGACCCGCGGCGGCGTGGGCTTGCCGGTGCGCTGGTCGTAGTCGGCCAGAGCCGGCCAGGCGGCGCCCGAGCCGCGACGCCGCCTTCCGCCCCGCTCCGGGACGGGCGGGGTGGGGGCCGGGGCCGGCTGCGCCGCGCTCTCAGGCTGCGCCGTCACGGAGGGGCCGCCGTGGAAGCGTTCCGTTACCAGGACGGCGAGGTCATCGGCGAGGATCTCGGCCAGCTCGGTCGCCGTCGAGTACTTCCTGTACGAGGACCGCCCCTCCGCCTTGATACGGCCCAGGAGCTCCGAGAGCCGGGGCTCCCGTCCCGGCGCGGGGTCGAGCACGTAGAGGAGCGTAGGCATACCCTGCGAGAGGCCGTACTCCTCCTCGAGGCCCGAGACGACCGACCCCGGGGAGAGCTGTCCGTAGGACTCGCCGTAGATGCCGACGAACACGTCGCTCTGGCTGAGGTAGGAGCGGTAGACCTGCACCGGCGGGTGCGACCTCGCACCCTCCTCGAACATCACGGGCGTCAGGCGCAGGCCCTCGATCGCCGCGCGGGCGGCCCGGCGCTCGTCTGCCAGCTCTCCCAGCGTCGACGAGACGAAGACGCGGATACGCCTATCCGGCGTGAGGATGGGAGGCGGCGCCGTCACGACCGCGGGAGCCGACATCGCCCCGGCCGTCGCCGTCGCCACGCTCACGCCTACCGCGCGCTTCTCCCGCCTGTCGGCGAGGAACCGGGCGATGTTCGTGAGGTTGGCGAGTATCGCCACGACGACGCCAAGCGCGGTGATCACCGCAATCGTCTCGCTCATCGGCGCTCCGGGACCCGCGGGGGAGTACAGACCTGCGCAAGGACTGGGTCTAGGCGAGATTGTATGCGGCGGCGCGACGCGGCGCGAGTGGGCGGCAGCTACCGTCCGGGCCCGTTGGTCACTCCGGGGTCGTGAGCTTGAGCCCGACCAGGGAGACGATGAGGAGACCGAGGAACGCCAGCCGACCGGGGTTGGCCGACTCGCCGAACAGCAGGATGCCCAGTATCGCCGTCCCCAACGCACCTATGCCGACCCAGACCGCGTAGCCCGTCCCGACCGGCAGGTCGCGCAGCGCCAGACCCAGCAGGGCCATCGAGACGACCATGGCGGCGATCGTCAGGACCGACGGCACCAGCTTCGTGAACCCCTCTGTGTACTTGAGGCCTATCGCCCAACCGGTCTCGAGCAGGCCGGCGATGACCAAGATGAACCACGCCACAACAGACCTCCTGGCCGTCTTGGCTTGACCGGGTACGGCTCCCTCGTCCGTGGCGCCGAGAGTGGGCGCCGCTCAGGAGCCTAGCCGCGCGCCGCGATCGGGTGGCGCCAGGGGCGACGTGCGGGCAGGGTGCCTAGGCGACCTCTCGCAGGGCCAGGGCCATATGGCGCGTGGCCTCGTCCACCTGCTCCGCCGTGACGATGAGCGGCGGCGCGATGCGGATGACGTTGCCGCCCATGCCGCCCTTGCCCAGGATGAGGCCGTGCCGCCTGGCCGCCGACACGAACGCGCTGGCGCGCGCCGCGTCGGGACGCCCGTCCGCAGCGACGAACTCGATCGCCTGCATGAGCCCCATGCCGCGGACCTCGCCCACGCAGCTATGCTCCGAGCCCAGGCGTTCGAGGTGTGCTCTGAGCTGCCGGCCGCGTTCGGCGGCGTTGCGCACGAGCCCGTGGCGCTCGATGTACTCGACGGTGGCCAGCGCCGTCGCCATGGCGACGGGGTTCCCACCGAAGGTCGCGAGCGTGAGGTGGTCCACGGCCGCGGCGATCTCGGGCGTCGTGATCGTGACGCCCACGGGGTAGCCGTTGGCCACGCCCTTGGCGAACGTCATGATGTCGGGCTGCACGCCCCAGTGACCGATCGCGCACATGCCGGCGCCCGTGCGGCCCCAGCCCGTCTGCACCTCGTCGATGATGAGCAGGCCACCGGCCTCCTCGACGATGGGCTTCACCCGCCTGAAGTAGTCCTGCGGCGCCACGACGAAGCCGCCGACGCCCTGGATGGGCTCGGCGATGAACGCCGCGATGCGACCCTCGGTCGACGAGGAGATGACGTCCTCGACCTCCGAGACGCACAGGTCCAGGTACGCGTCCTCGGTCATGCCGGCCGGGCGCCGGTACATGTTCGGGTTGCGGACGTGCTTGATGTAGCCGTCGTAGACGAGGCCGCTGCGCCACGGCGCCTGGCCCGTGAGGCTCATCGCCGTCTGAGTGCGCCCGCTGTAGCCGTGGCGGAGCGCGATGACGTCGGTGCGGCCGGTGTACATGCGGGCCGTCATGATCGCGGTCTCGTTGGCCTCGCTGCCCGAGCTGGTGAAGAACGAGACGGAGAGGTCGCCCGGGGTGACGTCGCGCATCTTCTCGGCGAACGCCACCATGACCTCGTTCACGAACAGCGTGCTCGTGTGTTGCGCCCGCTTGAGCTGCCGGATCGTGGCCTCGGTGACCTCCTCGTTGCAGTGGCCAACCGAGACGGTGAGGATGCCGCCGAAGAAGTCGAGGTACCGGTTACCCTCGACGTCGTAGACGTACATGCCGGAGGCCCTGTCGACCGCCATGGGCTCGTCTCCGTACAGCTGTATGCGGCCGACCGCGGGGTACACGACCTGGTCCTGTCGTGCCCTCAGGGCGCGGGTTCTGGCGCCAGCTTGTCGCACCTCGTCGCTCGTGGCGGTAGTGTCTGCCATCTGCAAGGTCCCTCCCGAGGTCGTGGCCTGAGCTATCGGGCCCGGCGCGGTCGCGTTCACGACCTTTGGGGTGAAAGTACCATCAGATACTTGCTGGTCCAAGCTTGCGAGAAGTGCGATAGGTTCGAGATTGCCGTCCCGCATCCATGGGACCTCACTTAGTTTGATTGAGCGTTGACGTATGACGACACGTCAAACTATCCTCAATTTCTGTGAAACGCATCGATGGGCTGATGGGACCAATACTCGCTGGCGCGCGCGCGGACGACGTGGAGTCCGAGGTCTTGGACTTCAAGGCAGAACGCGACAACTTGAAAAGCACGCTTGACCTCATCGCGGATGCAGTTGTCTGCTTTGCCAACGCACACGGCGGCACCATTGTGGTGGGAGTCTCGGATAAGATCGCCGGACCCGCGGCAATCTCTGGCGTATCCGCCAATCTGACTGTGAGAAGTGTGGTCTCCGGCGTGTTTGAGCGAACCCGTCCAGGTCTTTCCGTACCTGTTCAAGAGCACATCGTGATTGGTAGACGTGTGCTCGAAATTACCGTTCCAGTGGGCGCAACACTGTACGCCAACGCGCGTGGAACGGTGACGCGCCGCATCGGTACGTCTTGCCAGCCGTTTCCGCCCGAACAGCAGCGCCAAGCCCTAGCAGCTCGCGGCCTCCATGATTGGTCTGCTGAGCCGGCGGGAACTGCCCGATTCGCTGAGTCTGAAATTGTGAGAATCAAGCGTCTACTGCGAGCCGCGGGGCGAGATGAACTCGCCGATCGGGACTCGACGGTCATTCTTCGGGACCTTCGACTCCTTCGCGATAATGGAGAACTCACCCGCGCCGGCCTGCTCCTGGTAGGCGAAGAGGAGGACCTGCAGAACCTGATTCCTTCACATGGTTATGCCTATCAGTATCGGCCACACCCTGGAGTAGAGGCTACTGCGCGATTCCGAGCCGTCCGCCCACTCTTGGCAGGGGTCGAGCACTTGATTGACGTGATAGATGCCCGCCGATCGATACGTCCGCTAAACCTTGCCGGTGGCGTTCAGGTTCAGCTACAAGACTATCCTACTGAGGCGGTCAGAGAACTGGTCGTCAACGCCTTCGTGCACCGGGATTATGAGACCTCGGGCACTATCGAGGTGGAGCAATCACAAGAGCAACTCAGGATCTCCAGCCCTGGAGGGCTGGTGTTCGGAGTGACGACCGGCAATCTACTGAGCCACCCGTCTACTCCCAGGAACCATCTCCTACTGGAGACCGTTACTGCACTTCAGGTAGCTGAGCGCGCTGGTCAGGGAATTGACCGCGCGTATCGCTATCTGCTTAGGGGTGGCAAGAAACCCCCGTCCTTCGCAGACTCGGGAGAAATGTTCGAGTCACGGATTCATGGCGGAATCGGAAATGACTCGTTTGCGCGATTTGTGAATAGTGGACTTCCTGATGGGCTAGAGGCGGACATAGAAGTCCTAATGGTTCTTGACGCGCTCTGTTCAGTACGGGCCGTTGACGCCACATCCATGGCCCCTCTGTTTCAACGTTCCCCTGCCGAGGCCCAAGTAACACTGGAGAGGATGCAGCAGGCTGGCCTTGTCGAGCCAACGAAGAGATCGGCAAGCAGGGCCTTCCCACGATATGGACTGACCGCCTCGGCGCTGACGGGCTTGGGACTCGCAGTCGCATATCACCGCCGCATGGCCGAAGGCTCCGACGACAAGGTAGTCCAACACGTCCTCGAGTACGGACACATATCCAATCAAACGCTTAGAAGGCTTTTTGATCTCGACGTGTTCACGGCACGAGACATGTTGCGGGACCTGCAAGCTCGGGGGCTCGTCGTGAAGGTAGGAACCAGGGGCCCAGGAGTCAAGTACATCCCAGGTCCGAACTTCCCGGGCGAGAAGTGATTCGGCGATATCGTTGCCTCCGCGAGCGTCAAGGACGTCTCTCGCGAACAATTGCAGACTATCGGCGTTATTGATACGGCTCCGCGGCCCAACGCTATCAGACCCCCAGGTAGGCCCGTTTGATGGTGGGATCGTTCATAAGCTGCGCCGACCCCCCTTCGAGCACCAGGTGCCCGTTCTCGAGCACGTAAGCCCGGTCGCTTATCTTCAGCACCTGTCTCACGTTCTGCTCCACGAGCAGGATGGGCAGACCCGTCTCTGACACCCGGCGGATCACCGCCATGACCTCCTTGACGAGGAGGGGAGCCAGGCCCAGGCTGGGCTCGTCCATGATCAGGACCCTGGGGTGCAGCATCAGGGCGCGTCCGATCGCCACCATCTGCTGCTGGCCGCCTGATAACGCTCCGGCCATCGCCTTGCGCTTCTTTAACAGGTCGGGGAAGAGACCGTAGACGGTGTCGAACCCCTCCTGCCGCCGCTGCCTGGCCGGCTTCAGGTAGGCGCCGAGCGACAGGTTCTCCTCGACACTCATGTTCGGGAACAGCTGCCTGCCCATGGGCACGTGCGCGAGGCCGCGCAACGCCAGCTCGTGCGGCGTGAGGCCGCCGACGTCCTCGCCGCCCAGCACGATGCGGCCGCGCCACGGCCTGATCATCCCGGAGATGGCCCGCAGGATCGTGGACTTGCCGCTGCCGTTGCCGCCCACTAGGCCCACGAGCTCGTGCTGGCCAACGTGCAGGCTCACACCGAACACGACCTGCAGCTCGCCGTAGCCGAGTTCGGCGTCCACCACCTGGAGGACCGGCTGCGCTGCGGGTGCCTCAGTCATCCTCTGCGACCCCCAGGTACGCCTCGATCACCCGCGGGTCGTCGGTGACCTGCTGCGGCGTGCCCTCGGCGATGCGCTCACCGAACGCCAGCACGACCACGCGGTCGCACAGCTCGGTGACGGCCTGCATGATGTGCTCCACCATGACGATGGCCATGCCGGAGTCGGCCAGTCCCCGCACGAACGAGATCATGTCGCGCAGGGCCGGCGGGTTGAGGCCCGCCATCAGCTCGTCGAGGAACAGCACCCTGGGCTCGAGCGCCAGCGCCTTCGCGAGCTCGAGCCGGCGGCGCCTGGCCAGGTTCAGGTCGGAAGAGGGCTGCAGCGCTCGGTCGGACAGCCCCACCTGTTCCAGCGCGGCGCGGGCCCTGGTCTCGGCCTCGCGGCGGTCCGGTGTGTGCAGGAACGCGGGGATGAGCACGTTCTCGAGGACCGTGAGCCCCTCGAACGGGCGCTCCACCTGGAAGGTGCGACCCATGCCCAGCCTCGTCCTGGCGTACGCGGGCAGCCTCGTCACGCGTTGACCGAAGAGAGTGACCTCGCCCGCGGACCGCACGTGACCCGTGAGCGCGTTGAACAGCGTGGTCTTCCCGGCGCCGTTTGGCCCGATCAGACCGATGATCGCGCCCTCCTCGACGACCAGGGAGACGCCGTTCACGGCGGTGAGCCCACCGAATGTGACGGTGACGGCCTCAGCCTCGAGCGCCGCGGGCATACCGCCTCCTGACCGTCCAGCGGTGGACCTCCCCGAGGAGCCCGGACGGCGCGAACAGGACCACGATGACGATGAGCGCGCCGTAGATGAGCAGGTTGGCCTCGGCGAAGACGTTGCGGAAGAGCTCCGCCGCCACCGTGATGAGAGCCGCCCCGATGAGCGGGCCGAACAGCGTCCCGCGCCCGCCGATGATGGCGACGAGAGCGATCCGAACCGACAGGTGGATCTCGAACAGGGGCTGCGGCTGCAGGGCCGAGAGGACGATGCCGTACAGGCAGCCGCCCAGCGCGGTCAGACCGCCGGAGATCGCGAACGCCCACAGCTTGACGGCTTCCGGGTTGATGCCGGCGGCCTCGGCCGAAGGCTCGTCCTCCCTGACGGCGCGCATCTGGTAGCCCAGGCGCCCACGCGTCACGAACGCGGCTATCGCCAGGACCAGGATCAGGTAGCCCAGCGCCAGCCAGAACTCGACGCCGCGGTCGAAGAGGTCGAGCCCGAACGGCTCCTTGAGATCGAAGATGAACAGGCCGATGGCGCCGCCCGTCAGCTCGCGTTCGTTGATCGCCACCAACCTGAGGATCTCGGCGACCGCGATGCTGGCCAGCACGAAGTAGGAGCCGCGCAGCCTGAACGTCAGCTTGCCCCACAGCAGCGCGAGGAGCGCGGCCAACGCCATGGCGAGCAGCGCGCCCCACCACGGCGCCAGGTCCCAGCTGGTGCCTGTGACCGCCACCGTGTAGGCGCCCAGGCCGACGAAGGCGGCATGCCCGAGCGACGTCTGGCCGGACCAGCCTCCCAGCAGGTCCCATGCCGTCGCCCAACCGGCCAGCAGCAGCAGGTTGATGCCGAGCGTGCGGTAATCGGGGAGGAGCAGGAACCAGGCGAGGCCGGCCAGCGCCACCAGCCCCAGGCGCAGGTAGCTCATACGCGTTTGGTCTCGCGGCCGAACAGCCCCTGCGGCCTGAACAGCAGCACGATGAGGAAGGCGAACAGCCCGTAAGCGTCGCGGTAGCCGGAAGATAGGTAGGAGGCCCCGAGGAACTCGACGACGCCAAGCAGCAGGCCGCCACCGATGGCGCCGGGCACGCTGCCAAGGCCGCCCAACACGGTGACGACGAACGCTTTCAGCGTGTAGCTCGAGCCCACGGTGGGGATCGCGAAGAGGAGAGGCGCGAGTATCACGCCGGCGGCCATGGCCAGCGCCATGCCCAGCCCGAAGACGAGAGCGTGCACCCGGCGCGTGTTGACCCCCACGAGCTCGGCGCCGAGGCGGTTCTGGGCGGTGGCGCGCACGGCCCTGCCGATCTCTGTGCGGTTGAGAAGCAGCCAGAGCGCGGTGATCACGGCCAGCGTGATGCCCCCGGCGATGAGCTGCGCCACGGGCAGCCTTATTCCCGCGAGGTTCACGGTCGCCGTGGCGTAGGGCAGGTAGATGGACCTGGGCTCGGCGCCGAAGAGCAGGAACAGGGCGTTCGCGATGACGAGAGACAGGCCCAGGGTCGCGAGCAGGGTGCTGTCGCCGGGCGAGTCGATCAGCCGTGCCAGCACCACGCGCTGGATGAGCCAGCCGGCCAGGAGGCCGGCCGGCAGCGCGATGAGCAGCGAGACGTAGGGGTCGAGGCCGAGGTCGACGAACAGCGCGATCGCGAGGTACATGCCGATAGCTACGAACTCGCCGTGCGCGAAGTTGATGACGCGCATGACCCCGAAGATCAGTGACAGGCCGACGCCGATCAGGGCGTAGATGCCCCCGATGAGCAGCCCGCCGGTGACGTTCTGGAGGAGCGGGACGAGGCCCTCCAAAGGGTTACCTCGTCTCGCTCCTCGGTCCGGTTATCAGCGGTCGCCCCAGGCTGGCGTATCGAGCATGGGGTTGACGACCTGGCCGTTCACGTACACGGTCACGAACTCGCCGTCCTGCACCTGCTGGGCGACTGCAGGCAGGCGGGCCTGGTTCTGGTAGCCCTGGTAGTCAGTGAAGGCGATGTGGCCGTAGACGGTGTCGGGCATGTCGGTGGCCTCCAGCGCTGCCCTGACGTCGGCGGGCTCGAGCGATGCCGCGCGGCTCAGGACGTCGACCGCCGTGATGATGCCGGCGTACGCCTGGGCGGCGTGGTACGAGGGCGCGCGGCCGAGCACTTCGGTGAGGCGGGCGTTGAGCTCCTCGGCGCCCGGGTACGGCACCTCCTGCGTCCACATCGTGGCCGTGTACACGTAGTCGGCCGCCGGGCCGGAGCCCTCGATGAAGTTAGGCAGGGCGAAGCCTGCGGCGCCGCCCGCGAAGACCTTGGCGTTGAGCCCGACCTCCTGGATCTGGCGCGCCAGGGCCACGGAGTCGGCGGCGTACGAGACCATGAACACGACGTCTGGCTCGAGCCCCTTGAAGCGGTTGAGAATGGGCCGGAAGTCGGCGCCGGACTGGTCGTAGTCCTGTCGGTCCAGAACGGTGTAGCCGCGCTCCTCGGCCAGCAGGTCGACGGCGTCCGCCACGGCGGTCTCGAACGCGCCGTTGCCGTGGATCGTGACGATGGTCTCAAGGTAGCCGTCACCGTGGTCGGCGTTCAGTTGGTCGAAGACGTTGAAGAGCACCTCGGCGTAGGCGAACGAGGGCTGGTTGAGGCGGAAGATCCACTCCGAGCCAGGCCGCGTGATCGCGTCGTCGGACGACGTGAAGACGAGGAACGGGCGCTGCTGGCGCGTGAAGTACTGGGCCAGCGGGTTGGTGATCGAGGACGAGTAGGCGCCCATGACCAGCGGTATGCCCTGGTTCACGAGGCGCTCGGCTGCGGCCAGGGCGGCGTTCACCTCTGAGGTGTCGTCCTCCCACACGACCTCGACCGGCGCGCCGTTGATGCCGCCGGCGGCGTTCACGTCCTCCAGGGCGATCTGCACGCCGGCCTGATGCTGCTCGCCGAACTCGGCGAAGCGCCCTGTGATGCTCGTGATCACACCGATCTGAACGGGCTCCTGCGCCAACGCGAGCCCGGTCGTCAGAACGAGGAGAAGAGCGAAGACTTTCGAGAACATGGTCCCTCCAAGGTCTTAACTAGGGGTTTTCGTTGCTTAGGCTTGGAGCCTACCACGGCGTTCTGAGCTCGTTCTGGTCGCAGATACGGATAAGTACGACGCCTCAGTCACGGTTTCGCCAGCGTCGTCACTTCGGATTAGACTCTCTCTTCGTATCGACGCTTGAGCGCGGGAAGGGGCGTGAGAGGCTCGGATGCTGTTCACGATGCTCGGCGGCCTCGCCCTGTTCCTGTTGGGCGTCAACCGCATCTCCGACGCTCTGGAGTCCGCAGCCGGGCCCGCCGCTCGCCGCTGGATGGCCGCCGCCACCGGATCGCCCTTCAAGGCGCTGGGGACCAGCACCGCGGTCTCTGCCATCACCCAGAGCGGGACGGCGCTCGCCGTCACGGCGCTCTCGTTGGTCGCCAGCGGGCTGGTGCCTGCCGCCGGCGGCCTTGCCATGTCGCTGGGCGCGAAGCTCGGTGCCACCGGGGCGATCCAGCTCGCGGCGTTCAACGTCTCCGAGTACGCCCTGCCGCTCGTCGGCATCGGCTTCTTCGTCGCGCTGTGGCGCCGGCTCCGTCCGCTCGGCGACATGCTCTTCGGCGTGGGCCTGCTCTTCCTGGGCCTCGACCTCACCGTCGACGCGATAGGTGGCCTCTCGCAAGGCGAGGTCTTCACCCTCGTCGTGCGCGCCGCCGAGACGCAGCCCCTGACGATGGTGCTCGTGGGGGCGCTCCTCGGCGCGGTCCTGGGCAGCGCGAACTCCGCGGCCGCCGTCGCGATCGGGCTCGTCGCAGCCGACTCCGTGTCCATGGCTACGGCGTTCGCACTGGTCGCGGGGGGCAACGTGGGCAGCACCTTCCTGCCCCTCGTCGTGTCGCGCGGGCTCGACTCCGCGGCGCAGCGCGTCGCCATCAGCCACGTGGTCGTCAAGGGGATCTCGGCGCTGGCCGTGGTCTTCTTCGGCGACGAGCTGACGGACGCGATCGCCCTGTTGGGCGGTGACGGGGTCCGCCAGGTCGCCAACGCCCACACCTTCTTCAACCTGGCCGTCGCGCTCGTCTTCACGCCCATCGCCGGGCCCGTTACCCGCCTGGTGGAGCGCATCGTGCCCACGAGCGAGGACGACTCCACCCCCAAGTACCTGCGGCGCGAGGCGCTGACGGACCCGGCGCTCGCGATCAAGCTGGCTTTGCGCGAGACGGTCAGGATCAGCGACCAGGTGGCCGTCATGACGGAGCTGGCGGTCGCCAACGTGAACACCGGCAAGTGGGACCCCGGCCCGATCGAGGGCAGGGAGGCGAAGACCGATCGCCTGACGCGCGAGGTCGTGGACTACCTGGCCGAGCTCAGGCGCTCTACCGACGAGCAGGACGCCGCCTCGGAGCGGTTGCTACTCGTCGCCACCGAGCTCGAGAACATGGGCGACCAGATCAGGCGTCTGTACCGGCGCGAGGAGCGGCTGCGCAAGGAGGGCGTCGAGTTCAGTGAGCGCGGCAGGGCCGAGCTGGCGGAGACGGGCGCCTTGGTCCTGGAGCGCATGCGGCTCTCGTTCACGGCGCTCGCCACAGGCGACCAGGACATGGCGAACCTGGTGATCGACGGCAGGCCGGCCTTCGAGGAGCATGTCGCGAAGATGCGTGTGGCTCACCTCGCGCGGCTCGAGGAGCGGCTGCCGGAGTCGCGGGCGTCGAGCTCACACCACCTCGAGGTGCTCACGCTATTAAGGCAGCTCGACGCTAGCGTTACGCGGGTGGCAGGCTGGATCCTCAAGATCTACGCGAGCGCATAGGACCGCAGCGGAGCCCGTCTGGAGTGGCATGATCGACGCTGAGGTCGAGATGGGGAACGCGCGCCATCACAACTACCCGGCACCGGAGCACAGTTTCGGCCTGAGGTTGGACGACGAGCTGGCCGTCAGGCTGGCGGAGCTGCACCACGCCGAGAGCATCTACCGGCTGGTCGAGAGCGACAGAGCGCACCTCAGCCGGTGGGTGCCGTGGACGGCCGAGGCCACGCGCGAGAGCGTCGCGCACCTGGTGGCCTCGGAGCTCCGCAGGTTCGGCTCGGGCGGCGGCTGGCGTGCGGAGCTCTGCTACCAGGGAAGATCGGTCGGCCTCCTGTGGCTCCATGACTGGGGCGGCGCAGGGGGCTCCACCGAGGTCGGCTACCTGCTGGCGAAGCAGCACGAGGGCAAGGGGCTGGTCACGAGGGCCCTGCGGGGCCTCATGCGGCACTTCTTCGAGGAGCGAGGAGTGGGACGCGTGGCTATCGGCCTGGATCCTCGGAACGAGAGGTCGCTCAAGGTCGTGCAGCGCCTCGGCCTCAAGCCCGAGGCCGTGCTGAGGCGCGTGATCCTCGTGGACGGCGAGCCGGCCGATCTCGCCATGTTCGGCATCCTGAGGGAGGAGTTCCTGGAGAGTGCCGAGCCTTCGAGCCCCGCCAAGCGCCCGCCGCGCTTCGCGCTGGCGGTGGACCCGGCCGACGACCTCTATATCGCCCTCTACGAGCACGACGACGCCGAGGCCCTGCACCGACTCGTGGACGCGAACCGCGAGCGGCTGCTGCCATGGATGCCCTGGGCTCGCGACGTCTCGCCCGACTCGGAACGGAACTTCCTCACCCAGCGAGCCATGCCAGCCCTGGCGGAGGGCTCCGGCCTCGAGGCCGGGATCTGGTCCGGCGGGGAACTCGTCGGGTCGATCGGCCTACACGACGTCGACCCCAGGACGCGCAGCGCGGCTATCGGGTACTGGCTTGACGGCGACCACGAGGGTCGGGGGATCGTCACGCGCGCGGTGCGGGCACTGGTCGAGCGCTGCTTCGCCGAGCCCCTCCTGGGCGGGGAGCCCTTCGAGAGGCTCGAGATCGCAGCGGACGTACGCAACGTCGCGAGCCGCGGCGTGCCGGAGCGGTTGGGGTTCCAGTTCGAGGGCGTGCTCAGGCGTAACAACCTGGCAGGCTACACGCCCGACACCGCCGTCTACAGCCTGCTGCGCAGCGAGTGGGAGGAGGCGAGCGGGCCGCCCAGGGACGTGCCGGCTGCCGCGGTGGTGGGCCAGTAGGCTATCGGCCGGTCCACCCATGCAGGTGGCATCGGCGTCTCATGTGCTAACCCTAGTCTCGACGTCCAAGCGACGGTCTTGGCGCCGTGAACGCTCCTAAGGCGACGCGGCGAGGGGGTAAGGAGGCAGGACATGGAGCGCCAGAGCAGGGGAGCAGCGCGCCCCGAGATGCAACGCCTCGAGGAGCTCGAGGAACGTACTCGGGCCCTCGATGAGGCGCTCGCCTACGCAGACAAGCTCGCCTACGAGGTACGTCACCGCGAGGAGCGCGACGCCCGCCTCGCGGAGGGCCGGGGTGACGCGGGCCTCGATGAGGCCGTCGATGAGTCGTTCCCAGCCTCGGACGCCGCGTCGCCGACACGGGCCGCGCAGGACGGCGTCGGCCAGACGGAGCGCGAGCTCAATGCCATCCTCGACGACGCGCTCGACGACTCGTTCCCGGCCAGCGATACGCCCTCGATACTGATGCCCCGCGGCGAGGAGTAGCGCTCGGTCGCGCGAGACGGGCGGGGCGGTGCCGTTGTCCCGCTCCGTCATCGCTATGGTCACTCCCCCCACCCCAAGTGGGGTAGGCTGCCAGCATGAACACAAACATCGCATCCAACGAGACCCGACTGAACGTCAAGGGCATGAGCTGCAACCATTGCGCCGCCGCCGTACAGGGCGCGCTGGAGAAGGTGGAGGGCGTGAGCGCGGCGGTGGTCGACCTCGCCGGCGGCACGGCCACTGTCACCGGCACGGCCGATCCCGCCAGGATGGTGGCCGCAGTCGAGGCCGAGGGCTACCGCGCCACGGTGGGCTGATGACCGACGTCGCAAGCCCGGCCATGGAGCGGGCGACAGCGGTCGTGGCGCCAGGTGCGCCGCACTGCCTGCACCTCGATCCCCAGACACGCCAGGACGCCGCGCTGCGCCTTAAGAGCGTGCGCGGGCACGTCGAGGGGGTGCTGCGCATGCTCGAGGACGAGTCGGTCTACTGCGTCGACGTGCTCAAGCAACTCAGCGCGGTGCAGGGCGCCATGAAGAAGGTCTCCGAGGCCGTCCTCAGGTCGCATGTTCGCGACCACGTCGTCACTGCCTCAACGCGTGGCGACACCGACCGCATCGTGGACGAGCTCATGGAAGCCCTCAAGTACCGGGCCTGACCACATGACCGCGCACTCTCAGTCGGCGGGCGGCGACGCCGCCGCCAAGGCCGAACTCTCGATCTCCGGCATGACATGCGCCGCCTGCGTCGCCCGCGTCGAACGGGCGCTGGGGCGCGTGGAAGGCGTCGTCGAGGCCAACGTCAACTTGGCGACCGAGCGCGCCGGCGTCGTCTACCTCCCGGACCTCGTCGACCTGCGTGCGCTCCGGGACGCCGTGTCAGCGGCCGGGTACGAGGTCATAGAGGCGAGCGGCGAGGACCGGCTGGCCGCCGAGGAAGCTGCCAGGACCGCGCAGCTGGCTTCCCTGCGACGCGACGTCGTCTTCGCGGCCGCCCTCACACTGCCCCTCGTCGTCTTCGAGATGGGGGCCATGCTTGTCCCGGCGCTCGACGCCCGGCTCATGTCGCTGGTGCCGGCTCGGGTACTGGACCTCGCCTTCTTCGCGCTGGCGGCGGTCGTTCAGTTCGGTCCCGGCCGCCGCTTCCTTCGCACCGGCTGGCAGGCGCTAGTAAAGCGGACTCCGGACATGAACTCACTGGTGCTGCTCGGTACCAGCGCCGCCTTCGGCTACTCGACGGTCGCGACGTTCCTGTCAGGTTGGCTGCCGGAGGGCGCGGCGCACGTGTACTTCGAGGCGTCGGCGGTCATCGTCACGCTCGTGCTGCTCGGCAGGTACCTCGAGCAGAGGGCGAAGGGCCGCACGGGCGACGCGATCCGCGCGCTCATGGAGCTCAGGCCCGGCACGGCCCGCGTGGTCAGGGACGGCGAGACCATGGAGCTGCCGGTGAGCGACGTGCGACGCGGCGACCACGTCGTGGTGAGGCCGGGCGAGCGCCTCGCCGTCGATGGCGTCGTGCGCGCAGGCGAGTCATACGTCGACGAGTCGATGGTCACGGGCGAGCCCACGCCTGTCCTCAAGAGAGCCGGCGACGAGGTCGTCGGCGGCACCGTCAACGGGAACTCGAGCTTCAGGTTCGAGGCGACCAAGGTCGGCAGCGAGACGTTCCTCTCCCAGGTCATCGCGATGGTGCAGGCGGCGCAGGGGGCCAAGCTGCCCATCCAGGCGCTGCTCGACAGGGTCGTCGCCGTCTTCGTGCCGGTGGTCCTGGTCGTGGCGGCCCTGACGTTCGTCGCCTGGTTGGCGTTCGGACCGCAGCCCGCGCTCGGACTGGCCGTGGTCAACGCGGTGGCCGTGCTGATCATCGCGTGCCCGTGCGCGATGGGTCTGGCCACGCCGGTGTCCATCATGGTGGGCACGGGCAAGGCGGCCGAGCTCGGGATCCTGTTCCGGAACGGCGTGGCGCTGCAGGCGCTCTCGAGCACGCAGGTGGTGGCCTTCGACAAGACCGGCACTCTCACGGAGGGGAGACCGCGGCTGACCGACCTGGTCCTGGCAAGGGACGCACGTGTGGGTCGGCCCGAGGCGCTAGCGCTCGCGGCGGCCGTCGAGGGGCCCAGCGAGCACCCGTTGGCCCGGGCCATCGTGAGCGCTGCGCAGGAAGAGGGCGCGCCGCGGCATGAGGTCTCCAGTTTCGAGGCCGTCACCGGCCGCGGCGTGCGCGGCACCGTGGACGGGAGCGAGGTCCTCGTGGGATCAGCTCGTTACCTCGCCGAGCGTGGCGTCGAGCTGGGCACGCTGCGCGAGCTGGGTACCGAGCTGGCAGAGGCCGGCAAGACGCCCATGTTCCTCGCGGCACGGCTCGAGCCGGCGCACGACTTGGAGGCGCTCGCGGTGCTGGCCGTCTCCGACCCGGTCAAAGAGTCGGCCTACGGGGCGCTGGAGGGGCTGCGCGCCAGCGGGGTGAGGACGGTGATGGTCACCGGGGACGACGCGCGGACAGCAGCTGCCGTCGCACGTCGCCTCGGGATCGACGACGTCAGGGCCGAGGTTCTGCCGGGCGACAAGGCCGACGTCGTCGTCACGCTCCAAAGCGCAGGCACGAAAGTAGCGTTCGTCGGCGACGGCATCAACGACGCGCCGGCGTTGGCGGCGGCGGACGTCGGCGTGGCCCTCGGGACCGGCACCGACGTAGCCATCGAGGCGGCCGACGTCGTGCTCATGGCGGGCGACGTGCATGCCGTACCCACGGCCCTCCGGCTCTCGCGGGCCGTGCTTCGCAACATCAGGCAGAACCTGTTCTGGGCGTTCGCGTACAACGTCGTGCTGATCCCGGTGGCCGCGGGGGTGCTCTACCCGAGCCTCGGCATCCTCATGTCCCCCATGCTCGCGGCTGCCGCCATGGGGGTTTCGAGCGTGTTCGTGGTGGGCAACGCCCTCAGGCTGCGGCGGTTCGGCGCCGGCGGGGCTCGCCCCCGCCGGCGCACGCAGGGGCTCAGGCCGGCTGGGGCTGCGCCATCTGCGACATGAAGGTGTCGAGCCCGGTGAGCCGTACGCCGTAACGCTCGGCCTCCGTCCGGTCCACGTTGACGTGGGCCGGAGCCATGGCGTGGACGGTAAGAAGATGCCCGACGATGCCGCCGACCGCTTCCGGCAGCGTCGTGAGCTGGCCGCCCACGGGCACGTGCTTGACCCTCAGCTGTCTGCCCAGCGCCCGTCCCATGCGCTCGACGATGTCCGGGTAGGTCGCCGTCTCCGTGGAGACCTCGACCTCTTCGCCGGCCACCCTGGCAGCGTCGCGCGCGATGTGGAACACGATCTCGGCGACGTCGGGCTCGTGTACGAACGAGGAGGGCTTGGTGCCGTCGCCCACCAGCTCGACGACGTCACCCATCCGTGCCTGAGTGCCTATCAGGAAGCCGACCCAGTCGCGCATGTAGCGGCCTGGCCTGACGATCACGTACGGCACGCCGCTGTCGGCCACCGCCTGCGCGCCTATGCCCTTGTCGCGGAACAGCCCCTCGGGCGCGTTCGGATCGGCGCCGGCCGCCGAGACGAGCACGAACCGCCTCACGCCTGCTCGCGCCGCGGCCCGAGCGAGGTTCGCGGTGCCTTCGCCGTCTACGGCCGCGGTGGTGTCTGGCGGCGCGCGCTTCGTGCCCGAGGCCGTGCTCACCACGACGTCAACACCCCTCACCGCCTCCGCCAGGCTGCCGGGTTCCCGCAGGTCCGCTCGCACGGTCTCTGCCCCCGCGGCGACGAGCTCGCGCGGATCGGTGTGCGGGTTCTGCTCGCGGACCGGGTTGCTGTCGCGCTCGACGATCCTCACGCGCTCGCCGGCGGCCAGCAGCTTCTTCGCGATCTGGCCACCCAAAGATCCCGTGGCTCCGACGACCAGGTACATCCTGGGCCTCCCCTCGGGGCGCATGGTCGCGCCCTCAGATCCATAGATGACCTCGGCAGGCGTGACGCCGGCGTTACATGTCAGAAGCCGGCTGCCTGACCGTCCTTCCTGTGATCGCTGCCAGCGACGTAGCCCGCATCGGGCAGACGCGCGATGATCTGCGCGCCCCCGAACGCCAACGACTCCCTCTTCTCCGCGACGCGCACCTCATGGCCGCGCCTCGCGAGCTCCTCGACGACGTCTGGGCGGAAGCCCGGCTCCAGCCATAGGCCCCTGCCGCCGGTCACCTGCCAGCGCGGCGCGTCGCTGGCTGCCTGGGGGTTCTGCTGCCCCTGGACCATGCGCAGGACCACCTGCAGGTGACCCTGAGGCTGCATGGGTCCGCCCATGACGCCCAGGGCGGCGACTGCTCGGCCTCCGGACGTGAGCATGCCGGGGATGATCGTGTTGTACGGCCTCTTGCCAGGCGCTACCGCGTTGGGGTGCCCCGCCTTGGTCGAGAACCCGTTGCCGCGGTTGTTGAGCGCGATGCCTGTGCCAGGGACCACGACGCCCGAGCCGAACCCGCGGTAGTTCGACTGGATGAACGAGACCATCATGCCGCTCGAGTCGGCGGCGCACAGGTAGACGGTCCCTCCCGGGCGGGGCGCGCCGTGGCCCGGGTCGCCGGCGGACTTAGGGTCGATGAGGCGGGCGCGTTCCCGGAGGTATCCCTCGTCCATGAGAGCGTCCGGCGAGACGTCCATGTGACGTGGGTCGGAGACGTAGCGGTGGGCATCGGCGAACGCCACCTTCATCGCCTCCACCTGGATATGCACCCAGTCGACGCTGTCGATCTCGGTGTCCTCGATGCCCGCTAGCCGCGCGAGCTCGAGGGCCTGGAGCGCCGCGATGCCTTGGCCGTTGGGCGGCAGCTCATGCAGCTCGAAACCGCCGAAGCTGGTCGACACCGTGTCCACCCAGTCGGGCTTGTTGTCGGCGAGGTCGGCCTCGGTGAACCGCGCCCCCTCGCTCCTCGCGTGCGCGAGGAACGCGTCCGCCAGCTCCCCGGTGTAGAGGGCCTCGCCCTCGGTCTCGGCGATCAGCTTCAGCGAGCGCGCCTGCTCTGCCGAGCGCCACATGCGACCCGCCGCCGGCGCCTCGCCCCCTACCGTGAACGCCGCCGCGAAGTCTCTTCGTGCGCCGAGAACGGTGGCGGCTCGTGCCCACTGGGCGGCGATGCCGGGCGCGACCGGATGGCCGTGCTCCGCGTAGCGCACGGCCGGCTCCAGCAGTCGCGCGAACGGCAGGCGACCGAAGCGGGAAGACAGTGCCCGCCAGCCCGCTACGGCAGCCGGGACCGTTACGGCGTCCCAGCCCACCCGCGGCACCTCATCGGAGCCGAGGTAGCGCTCGGGCACGAGCGCGCCGGGTGAGCGGCCCGACGCGTTGAGACCGTGCAACCGCGCTCCGTCCCAGACGATCACGAACGCGTCCGAGCCGAGACCGTTGCCGGTCGGCTCGACGACGACGAGGGCGGCAGCGGTGGCGATCGCGGCGTCAACGGCGTTGCCGCCGCTGCGCAGCATCTCCAAGCCGGCCTGAGTGGCCAGCGGCTGGGAGGCGGCCACGACGTCCTCGGCCATGACCGGCTGCCTGGCGGACGGGTACGGCAACTCCCAGCCGGGGGAGTAGGCGGGGTCACTCACCGTTGCCGGCCTCCGCGAACCAGGTCCGCCACTCCCACGAGCTCTTCAGGACGTCGGCCAGCTGCAGGGTCTCCGTGCTGACGATGTCCGGCGCCACGCGCGGCAGCTCGGTGGCGACGAAGTCGTGCAGGGCCTTGATGTCGCGGTGCAAGGTCTGGATCACGATGTCGGCAGAACCGAGCGACACGCCTACGAAACGAACGTTGGGCAGCTGCGCCAGTGAGCCGGCTACGTCGTGAACGGTGCCGGGTCGCGTCCGGATGAGCGTGATCGCACCCGTGTTCACGCCCAGCGTCAGCGGGTCTCCTACGGCGGTGATCCGGATGAGCCCGGCCTCGGACAGCCGGTTGACGCGCGACCTGACCGTGGCCTCCGCCACCGCGAGGTCGCGGGCGATATCCCGATACGGGCGCCTGCCGTCCTCCTCGAGGGCCACGATGATGTTCTTGTCCAGGTCATCGATGCGCAAGTCTCGCCTCCGGTCCTGGCGGGGGCGCTCGCCGTTCCCAAGGCCCGTGCCGACCCTCTAGCCTCTCAGGTGTCATCTCGAGTGAGCATACTTCGCACGCGGCTCAGGTGCGCATCGCGCAGCCCTGCGTCCTGATTTTGTTGACCATGCGTCGTGATGCGTACTACTCTTCGCGCGAAGGATAAGTACGGGCACCAGCGAGCGTCGCATGCCTCGCATGGCTGGCCCGCGCCGGGAGGGGCATATGGGTAGGTACGTCCGACGTTCGTTCGCGATACTGGCCGCCGCGGCGCTGTTCTCCGCCGCGCTCGCCCAGACGACGTTGCGCATCGGCCTGGCCGAGGACCCAGACATCCTCGACCCGGCGCTGGCCCGCACCTACGTGGGGCGCATCGTGTTCGCCAGCCTGTGCGACAAGCTCTTCGACATCGACACGTCGGCCACCGTCGTGCCGCAACTCGCGACGGGCTACACGGTGTCAGATGACGGCCTGACCGTGACCATAGACATACGGCAGGGCGTGCTGTTCCACGACGGCACGGCCATGGACGCCGAGGCCGTCAAGTACAGCCTCGACCGGGCGAAGAACCTGCCAGGCTCGAACCGGGCGAGCGAGCTCGAGCAGCTCGAGTCCGTCACCGTCGTCGACGAGGACACGGTCGAGCTGCACCTCAGCACGCCGTTCTCGCCGCTCATCGCGCAGCTCGCGGACAGAGCGGGCATGATCGTCTCCCCGACCGCCGCCGAGGCGGCCGGCGAGGAGTTCGGCAACGCGCCCGTGTGCGCCGGGCCGTTCCGCTTCGTTGAGCGCGTGGCCCAGGACCGCATCGTCCTGGAGCGCTTCGAGGACTACTGGGACGCCGACGCGATCTCCATCGACCGTGTCGTGTTCCTGCCCATCCCGGACAGCAGCGTGCGCCTGGCGAACCTTCAGTCCGGCGACCTCCAGATGATCGAGAGGCCCGCCCCCACGGACCTCACGGTCATGCGCGCGGATTCCAACCTCGTCGTGCCGAGCGTCGCAAGCCTGGGCTACCAGGGCATCACGGTCAACCTGAGCAACCCCGAGCCGAGGACCGACCCGCTGTCCAGCGACGTACGCGTCCGCGAGGCCCTGGAGCTCGCCATCGACCGCAACACCATCAACGACGTCGTGTTCGGCGGCGAGTTCATCGTCGGGAACCAGCCCGTCCCGCCGTCGAGCCCCTGGTACGTCGCCGACATGCCCGTGCCCGAACGTGACGTCGAGCGCGCCCGCGCGCTTCTCGACGAGGCCGGCGTCGACCGCGTGCCGTTCGAGATGATGGTGGCCAACAACCCCGAGGCCATCAGGGTCGGCGAGGTCATCCAGGCCATGGCCGGCGAGGTCGGCTTCGACATCACCCTGCGGGCGACCGAGTTCGCTACGGCGCTCGACCTCCAGGAGCAGGGGCAGTACGCGGCGTTCCCGGTGGGCTGGTCGGGGCGCATCGACCCTGACGGGAACATCCACCAGTTCCACACCTGTGAAGGCGCGCTGAACGAGTCCGGCTTCTGCGACCCCGAGGTCGACAGGCTTCTCAACGAAGCGCGGGCGGCGGGCAACAACGATGATCGCTTCGAGCTGTACAGGCAGGCGCTGGAACGCTACTTGCCCGACAGGCACATCATCTACCTGTATCACACGCAGTTGTTCTTCCCGCATACTGCGGCCGTGCAGGGGTTCCAGGCCTACCCGGACGGCCTGATCAGGCTCCAGGGGGTGAGCCTCCAGTAGGGTGACCTAAGAGGAGGACCGGTGCTCCCATTCGTCGGGCGGCGAGCGCTGACCGCCATACCCACGCTGTTCCTGGTGACGGTGATGGTCTTCGGCATCCAGCGCTCGCTGCCGGGCGATCCGGCGCTGATCCTGGCGGGTGAGCAGCAAGATCCCGAGGTCATCGCCTTCATCAGGGAGAAGTACCGGCTCAACGACCCGCTGCCGGTGCAGTACCTGGCCTGGGTCGCCCAGCTTGCGCGGGGCGACCTGGGCCGGTCGTTGCGGACGAACGAACGGGTGCTCGACCTGATCGCGGCGAAGCTGCCCGTCACGATCGAGCTCGCCCTGCTCTCGCTCCTCGTCGCGGTCGCGATCGCCCTGCCCCTGGGCATGCTCGCCGCGGTCAGGCGGGGTACAGCCATCGACTACGGCTCCACCATGGCGGCGCTCACCGGCCTGTCCGTGCCCAACTTCTGGCTCGGCATCATGCTCATCCTCTTCGTCTCCGTGCGCCTCGGCTGGCTGCCTGCTTCGGGCTACGTGCCTCTCTCAGAGGGCGTGTGGGAGAACGTCAAGCGCATGATCATGCCCGCCTTCGTCCTGGGCACCGGCCTGGCGGCGGTGCTCATGCGCCAGATGCGCTCGTCGATGCTGGGCGTCCTGAAGCAGGACTTCGTGAGGACGGCCCACGCCAAGGGCCAGCGCGGCGCTGCGGTGGTGATCAGGCACGCCGCGCGCAACGCCCTGATCCCGGTGACGACGATCCTGGGCCTCCAGCTGGGCGCGCTCTTGTCCGGAGCCGTCCTCACCGAGCAGGTCTTCACGATCCCGGGCTTCGGCAAGCTGATCGTCGACGCCGTCTTCAACCGCGACTACGCGGTCGTGCAGGGCGTCGTCCTCATCACGGCCACCTCGTACATACTCATCAACCTGCTGGTGGACCTGACCTACGCGGTCCTCGACCCCAGGATCGGCGCGAAGTGAGCGTGACCGTCAGGGTGGAGCGACCCGTCGAGACGGCGGCCCCGACGGGCGGGCCGTTCGGGCGACCCCTGTCGCGACTCTTCAAGCGCCCGCCCGCCGTCATCGGCGCGCTGGTCGTGCTGCTCTTCGTGGTCGTGGCCGCGCTCGCGCCGGTGCTGGCGCCGTACGACCCAGCCAAACCGGACTTCGCCAACGTCAGGCAGCCGCCCAGCGCCGAGTACCGGTTCGGCACCGACGAGATAGGCAGAGACGTCCTCACGCGCACGATCTACGGAGCGAGGGCCAGTCTGCTGGCCGGCGTGATCTCGGTGCTCATCGCGACGGGGCTGGGCGTGCCGTTGGGCCTTGTCTCCGGTTTCTACCGCGGGGCGCTCGACGAGCTCATCATGCGCCTCACCGACGCCGTGCTCTCGTTCCCGTTCCTGATACTGGCCATCGCCATGGCCGCGGCGTTGGGGCCCAGCTTGACGAACGCCATGATCGCGATCGGCATCGCCACCACGCCCACGTTCATACGCCTGACGCGCGCTCAGGTGCTGGCCGTGGGCGCCGAGGAGTTCGTCACGGCCGCGCGGGCGCTGGGCGCGACGGGCGCCCGCATCATCTGGCGGCACGTCCTGCCCAACTGCGTCGCCCCGCTGCTCGTGCAGGCCACGTTGACGATCGCCCAGGCCGTCATTGCCGAGTCGGCGCTGTCGTTCCTCGGCCTCGGCGTGCAACCGCCCACGCCCAGTTGGGGCGGCATGCTCAACACCGCCAAGAACTTCCTCGTGCAGGCGCCGTGGATGGCGATCTACCCCGGCCTGTCGATCTTCTTCACGGTGCTGGCGTTCAACCTCTTCGGCGACGGGCTCAGGGACGCCCTCGATCCGCGGGACGATTGAAGAGGATGACAGTCCGGATCCAAGGGGATCCGGACGACCCTTAGTGCGGGGAGCCCAAAGTGCGGGGAGCCCGGCCTGCGTCCTGACGCGTTCGGCGCGGGCTCCCAGCAGTTCTGTCTAGCGCAGGGCTTTGGCCACCCGGGCCGCCACCATGAGCGGCGCGTAGTGCTCGGTCAGGAACTCCTCGAGGGTCATGGTGCCGTCGGCGAACGTCAGTGTCAGGTTCTCGCCCGGCACGCCGTTGGCATTGGAGTCGTCGAGCACACCGGCCCAGGTGACGGCCAGCGTGCCGTCGAGGGTCAGCCGGCCCGCCGAGAGGCTCAGAGTCGTGGGGTCGCCCGCCGCCTGGGGCAGGTTGATGGCGAAGTTCGTCGCGAAGCCGACGCTGGCGTCCTCGGTGGGCGTCTGCACGCCCAGGTCCACCGCGACGTGGCCGGACTTCACCTCGGCGTCGACGATCGCGCAGGTCACGTCGTCGCGAGTGGCGGTGAGGGCGAGGCCAAGCGTCCAGTCCAGCCAGGCGCTGCCGGAGGCCGAGGCGACCTCGAGCCCGCCCTGCGACTCGACGTCCACGTCCGCCCCGGTGCCCGAGATCGCGATCCCGGTCTCGTCGACCGTGAGCGTGGTGCCGCTCGACGCCACGGAACCGCTGACGTGGAAGGAGCCCGGCTCGGTCAGGTAGCCGCAGGCGTTGAGCGGCCAGTCGGCCGTCTGGTCGAACGAGGCAACCACCACGGAGTCGAGGGACAGCACGACGCTGGCGCCCTGCGGCAGCTCGACGTCGTCGTCGCCAGGGAGGGTGCGCACGACCGTGGCCGCGCTGGCGTCCCAGTCGACGACGAGCAGCGCGGCCTCACCGGTGCCCTGGACCTCCCAGTGGAGCTCCAGATCGTCGGACGGCTCGACGAGGTCCCATGCGACCGCCACGGGGTCGTACTGGTAGACGCCCCTCGGCAGCTCCGGTCCGGTGGCGAGGAAGGGTGAGGCGTCGATCCCGTCGAGCAGGGTCGACAGATCGGCCAGGCTGGCGTCGCCGAGTACGGTCATGGCACCGGACTGCAGCGAGTCGAGGTCCTTCTGCACGTCGTCGGCCGTCAGGGCCGGCGACTGCGGCTGGCTACAGGCCGCGAGCACCGCGGCGATGGCCAGGGCGCAGAGGGAGAACGCGATACGTGGCTTGGGCATGTAGTTCCTCCGGAGGCGAGGATAGCCGTGCTCCCGTGGCCGCGGTCGTGAGGTTCCCTTCGTTGACACCCACTTTGGTCGCGCCTATCATTGTCGCGTCGGATACGGCAAATCGGCACCCACCCGCTCCCTTGCGGCGGGTGAGGACTACCAAGCCAAGGACCAGGTTGGGAGGAACTTAGGTGAGAAGGCTCGCTTTCGTGCTTTTGGTGGCCGTACTGGGTGCGGCCATGGCCCAAGACCCGATCATCATCGGTGTCAACCTCGAGCTCTCCGGCCGCATGACCGTGACGGGCAACGACACCCTCAACGGCATCCAAGTAGCGCACTTGGAGCAGGACTCCGTCCTCGGCCGGCCCATCCAGCTCTCGATCTGCGACAACGCCAGCACGCCCGAAGGCTCGGTGGCCTGCGCGAACCGCTTCGTCGACGAGGGCGCCGTGGCCGTGCTCGGCACGTACGCCTCCAGTCACAGCATCCCTGCCGCCAACGTGTTCCAGGACGCCGGTATCGTGATGGTCAGCACGGGCTCGACCAACCCCGCCACCACTCAGATCGGCGACTACATCTTCCGCATCCCGTACACCGACCAGTTCCAGGGTCAGGTCGCCGCGCAGTGGACGATGACGGAGGGCTTGGGCGACCGCGTGGCGATCTTCCGGCAGCAGGACGACGATTACTCGGTCGGCCTCACGGGCTTCTATCAGCAGGCGCTCGAGGCACAGGGCGGCGAGACCATCGTCCTTGACTTCACTGCGAACACCGTGGACTTCTCGGCTCAGATCAACGACCTGCGGTCCTTCGACCCCACGATGATCTACTACACGGGCTTCTGCGCCGAGGCCGCCTCGCTGGTCCCGCAGCTCAGGCAGCAGGGCTTCGAGCAGCAGATCCTCGGCGGTGACGCCTCCGACGACGCGCAGTGCCCGGATGGCGGCGGCGAGGCCTTCAACGGCTTCACGTTCACCAGCTTCGGCGAGCCCGAGGTGCTCTCCGGGGAGGCGGCCGAGCGCGCCAACGCCTTCGGGGAGATCTACAAGGCCGAGTACCCTGACGCCGGCTTCACCGGGTTCACCCTGGCCGGCGCCGACGCCTACAAGGTCGTCGTGGCAGCGATCGAAGCTGCCGGCTCGGACGACAACGCTGCGGTGCGCGACGCGCTCGCGAACCTCGAGGGCTTCCCGGGCGTGTCCGGCGAGATCACCTTCGTCGGCACGGACGGCACCCCTGCCAACCGCGTCATGGGCCTCTACGAGTACCAGGTGACGGCGGACGGCTGGGAGAAGGTCACGCTGCAGGGCATCCAGCTCGAGTAAGGGCCGGGTCCAAGGCCCGGGCTCTTGCCCGGCCGAGGGAACGGCAACCCACGACAGGAACGGCGAGGGCCAGCAGCACGGCCCTCGCCGTTGACTTGCCTGGGCGTCCTGTTATCTTGTGCCGGAACCTGCATACGGAAGAGATGGGGTAATCGCTTGTCGATGTCAGTCCGCGCTGACTCTGGTAGAGGTGCATCCGCCGGCGGGCGGAGCGCTCTGCGCAGGGTCGCCCCGTGGCTCGTCGGCGCCGCGGTGCTGGGGCTCATCGCCTGGCGGATGGTCTACCTCCACTCCGTGAACCAGAACTTCAACGCCGCGTTCTTCGCCGGCGCTGCAGTCAGGTCGCTGCAGCTTGGCAGCCTGTACGCGCTCATCGCGCTGGGCTACACGATGGTCTACGGCATCATCCGTCTGATCAACTTCGCTCACGGCGAGGTGTTCATGGTGGGCGCCTTCGCGGCGTTCTTCCTGTTCAGCGGCACGCCCTACTCGTGGCCCGTCGCGCTGCTCGTGGCCGCGGTCGTGGCGTACGGGTTCATGCACTTCCTCGGCTTCTTCCGAGTGTTGGGCCGGCCCATCGTGCTGGGAGCCGCGCTCGTGGCGTTCGTGGCCGTGGCCGTGGCGCTGGCCTCCGTGCGCTTCGGGTGGCTGGGCGCGATGGTCGGCAGCATGTTCGTGACCGGCGTGCTGGGCATGACCATCGACCGCGTCGCCTACAAGCCGCTCAGGGGAGCGCCCCGCAACTCGATGCTGATCACAGCCATCGCCGTGTCGTTCTTCCTGCAGAACTTCGGGATACTCGCTTTCACCAACCGCCAGACGCCGTTCCGCCCGCCGAGCTTCTTCACGGGCGGGCTCACCTTCCAAGTGGGCGGTGAGACCGTGTTCGCGACCTGGATGATCGTGCTGGTGCCGGCCGTGACGCTCCTCCTGGTCGCGGTGCTCACGACCCTCGTGACCCGCACCCGGCTCGGGCGCGCCATGCGCGCGACCTCCCAGGACGCCGAGACGGCGCGGATGATGGGTGTCGACGTCGACCGCGTCATAGCCTCTACCTTCCTGCTCGGCTCCATGCTCGCGGCCGCTGCCGCCGTCATGTGGGGCATGAGCTTCGGCAGCATCAACCAGCCCGCCATATTCGGGATCCTGCCCGGCATCAAGGCGTTCGCCGCCGCCGTCATCGGCGGCATCGGCAGCCTGCCGGGAGCCGTGATCGGCGGGCTGCTGCTCGGCTTCCTCGAGAACTTCCTGACCGCCCTGTTCCCGCGCGTCGGCGACTTCACCGGCATCACCGAGTACAAGGACACCTTCGCCTTCCTCGCCATGATCCTCATCCTCCTGCTGCGGCCCTCCGGGATCGTGGGCGAGGACCTCTCGGAGAAGGTGTGATGCCGGGGACGCCGGACTACGGTCCTCGGGGCGTGATGCTGCGGCGCCTGCTGAACGTGGCCGCCGTGATCGCCCTCGTCGTGGTGCTGTTCTTCGTGCAGTCCAGCGGCAGCGTGAAGCTGGGTCAGGTGTTCGCGCTCTTCGCGATCTGGGGCATAGCCACGGTGAGCCTCAACCTCATCAACGGGGTGACCGGCATCCTTTCGCTGGGGCATCACGGGTTCATGCTCATCGGCGGCTACGTGACGGGACTGTTGATGCTGCCCGAGTCCGCGCGCGAGAACCTGTCGTTCTCGGCGCGTAACTCGCTGTCTGACCTCGCGATCGGGCTGTCGGTGGAGCGCTGGATGAACGCGCTGGGGCTGGACTTCCTGGCCACGCCCGAGACCATCGGGGTGCGGTTCGTCATCGCCGCTCTCCTGGGCGGCCTGCTGGCGGCGGTGTTCGGGCTCATCGTCGGCTTCCCGAGCCTCCGGCTGCGCGGTGACTACCTCGCCGTCGTCACCTTCGCGTTCGGTGAGGTCATAAGGCTGCTGGCGTCCACGCCGCTCATGGCCTCGTACACGAACGGGGCGCTCGGGTTCGCGGGCGTGCCCAGCCAGTTCGGCAAGAGCGTGTGGTGGACCTTCGGCGCGCTGGCGCTGACCGTCTTCGTGTTCGCGCGCCTCAAGAAAGGGTCCTACGGCCGGGCGCTGCAAAGCATACGGGAGGACGAGATCGCGGCCGAGGCCATGGGCGTCAACATCGCCTATCACAAGGTGCTGGCGTTCATCATCTCGGCGTTCTTCGCCGGCGTCGCAGGCGGCCTGTGGGTCAGCTGGGTGGGCACTGCCCGCCTCGACCTGTTCCTGTTCACGTTGACCTTCTACTTCCTCGTGGCGATCTCGGTGGGCGGCACCGGTTCGATAACGGGGGCGCTGATCGGCACCGTGCTGGTCGTCTGGGTGAGGCAGTACGGCGACCCTCTCGAGCAGGCCTATCCGCTCAGCACGTGGCTGATCGCGGCCGGGGCGGTGCTCGTCGTGGCGGCCGCGCTGGGTTGGCTGTACCGCCGCAACCGCCGGCTGCGCCCGGTCGCCAACCCGTTCGTGATCGGCGCGGCGGTGGTGGGTGTGCTGGCCGCCTTGTTGGCCTTGTCGGGGCTGCTCGACGCGCAGCTCGCCTCGCGGTGGCAGGGGTTCGGCATGCGCGCGATCGCGCTGTCCGTGCTGCTCGTCGTGATCATGATCTTCAAGCCGGCCGGCATCATGGGCCGACGCGAGTTCCAGTGGACCTGGCTCCTGAAGGACCGCAAGGACGTGCCTACCGAGGAGGAGCGGCGCCAGGACGCCTGGCTTCACCGGGGCGGCGACGCGACAGCCGGCAGCGGGGCCGAGGAGTAGCCGATGCTGAGGATCGAGGCGATCAACAAGGCGTTCGGTGGGCTCCAGGCCATCTCGCAGTTGTCGCTGCAGGTGTCAAAGGGTGAGATCGTCAGCGTCATCGGCCCCAACGGAGCCGGCAAGACCACCTTGTTCAACCTGATCACCGGCGTCTACCGGCCCGACACCGGGCGCATCCTCTTCGAGGGCAAGCAGATCAGCGGCCTCAAGCCCAACCGGATCGTCGACCTCGGGATCGCTCGCACGTTCCAGAACCTGAGGCTGTTCAACAACCTGAGCGTGCTGCAGAACGTGCTCATATCCCAGCACCACCGTCTTAACACCACGTGGTTCGCCAGCGTGCTGCGCACGCCCGGCTACATGCGTCAGGAGCGCGAGATGCACGAGGTGGCGCTGGAGAAGCTGGCGTTCTTCGGCCCGCGCCTCATGTCCTTCCGCCTGGACCAACCCGTCGAGGTGCTCTCCTACGCGAACCGTCGCCGCACCGAGATGGCGCGGGCCATGGCGACGGGCGCGCGCCTGCTGCTGCTGGACGAGCCCAGCGCCGGCATGAACCCGAGCGAGACGGCCGAGATCACCGACATCATCCGGCGCATGCGCGACGACGGCGGCTACACGATCGTCCTGGTGGAGCACAAGATGAACCTCGTCAAGGACATCAGCGATCGCGTGGTCGTGCTCGACTACGGCCGCAAGATCGCCGAGGGCTCCTACGCCGACGTCGTCAACGACCCCGAGGTCATCGAGGCGTACCTCGGCAAGCGCGCCGCCGAGCAGGGCGCCCAGCTGTCCGGTACGGCGGCGGACCTATGAGCGCCGACGCGGCGATGGGCCAGAGGTCCGCGGCGACCGCTGCGCCGGCGAGCGTGGCGCCCGGGGACCAGCGCGAGAAGCTCCTCGAGCTGAGGGGCGTCGATACCCACTACGGGCCCATCCAGGTCCTGCGCGACGTGGACATGGTCATCTACCCGGGCGAGATGGTCTGCCTGCTGGGCGGCAACGCGTCCGGCAAGAGCACGACGCTCAAGACGATCCTCGGCATCGTGCGCCTTAGCGCCGGCGAGCTGTGGTACCGCGGCGAGCGGATCGACGAGACCTCCACGTCGGAGCGGATCGCCAGGGGCATGGCGGTGGTACCCGAGAACCGGCGCATCTTCCCCAAGCTGACGGTGCTCGAGAACCTCGACATGGGCGCCTACCTGAGGGACGACAAGGCCGCGATCGAGGAGGACCTCGAGTACGTCTTCGGGCTCTTCCCTCGGCTCGGCGAGCGCCTGCACCAGCTGGGCGGCACGATGTCAGGCGGCGAGCAGCAGATGCTGGCGATGGGACGCGCCCTCATGAGCCGCCCCAGGCTGATCCTGATGGACGAGCCGTCCATGGGCCTGGCCCCGCTGTTCGTCGAGCGCATCTTCGAGATCATCAAGCAGGTCAACGACAGGGGCATCAGCGTGTTCGTGGTGGAGCAGAACGCGAACATCGCGCTGTCGATCGCCGACAGGGGCTACGTGCTGCAGACGGGCCAGGTCGTGCTATCCGGCCCTGCCAAGGAGCTACTGCAGAACGAGGGCATGAAGCGCGCCTACCTGGGCGAGGTGTAAGGGACTTCACCTGCCCCACTTCCTGTGAGGCACATGAATGAGCTGGGGCAGCCGTGGCGGAGCGGTCAGGTCGCCCGGCCCAGGGAGGCAATCTCGTGATCTTCGATGCGTTCCCGGACATCAACTGGCTGGCGGTGCTGGTAGCGACCGTCGCGTGGTTCGCCTTCTCGGCCTTCTGGTACTCGGTGCCGCCGCTCAGCAAGGCGTGGCAGCGCGAGGCGCGCGTGGAGATGGGACGCGAGGACGCGCCACCGTTGGCCCTGCTGTTCATCCCGACCCTGATCGGCTACTTCGTGACGTCGGTCGTCATCGCGCTCGTCTCCGAGAGCATAGGAGCGCGCACGGTCGGCCACGCGATCGCGCTCGGCGTCACCTTGGGCGTCGGGTTCGGCGTGGTGACGGCCCTCGTCAACCAGTCCTACGAGGGCAAGGGCAGCGGGTACTTCCTGATCAACGGCCTGAACGCGGTGATCGCCTTCTCGATCGTGGCGCTGATAGTGACGCTCTGGAACTAGAGCCTCGGTGCGGGGTAGCTACTCGCCGTCTGCGGCACGCTTCTCCTGAGGCGTCGGTTGGGGCTTCTCAGGCCTCGCGAGCCGCCAGGAGCGCCGCCCTGTTGCGCCTGAACACGTAGGCCACCAGGGCGGCGGCGGGCAAGAGGAAAGCGAAGCCGATCGTCAGGGCAGGACCGATGCCGATGATCTCCTGCAGCGCACCGAAGGCGATGTAGACGACGCCAGCCGTGCCCCAGGTGAAGCCCATCAGGAGGCCGGAGGCGGCCGCGACGTCGTTGGGGGCGAGGTCCTGCGCCGTGATGATCAGCAAGGGGATGCTGGCGTTCGTGAGCATGCCGGCCGCTGCCACGACGACGAAGAAGAGCGGCGACGGCGCCTCCAGGCGCAGCGCGAGCAGGAGTGCGGGTAACGCCGCCAGCATGCAGGTGACCATGAGCCGCAGGCGGCCGACCCGCGGCTCCAGCACGCCGGCGAGGATGCCGCCGACCGAGGCGGCGCCCATGTAGATGGACAAGGTGAGGCCGATCACCGGCGCATCTGGGGCGAAGCCACGCACGTTGGCCAGGAACAGCGGCATGCCGTTGGTGAAGCTGATGAACGCCATGGCGCGGAGGATGCCGCCCACGGCCAGCAGCCCGACGGGCCCGGCGATGAGCGTCAGATCGAACAGGCGCCTGGCTGCGGCCGCCTGCGCCGGCGCGGCACGAGGCGGGGTCAAGACCAGCAGCGCCAGGCCGAACAGCACACCTACCACCGACAGCAGGGGCACGTACTGCGCTCCCACGCCGCGCACGATCGCCAGCACGATCACGGGCATGAGCGCCGAGCCGAAGGAGCCGCCGGCCGCGAACAGGCTCATGCTGAGGCCGCGCTGCGCGCCGGTGTCGCGCGCCATGGCTGCCGCGGCGGGATGGAATATCGCCGAGCCGAGCCCGCCGAAGGCGAGCACGAAGAACAGCGACCAGACGCTGGGGGCCACCGAGATGAACCCCATCAGGGTCGAGCCCACTATCAGGCCCAGCGCTGCCGACTTGCGTCTGCCCCAGCGGTCGACGAACCCGCCGAAGACGGGCTGGAGCACGTTCGACGAGATGGAGACCACGGCTACGGCGACTGCGAGCACGGCCTCGCCCAGGCCCAGCCGCGCCTGGATCGATGGCAGGAAGACCGGCAGGACGTTCGCGAACGCGTCGTTCGCCGAGTGCGACAGCGTCAGGAGGAACGTGAGGCTCAGGCCGCTCAACGTGGCCCGGCGCAGCGGCGTGGTCGTCACCTGAGGACAGACGGTACCAGGGTCGGGACCGCGCACGCGTACGGTCGCTGGGACGCGGTGTGAGCCGGGATACCCGCGCCTGACTTAGACTGCGAGCAGGTCATGCCTCTCTCACGTATCGTCCTCGTCGTCGTGCTCGCCGCGGTCGGCGGGCTGCTCCTCTACCGGGCCGCCATGGGAGGCGGGCCCCTGATGTACTTCCTCGCCGCGGTCTTCCTTGGCATGGCGTTCGCTGCGCTGCAGAGCGGCCGCCGGCCCTCCGGGGGCTGAGCTTGCGGAGGCTGGGCAGCGGCGTCGCTCGCCTGGCGGCGCTCGCTTACCGGAGCGCGCTCATGCCGCCGCCCGTACAACCGGGGCGCCTGGTGCTGGCCGGTGAGGTCGGGCCCGGCTCCTGGCGCCTTGGCCCGTTCGAGGTGGTCCTGAGCGACGCACGACTCGTGGTCCGCCACCCCGCCGCGCCGGGCGGGGTGGCGCTGGCGTCGCCGGCCCCCGGGGCGTTCGCGGCCGCGGTGCGTGGCGAGGTCAGGTTCACCGGCCTGGCGGGGCACCTGGGCATCGACGAGCAGGTGCGCCAACGGCTGGCCGACCAGGTGCTGGAGACCGTGGTCCAAGAAGGTGGTGTGCTGCGCTTCGGAGGCCACTTCGCCGGCCCGTGGGAGGGCCGGGACTCCCCGTACAGCGTCGCGTTCCGCTGCGTGGACGACGAGACGCTCGAGGTGGCGCTACGGCTCGTCGGGCCCGGCGCCAGGGCGGCCCCGCTGGCGGTGGAGCAGGGCGCCACTGGCGCGGACGTGCCGGCGCCGGGCCCGTGGGCCGAGCTGCTCTGGGAGCGCAGGCGCGGCAGCGCGGTCTTCGGCGGTGGCGTGCAGTTCAGCCACCTCGATATGTCGGGCCGCCGTCTGCCCATGCTGACCGTGGAGCAGGGCGTGGGCAGAGGCGCCCAACCGCTCACCCTGCTGGCGGAGCTCTACGGCGGCGCCGGCGGACAGTGGTGGAGCACCTACGCGCCGGCACCAGTCCTCTACACCAGCGAGCCACGCGGCCTCTACCTGGTCGACAGCTACCCCATGCAGCTCGACCTGCGTCACCCCAGCGTGGCGAGCGCCCGTGTCTACGCGCCCCAGGCCACGGCACGCGTGATCGTCGGCAGCACGCCCGCCGAGCTCATCGAGGCCTACACGCGGCACGCGGGCCGCATGGCGCCGCTGCCCGGCTGGGCCGACCGCGGCGCGATCCTCGGTCTTCAAGGCGGCTCGGACAAGGTCAGGAGCGTGGTGGGAGCCCTCGAGCGGCACGGCGCCCCGCTGGCCGGCGTCTGGCTCCAGGACTGGGTCGGGAACCGGACCGTCGGCTTCGGCCAGCGACTGTGGTGGGACTGGCAGCTCAACCGGGACAGGTACCCGGACTGGGACGCGCTGGTCGACTGGTTGGAAGGGAAGGGCCTGTCCGCCCTCGTGTACGTCAACCCGTTCCTGGCCGAGATGTCACTCAGACCGGGAGGCAGGCCGGACCTGTTCACGGTCGGCAAGGCCCAGGGACGCTTCGTGCGGACGCGGGCCGGCGACGTGTACATGACGGACCAGGGCGACTTCGAGGCGGGTCTCGTCGACCTCAGCGACAGCGAGGCCGTCGCGTGGTACCTCGAGACGTTGACCGACAAGCTGGCCGAGACCAGGGCGCACGGCTGGATGGCTGACTTCGGCGAGGGCCTGCCGTTCGACGCGCTACTGGCAGATGGTGTCGCCCACGAGTGGCACAACCGCTACCCGGAGGCCTGGGCGACCTTCAACAGGCGCCTGCGGGAGAGGCTGGCCGAGCGGTTGGGCCGCCGGCCCGAGGACTTCCTGACGTTCTTCCGCTCCGGCTACATGGGCAGCCCGCGGGACGCCGGGCTCTTCTGGCTCGGCGACCAGACCGTCACCTGGGACGAGCACGACGGCCTGCGCAGCGCCCTGACCGGGCTACTCAGCTCCGGCTTCGCCGGGTACAGCCTCCAACACGGCGACGTCGGAGGTTACACGTCGACCGTCTATCCTCTGCCGCGCCGCGTGCGCTCGCGGGAACTGCTGGCGCGCTGGGGGGAGCTGATGGCGTTCACCGCGGTGCTGCGGACCCACGAAGGGAACCGCCCGCGGCTGAACCTGCAGGTGTACAGCAACGAGCAGACGCTCGCCGACTTCGCGAGAGCGGCCAGGCTTCACGGCGCCTGGCGGGGCCTGCGACGAGAGCTCATGGCCGAAGCGGCGGACCGCGGGCTGCC
>DASVCK010000078.1:0-7656 GCA_036381675.1 Trueperaceae bacterium | reverse complement strand
GCCGGCGAGATGGGTTGGGCGGTGCCGGCCCGCTCGCTGAGTCTGGCGGCCATCGTGTTGGCGCCGCTGTACGTGTTCGGCCCCGTGGCTCTGCTGGCCCTCGTGCGCTCCGGGCGGGCACGCTGGGCGGCGGCAGGCCTCCGACTGCTCTACTGGACCGCGCTGGGGAGGCGCTCCCTGGGCAGGTGGCTGGCGGTGGCTGCTCTACACGAGGGAGACCCGGCCGGTGCGCTGGCGGTGGCGCCAGAGCCCGACGACCTACTGGTGGCCCAGGCGGCGCTGCTGGAAGGCCGTTGGGACGCCGCGCTCGAGCATGCCCGCCGCGTGGTGCAGGGCCCGTATCCCGAGGACGCCAAGGCCGTGGCCCGCGAGCTCGCCGTCGCGGCCCACCTGGAACTGGGTGAGCTCGAAGCCGCTGCCGCCGAGGCGCGGCTGCTGACGAACGCGTTCGACCAGCGTCGCGACGGGCCCATGAAGTACCGGGCCGTGACCCTCGCCAACGCGCGGGTGGCGGCGGCCAACGGGGACCTCATGCGGGTCAGGGAGCTGCTCTCGCAGCCGCTCGCCGGCGTGCGACCGGCGACTCTGTTCGCCGTGCTGGGGCGCGCCGCCGACAGGGCTGGCCAGGAGGACCTGGCCGTGGAGTCGTGGCGCAACGCCTTCGCCGATGCCCGCGGCGTCCTCAAGGAGCGTTACGCCGAGGTGCTAAGGTCCCGCGGCGCGGCGCCCGCTACGAAGGCACCTTCCGCCGTGCCCGTCGCGACGTACGCGCTCGTGGGAGCGATCGTGCTCGCCTACCTCGGGCAGAGCCTGCTCAACGGCGCCCTGCCCCCCGTGCGCCTCATCGGCGTCTACTTGGACCCCAGCGACTTCATCCTGGCCTACGCCCACGGGATCCCCGGCGTGCCGGCACAGGACGCGTGGTGGCGTTACCTCACTTACGGGTTCTTGCACGCCAACCTGATCCACATAGCTTTCAACGCGTGGGTCCTGCTCGACCTGGGCCGGGTCGTGGAGAGGAGGCGCGGCTGGGGCGACATGGTCGCGTCGTTCGTTGCCGGCGTCGCCGGCGGTGCGCTCCTGACGAGCGTGCTCGAGGCGGGCCGCCCCATGCTGCTCGTCGGGGCCTCCGGCGGGGTCTTCGGCGTCGCGGCGGCGCTCACGCTCGACGCCTTGACCCGACGCTCGCGCACCGACATGGCGCTGCTGCGCAGCATGGCAACGTTCCTGGCGTTGAACCTCGTGTTCTCCCTGCTGCCGGGTGTCTCGCTGTGGGGTCATGTGGGTGGCCTGTTGGCGGGCGCGCTGTACATGGTCGTGCGTCGCGCGCTGCCGTGGAAGGCCGCCGGCCGCGCGTTCGGCGCGCTGGGTGTGGCCGCCCTGGTGTTGGCGTTGGGAACGGCGTTGGTGACGGTGGTGCCGCTGCTGTGACGTATCATCTGAGGTCATAGCTCTTGAAGCAGGCCACCGCGTTCGAACGGTAGGTCGCCCGGAGGGAAGACGTGTCCGAACTCGTGAGCGGCCGCGCCGCGGACGCCAGCCACGCCCGCGCACCCGTCGGCGCCGCGTTCCTCATCGAAGACGTCGCGCCCGAGGACGTCACCGTGCCGGAAGGTCTGAGCGCTGAGCTGCGCCTGTTCGGCAGGTCGGCGGCCGAGTTCGTGGCGCGCGAGGTGCAGCCGGTGTCGGAGCGACTGGAAGGCCTCGACTACGAGCTGTCGCGCCAGCTCATGCTCGCGGCCGGCGGCCACGGGCTACTGGCCGTCGAGGTACCGGAGGAGCACGGCGGGCTGGGCTCGTCGAAGCTCGCCTCGACCGTCGTCACCGAGGCGTTGGCCGCGTCGGGCTCGTTCAACGTCACCTTCAACGCGCACGTCGGTATCGGCACGCTGCCCATCGTCTACTTCGGCACGCCGGAGCAGAAGGCGCGCTACCTGCCGTGCCTGGCCAGCGGCGAGCTCGTCGCCGCGTACTGCCTCACCGAGCCCGGCTCCGGCTCCGACGCGCTGGCGGCGAAGGCGCGCGCGGTCCTGGACGGCGATCACTGGGTGCTCAACGGCACGAAGATGTGGATCTCCAACGCCGGCTTCGCCGACCTCTTCACGGTCTTCGCCCAGGTCGACGGCGACAAGTTCTCCGCCTTCCTCGTCGAACGCGGCACGGATGGTCTCTCGTTCGGACCAGAGGAGAGGAAGATGGGCATCAAGGGCTCGTCGACTCGCATGGTCGTGCTCGAGGACGCCAGGGTGCCTGCGGGGAACCTACTCGGCGAGGTCGGGAAGGGCCACCAGATCGCCTTCGGGATCCTCAACATCGGCCGGTTCAAGCTGGCCGTCGGCGCCGCCGGCGGAGCCAAGCGGCTGGTGGACCTGGCGCAGGCGTACGCGCGCGAGCGCCGGCAGTTCGGCTCGCCCATCGCCGAGTTCGGGCTCATCAAGGAGAAGCTGGGCGGCATGAGCGCCCACACCTACGCTCTGGAGAGCGCGGTGTACCGGCTGGCCGGCGACCTGGACGCGGCGGTGGAGGAGGCCCGCGCCCGCGCCGGGGATGCAGGGCCCGGGGCCCTGGCCCGCGCAGAGCTGGACGCCCTGTCCGACTACTCCGTCGAGTTCAGCTTCATCAAGGTCTTCGGCTCGGAGATCCTGGACGCCGTGGTGGACGAGGCGCTGCAGGTGTACGGGGGCTACGGCTTCTCGGCCGACTACCCCATCGAGGCTACCTACCGCGACAGCCGCATCAACCGGATCTTCGAGGGCACGAACGAGATCAACCGCGAGCTGACCGTGGACCAGCTGCTCAAGCGCGCCCTGCGCGGGCGACTGGACCTGATGGGTGCGGCCAGGGCCGCAGTGGCGGGTCGCGGTCCCGGTCCCCGCGACGCCGCTGCCACGGGGGACCTAGCCCACGCACGCCGCGCCGTTGCCGGCCTGAAGAGCGCGACCCTGGCCGTCGCCGGCGTCGCCGCGCTGGCCTTCGAGCGGGGCCTCGAGCACGAACAGGAGCTCATGGCGCGAGTCGCCGACATGGTGGGCCTGATCTACCTGGCCGAGTCGGCCGTGCTACGCGCCGAACGGCTGCGCGGCGACGCGAAGGCTGACGCGGCCGGACGCTTGGCGCGCCTCTACGCCTTCGAGGCGGTCGACCGGGCTCGCGTGCTGGCCACGGAGGCTCTGCGGCGCGTCGGGGAGGGCGGCACGGCCGCGGCGGCTGCCGTGGGCGGGTACTTGGCCGAGCACGGCCAGGACCTCATCGCCCTGCGGAGGGCGGCGGCCGAGTCGACCTACGAGGCTGACGGGTACCCGCTGGGCTGAGCCGACGCCGTTCAGAGCGGCTTGAACCGCTCGAAGGTCTCGCCGCAACCGGCGCACGTGCGGATCTCGCGGCACAGTGTCGAGCCGAAGGCGTTGCGCAGACGGGTGTCGGGATGTTCGCACCGCGGGCATCTGACCGGGGCATCCAGAGCGATCTCGATGAGCCCCTCATGGCGGCCGGGCGGCGCGATCCCGAAGGCGCGCAGCTTCTCGCGCGCTTCGTCCGTGATGTCGTCGGTGGTCCATGGCGGGGAGAGCACGGTCTTGACGCTCACCTCGACGCCGAGGGCGCGCACAGCCTCATAGGCGGCCCGCTCGATCTCATGCAGCGCCGGGCAGGCCGAGAAGGTGGGGGTGATCGTCACCTCGACCAGCGGCCGAGCCGAGTCCGGCAGCAGCGTGACCGCTCTGACGACCCCCAACTCCACCACGTCGATGACCGGGATCTCGGGATCCTTGACCGTCCTCAGCGCGGTCCATGCCCGCTGCAGGAGCGTGGCTGCATCGTCCGCAGGCGACCGCACCCCGGCTCGCGATATGGCGCCGGCGAGCGTCACCACGCCGCTGCCTCTGGGTCCTGGCGGGCGACCTCCTGCAGAGTGGCCAGCAGCTCGCGGCGCTGCTCCCTGACCACGTCGCGCTCCGCAGCGGTCGGGTCCGGGTCGCGCCCAGGGTCGAGCTCCGCCGCCACCAGTGCCGTGCGCGCCCTGTCGAAGGTGGCGCCGCGTAGCGTCTCCCAGTCGGGCAGCACTCCGGCTTCGACGAGGACCCCGTCGCCGGGAAGGGCGGCCACCAACCCGTGGTAGAGCGGCCACAGGACCTGTAGCGCATCCAGCGAGCGACGGCGCGACTCCTCCGTGCCGAGGCCCAGCCTCCTCACCCACATGCCCGTGTGGCGCAGGTGGAAGAGCTCCTCCCGGCGGGCCTTGGCTGCGGCCTCCGCCAGCGGCGCGTGCGGGCTGCGCTCCAGGCGGGCGAGGACCTCGGCCTCGTAGGTGTCGAACAGGAACTGCCTGAGCAGCGTGAACGCCCAGTCGCCGCGCGGCTGCTCGACGAAGGCGCAGCTCAGGAAGTCCTCTGCCGGCCGCGCGAACGCCAGGGCGTCGGGGTCTGCGCCGTCGAGCTGCGAGCGCGCTCCGTACCACAGCACCGCGTGCCCGATCTCGTCCTGGGCGAGGTTCGCGAGCGCGATGTCCTCCTCGAGCAGCGGCCCATGTCCCGTCCACTCCGAGTCCCGATGGCCCAGCAGCAGCTCGTCATCGGCCATGGCCGTGAGCCTGGCGATGAGAGCGCTCGTCACGTCTGCCGTCATCCAACGGCCCCCTCGTGCCGCTTGGGAGCGACGGTGCCGTACTGGGACTGTTGCTTGTAGGTCTTGTCCTTGGCGGGCTCGAACCAGGACGCCTGAGCCTCGGGCTCCGTGGCGTGAACGTCCTCCGCGTCGACCACCCACCAGGCCAGGCCGGGTTCGTCACCCGCTCCGGCCAGCGCGACCTGCAGCGCAGCGTCGGGCCCGCTGGCGCGCACCTCCACGAGATGGTCGACGAACGTCATGGACCGCCTGTGGCTTGACTTGCGGAACACGTGGTAGGTGCGCTCTTGCCCTGCGGCGATGGGCGTGCGCTGCGCTTCTGAAGCCAGCTCCTCGGCGGTGCGCGTGTAGATCCTGTCGGCGCGCACCACCCACATGGAGACCGCCGCCGGCCGCCGGCCGAAGACGTGACGGGCGTTCAGGAGGGCGTGCTCGGCGTCGGCGCCGTGGACGCTGCCCACCGCCTGGTGAGGCTTGGTGGGCGTGTCCTGCTTGAAGACCTCCCAGCGCATCTAGGCCTCCACCGCGCGGCGCTCGGCGGCGCCCTCGTGCCTGGCCGCGTACGCCTCCAGCGCCTCGCGGACCCACGCACCGTCGGCGTGCGCCCGGTTGCGGGCCGCCAGACGTTCGGCGTTGCAGGGGCCGTCGCCCTTCACGACGCGCCAGAACTCGTCCCAATCGATGGGCCCGTGCACCCAGTGGCCGGTCTTCTCGTCGAAGCGCATGTCCGGGTCCGGGATCCTCAGCCCGGCCTCCTGCAGCTCCGGGACGTGCTCGTCGACGAACTCCTGCCGTACCTCGTCGTTGGTCTTCGTCTTGATGCCCCACCTGACGAGCAGCGGGGTGTTGGGAGAGTCCGAGTCGTGCGGGCCCAGCATCTGAACGGACGGCCACCACCAGCGGTCCAGAGCGTCCTGCGCCATGCGCCTCTGCGCCGGGGTGCCCTGGGCGTACGTGATGACCATCTCCTTGCCCTGCTTGTGGTGGAACGTCTCCTCGGAGCAGATCCTGACCATGGCCCGTGAGTAGGGCCCGTACGAGCACTGCGCGAGCATGAGTTGGTTCCTGATCGCCGCGCCGTCGACGAGCCAGCCGATCATCCCCACGTCGGCCCAGGTGAGGGTGGGGTAGTTGAACACGCTCGAGTACTTCGCCTTGCCGCTCAGCAGGGCGTCCACGAGGTCGTCACGGCTCGCGCCCAGCGTCTCGGCGGCGTGGTAGAGGTACTGGCCGTGCCCGGCCTCGTCCTGCACCTTGGCGATCAGGACGAGCTTGCGGCGCAAGCTGGGAGCGCGCGTGATCCACGCGCCCTCAGGCAGCATCCCCACCACCTCGCTGTGCGCGTGCTGCGAGATCATTCTGATGAGCTGCCTGCGGTACTCGTCAGGCATCCAGTCGCCCGGCTCGATCTTCTCACCGGCCGCGATGCGCGCCTCGAACCGCTCCAGCAGCTCGGCTTCCGTGGCCTGCTGCGTGCCTGGGCCGTCCGTCACGGGGCTCACTCCTTCCCACCGGTCGCGCCGAGATGCCGCGACCTGAGGCCTTCGAGCAACGTTCGGGCGTACGCCCTCGCCAACTGGTCCGGGTCCAGTGGACCCGCGGGGTCGTACCACTGGTAGGAGAAGTTGAGCGCCGAGAGCACGACGAGCGTCGCCACCCGCGGGTCATCCACCTGGAAGCTGCCGTCGGCAACGCCGTCCTCGATTGCCCGGCGGAACCGCTGCTGGTACGCGTCGCGCCTGGCGATCATCTCGCGGCGGCGCTCGGTAGACAGGTGAACCCAGTCCTGGAAGAAGACGGCGGCGTGGTCCAGCTGACTGAAGATGACGTTCAGGTGGGCAGCTATGAGCCTCTCGAGGCGGCCGGCTGGCGGCAGGTCGTTGGGCACCTCGTCCGCCGCGGCGGTGAACGCCGTCGCCGCCCTGTCGACGATCGCCCACAGCAGCTCCTCTTTGCCCTCGATGTGGGCGTAGAGGCTGCTGCCTCTCAGCTCCAGGGCCTGTGCCAGCTCGCGCATCCCCGTGGCGTGGTAGCCACGCGTGCCGAAGAGCTCGCCTGCCGCCTTGAGGATCTCCTCGCGACGGCCGGGTCTCAGGGCCTCCCTGGTCATGGTCAGATAGTACACGAACGACCGTTCGTTAGTCAGATCTCGATGGTTTAGGATGGGCTGAGAGTTCGGAGGGCGATGGAAGACACCGTCAGGTTCGTGAGCGAGAGCGGCGGGCGGCTCGCGGAGCTGCCGTTGGGTGCGGAGGAGTTGGTGCACGCCTACCGTGCCATGCGCCGCGCGCGGCACTTCGACGACAGGGCCGTGACACTCCAGCGTCAGGGCAGGCTGGGTGTCTACCCTCTGTTCCGAGGCCAGGAGGCCGCCCAGGTGGGGGCGGCGCTGGCGCTCTCCCCGGGGGACTGGCTCGTGCCCACCTACAGGGAGACCGCTGCCGCGATCACCCACGGCATGCCGCTGTCCACCGCGCTGCTCTACTGGCGCGCGCATCCCGCCGGCTGGTCGTTCCCGACCGACCTGCGCATCCTGCCCTTCTACGTGCCCATCGCGACCCAGCTGCCACACGCGGTCGGTCTGGCGCACGCCTCCGCGTTGCGGCGCGAGGAGTCGGTCGTCCTCGCCTTCGTCGGCGACGGCGGCACCTCGGAAGGCGACGCACACGAGGCTCTCAACTTCGCCGCCGTCTTCATGGCCCCGATCGTGTTCGTCGTGCAGAACAACGGCTGGGCGATCAGCGTGCCCACCGAGAGGCAGATGCGCAACACGCGCATCGCCGACCGCGCCGCCGGGTACGGCATGCCGGGCGTGAGGGTAGACGGCAACGACCTGGTCGCGATGCTTCACGTGATGCGGGAGGCGGTCGGCCGGGCCAGGTCCGGCGGAGGGCCCACCCTCGTCGAAGCCATGACGTATCGCCTGGCGCCGCACACCACCAGCGACGACCCGAGCCGCTACCGGGACGACGGCCAGACCGACGAGCGCGAGCGTGCCGAGCCGGTCTCCCGACTGCGCTCCCTCCTGACGTC
>DASVCK010000077.1:0-28991 GCA_036381675.1 Trueperaceae bacterium | reverse complement strand
CGGCACGGACACGTGGGTCCATGCGCCTCAGCCGGTGTACAGGGTGCCCGCGTTGATGACGGGCGTTACGGACTGTTCCGAGGTCAGCGAAACCATCAGGTTGCTGGCCATCGCGGCCCGCTTGTCCGGGTCCAGATCGACAACACCGCTGCGCTCGAGCTCCTTGATGGCGTCCTCGACCATGCCAACGGCAGCCGCGACTATGAGCTGCCTGGCCGAGACCACTGCCTGCGCCTGCTGCCGCCTGAGCATCGCTTGGGCGATCTCCGGAGCGTATGCGAGGTGGGTGAGCCTGGCCTCGATGACGTCGACCCCGGCTACCTCCAAGCGCGCGTCCAGCTCCAGCTTCAGGGCCTCGGCGAGCTCGTCCGGGTTCTCGCGCAGGCTCGTCCTGTCGCTGCCGGAGGCGTCGTAGGGGTAGCGGGTGGCCAGGCTTCGCAGCGCTGTCTCGGCCTGGATGTCGACGAACTCCTCGTAGTCGTCGACGTCGAACACGGCCTTGGCCGACTCGACGACGCGCCACACGACCACTGCGGCGATCTCCACGGGGTTGCCATCGGCGTCGTTGACCTTCAACCGTTCGGAGTTGAAGTTGCGTACCCGCAGGCTCACCGCTCGCTTGGTCGTGAACGGGTTCGTCCACCAGAACCCGGTGTCCCGCACGCTGCCCACGTACTCCCCCAGGAAGACCAGGACGCGCGCCTGGTTGGGCTGCACCGTGAAGAACCCACCCGCGAGCACCAGGCTCAGCAAGCCAACCCCGGCCCCGGTGACGAGGCGACCCACCACGGCCGTGTCCGCCTCGAAGTCGATGGCGCCGAAGAACAGCCACAGACCGACGGCCAGCAGCGCTAGAACGAGGATCAGAGCCACGAAGCCGTTCAGCTTGGAAGCCTGCTTCTCCTGTACACGAACCATCCATTTCCTCCTTGACATCTCGATGATATCACTTTGATGGCAGTCGCTACAGGCCGCGAGATCTCGTCGGCGGTGCGTGGCCGGCCCACGAGGACCTACTGACGCCGACCGCGTTCGGCCTGATAGGGTCGCCCCTACATGGCCGAGGACCCAGCGTGACCCCGACCACCATCCAGCTGATCGGCACCGTACTGTTCGCCGTTGCGATCCTCCACACCTTCGCGGTGAAGCTGTTCGAGCGCCTCGCGAGGTCGCGACCGCGTCATGCCGGCATCTGGCACCTGCTGGGCGAGGTCGAGGTCGTCTTCGGGTTCTGGGCGATGGTCCTGGTCGCGTTCATGTTCATGGTCGGCGGGTCCGAGGTCGCGATCGACTACGTCGACTCCCGCAACTTCACCGAGCCGATGTTCGTCTTCGTGATCATGGTCATCGCCGGCACGCGGCCCATCCTCCAGACCGCCATGTCCGCGGTGCGCGGGGTGGCCGACCTCATCCCTCTGCCGGGTAGCGTTGGCATGCACTTCGTGGTCCTCGCGGTGGTGCCACTGTTGGGGTCGTTCATCACCGAGCCGGCGGCCATGACCCTGGCGGCGCTGATCCTCGGGAACAGCCTGTTCTCCCGCGGTATCTCCGAACGCCTCAAGTACGCGACCATCGGCGTCCTGTTCGTCAACGTCTCGATAGGCGGCACGCTGACGTCGTTCGCCGCGCCCCCCGTGCTGATGGTGGCGAACACGTGGGGCTGGGACCTGTCCTTCATGGTCGCCAACTTCGGCTGGAAGGCGGCCATCGCCGTGGTCGTCAACGCCGCAGCCGTCACGCTGCTCTTCCGTCGCGAGCTGCTCGAGGTGCCGCCGTCCTTCGCGGCCGCCAGCAGGCCCGTGCCGGCGTTCCTCGTAGCTGTCCACCTGGCGTTCCTGGTGGGTGTCGTGTTCTTCGCGCACCACCCCCCTCTGTTCCTCGGCATCTTCCTGCTGTTCCTAGGGGTGGCCACGGCTTACGAGCGACACCAGGACCGGTTGATCCTGCGTGAGGGCCTGCTGGTGGCGTTCTTCCTCGCGGGACTCGTCGTCCTCGGAGGGCTTCAGGAGTGGTGGCTCCAACCCGTACTGGTGGGTATGTCCAGCGACCAGGTGTTCTTCGGTGCGGCAGCGCTTACGGCTTTCACGGACAACGCCGCGCTCACGTACCTTGGCTCCCTGGTGGAGGGGCTGTCCGACGCCTTCAAGTACGCGCTGGTGGCCGGAGCCGTGACGGGCGGCGGCCTCACGATCATCGCCAACGCCCCCAACCCCGCCGGCATCTCGATCCTGCGCCAGTACTTCCGCGGCGGGGCCGTCAGCCCGTTGGGCTTGGCGTTGGCCGCACTCGTGCCAACGATCGTTGCCGCGGTCGCATTCAGGTTGCTCTAGGGCCGTTGATAGACTCCGTCATGAGCATCAAGCCCGACCACTGGATCAGGGAAAGAGCCCTGCAGGGCATGATCGAGCCGTTCGAAGACGGCCTGGTGCGCCAGGGCGTTATCAGCTACGGGCTCTCCAGCTTCGGCTACGACCTGCGGGCTGCTCCGGAGTGGCGGATCTTCGTTAACGCGTTCAATACGGTTGTCGACCCCAAGCACTTCGACACGCGCAGCCTAGTAGAGTCCGACGGCCCCACGTGCATCATCCCGCCCAACAGCTTCGTGCTTACCCGTTCGGTCGAGTATCTGCGCATACCTGAAGACACTATGGTCATAGCCCTGGGCAAGTCCTCCTACGCCCGCTGCTTCAGCGGCGATACTCGTGTCGCTCTGATAGATGGTGGCTCGCCCACCCTCGCCGAGATGGCCGAGCGCCACGCCGCCGGCGAGATGTTCTGGGGCTATTCGGTAGGTGAGAACGGCCGCCTTATCGCTACGCTGCTAGACGCACCGCGGCTCATCGGACGCGACAGCCTTCTCGAGCTCACTCTCGACGATGGAAGCATCATAAAGGCGACTCCGGATCACGACTTCATGTGTCGCGATGGCACATGGAAAGAGGCCAGCGCTTTGCGGGCGGGCGACGCGCTCATGCCCCTGTATCGGTCGCTGTTCCGTGGCTATGAGATGACCTTCCAGCCCATCGCTGGCTACTACCAACCCACACACAGGATGGCTGACGAATGGAACGTCCGGCATGGCGTCTATGCGGACGAGCCCGGCACGCATCGCCATCATGTGGACCACAACAGGCGCAACAACGCGCCCTGGAACTTGGTCCGGATGGACGCGGCGGAACACATCAAGTACCACAACGCCGACAACTACGGAGACGACTTCGACCCGGTCGAACACAGCCTCGCGATTCGTGATGCTCTCCGGACCAGAGCCGAAGACCCAGAGTGGCGCCTGAGACGTGACCGCCAACAGAGTCTACGTGCGCGTCGGTTCTGGCACGAACCCAGGCGCGCGCTCGATCAAGCTGGTTCGATCCGCGGCGCAGCCCGGCTTCTCGACTGCGACAGGAGCGTGTTCAGGCGCTTCCCTGACGTGATCGCCGCTTTCCGTGGCAAGCACCCGGTGAACCACAAGGTCGCTAGCGTCCGCGAGCTCAAAGGTGACCACGACGTCTACTGCCTCACCGTTCCAGAAGCAGGCAACTTCGCGCTCGACGCAGGGGTATTCGTCCGTAATTGCGGGATCGTCGCGAACGTAACGCCTCTAGAACCCGGTTGGGAAGGTCACGTCACATTAGAGCTGTCGAACACCACGCCCCTGCCGGCCAAGGTCTACGCGAACGAGGGCATCGTCCAGCTGCTCTTCTTCCAGGGCGAGAGGCCGGACGTCACCTACGGCGACCGCAAGGGCAAGTACCAGGGCCAGACCGGCGTCACGCTGCCCAAGCTCTAGCTCTAGCGTGGCCGGGCGGCGCCCAGACCGCGCCGCTACTCCTCGTCCTCCTCCTGCACCAGCGGCAGGCGCACCGTGAACACCGTGCGGCCCGGGCGACTCTCCACCGTCAGCGCCCCGTCGTGGTGCTTCGCCACCTGCTGCGCTATGGCCAGGCCAAGCCCGCTGCCGCCGCCGGCGCCCTTGTAGAACTTCTCGAAGATCCGTTCCTGCTGGTCGGGCGGGATGCCCGGGCCGTCGTCCTCGACCTCGATCCGGGCCATCCCGCCCTCGCCTTCCGTGGTCAGCCGCAGGGTCACGCTCCCCGGCGCCGTTGCGGCCCGCACCGCGTTGGCCACCAGGTTCCTCACCAGCTGCCTGAGCCGGACGGGGTCTCCAACGACGAGCGCCGGCGATTCGGCCGCGACGGATACTCCCTTGAACTCCGCCGCCACGGGCCGCAGCACGTCTTGAGAGAGGTCGACGAGATGGGGGTTGGGCTCCCTGACGATCTCGCCGCGCGAGAGCTGCAACAGGTCCTCCACCAGGCGCGCCATCGTGCCGGTCACCCGGCGTGCGTCCTCTAAGTCCTCGGCGGCCGCGGGCCCGGCGCGGCGAGCGGCGCGGTCGAGGAAGCCCCGCAGGGAAGTGAGGGGCGTCCGCAGCTCGTGGCTGGTCTCGGCCAGGAACACGCGCTGCGCATGACGCGCGGCACGCAGGCGCGCCAGCAGGTCGTTGACCGTCTCGGTGAGTCGCGCCACCTCGTCCCGCGGCCCGTCGTACTCGAGCGGCTCGATCGCGTCCGGCTCGAGCCGGGAGACGCGCCGCGCCAGGCGGGTGACGGGTCGCAGCGAGGCGGCCGCGACGAGGTAGCCGACCAGGAGGCTGAGCACCACCAACGCCGCCGCCACCACCAGGAGGGTCCGCGACAGGGTCGCGAGGGTCTGCTCGATGTAGCTGGGGTCGGCGATGACGGCGACCACACCGACGGCGAAGGGCGCCAGCGCTACCTCGACGGGCTGGTCCAGCAGCTCACCGGACCAGGCGGTGGGTACCAGACCGGCGCCCACGATCACGTCTGGCGGTATGGCTGCGAGCGGGGACTCCCACTCGGTGCGAGAGGCGGCCAGCAGTTGGGCACCCGGCCCGTACACCTGCAGGACGACGCCTCCGGTAGGCCCGGTCAGGCTCGTGCCGGCGCTGCCCTCGCCCGTGGCGTAGACGGCGGCGAGTGAGGCCGCGTCCTGCCTGAGCGAGCGCCGCAGGTCGTCGTACATGCCGCTTCTCACGATCACGTACGACACGACCAGGGTAAGGCCGGCCAGCAGCGCCGTCGCCGCGCCGGCGAGCACGGCGACGCGCCAGGTGAGTGGCAGCCCGGGGCGCCGCTTTGGCGCACCGCTCATGGCGTGCAGGTTACGCCGCCCCGGCTACGACTTGAGCGCGTAACCCACGCCGCGCACGGTACGGATCACGCCGTAGCCGCCCACCTCGCGCAGCTTGCCCCTGATGTTGGCGATGTGCACGTCGACCACGTTCGATGAAGGCGGCAGGTCCTCACCCCAAACGTTCGTCTCGATCTCCTTGCGGCTGTATACCCGGCCGGGTTGACCGGCCAGGTAGGCGAGAAGCTCGTACTCGCGCGGGCTCAGCTTGACCTCGTCCTCGCCCCACAGCACCTGGCGCCTCACCGGGTCGATCGTCATCTCGCCGATCTTCTGCGCCGCGCCCAGCGTGCGCTTGCGCAGCTGCACGTTGATGCGGGCGAGGAGCTCGGCCACATGGAACGGCTTGGCCAGGTAGTCGTCAGCGCCGGCGTTGAGCATGTCGACCTTCGTGCCAACCTCGTCAGCCGCGGTCAGGATCAGGATGGGCGTGTCCCCGGTACGCCTCACGCGCCTGGCGATCTCCTGGCCGCTCACGTCGGGCAGGCCCAGGTCGAGGATCACCAGGTCGGGCTCCTCCTCCCGTACGGCCGTGAGCCCGCGAATGCCGGAGTCGTACGCCAGCACGTCGAAGCCGGCCTCGGTCAGTTCACGCTGCAAGAGCCTCAGGATGTCGAGGTCGTCCTCGACGATCAGGATCCGTTTCGCCACGTCAGTCCTCCCCGCTCAACGCGAAGCGCACGCGCACACCGCGCTCGCGAAACAACAGCTGCCTCAACGACAGCGGCTCGTAGGCCTCCGGTTCGGTCAGGAGCACGTCGCGGCCGTCGTCGCTGATGCGTCCGACGAGCGCGCGGGCGCCCATGGCATCGACGCGCTCCGCCGGCGTGCTCTCGGCCGGGAAGATGATCACCCTGACCTCGGTGCCGGGCGCAGGGAACTCGGTGAACACGAGACGCCCGTCCATCACCGTCGCCTTGGCGTACACGGTGAGCAGGTCGGGTGAGACGACGCGGAGCTCCGTCCCCTCGGACATAGAAGGGAGCACGGCCAAGACCTGGCCCATGAGTAGGAAGTGGGAGAAGCTCATCGTCACGCCGTTCCGCCCGGATGTTAGAACGGGAACCCACGAAATGCGTCCTGGAGCGGTTAAGCTAACCTTCATGCCGTTCTGTGGCGGGGGTCAGCGGGCCCCATGCAGTACCGGGGTCGCTACCGCCGGCCGCAGGGCGCGCTCCTCTGCCGCGAACGTCGCTCGAGGGACGGGAATTGGCGTCCCAGAGGTGCTTCGTGCGGCCAAGGAAGTGAACGACCTAACCGCTGCCGCACACCGCGCATGCAAGATTACGGCGACCTCTCCTCGGAAGAGGCTCGAGCGACCGAGACCCGGCCACGCCGCCAAGCGCGTTCTGCATGCCAGGTGACGGTCCCGGCGAAAGGGACTTCGATGATCGCGAGACCAGAAGCAGGGGTAGGACGGGTGCACGTGAAGGCTGCCATCGTGGCAGCGCTCGCCCTGTTGCTGGGGACCCTGTCACATGCCTCGGCGCAGGCGTTCGACGAGAACGTCTACTACCAGCAGTGCCTGCGTTTCGAAGCTGGCGGCGACCTCGAGACCGCTCGCAGGGCCTGCCAGAACGCCCTGCAGGTGAGGCCCAGCTTCGCCGAAGCTGAGCTGGCACTGGCGCGCATCGAGCTGAGGCTGGGAGACCACGCCAGCGCCGAGAGCCGGCTGAGGCGCGTCCGCAACTCGATCCGGACCGCCGAGCCCCTCGTGCTGCTGGCCGAGGCCGTCCTCGCGGGTGGTCGACCCGACGAGGCCCAGGCGTTCCTGCAGAGCGCGCGCGCTGCGCTCCAGGAGGCCGGCAACCGTGAGGTCGAAGGCCGCATGCAGCTCCTCGCTGGCAGGATCCACGAGTTCTCGGGCCGCTACGACGAGGCGTTCACCGCCTACGCTTCAGCCATCGCCGCCGACCCGCTGAACGTCGACTACCGCGTGGCCGACGCGCGCTTGCGCCTGAGGTTGGGCGAACCGGGTGCCGCCGTCGCCCAGTTGCGCTCGTACCTCGACCTCACCGGAGACGACCGCGACCCGGAGGTCAGGTCGCTGTTGGGCAGGGCACTGTGGGCCGCCGGCGACCTGGAGGCTGCCGCAGGCCAGCTGGCGACGGCTCACCAGTTGCGTGGGTCGCGGGACGTCGACGCCCAGGCGCGGGACCTCAGGTCGCTCGCGTACATCTACTACGCCGAGGGCGACCTGGAGGCCGGCAACGTCGCCATGCGGGAGGCCCTCAGGCGCGACAACCTGCTCAGCCGTCTCGGCGGCAACGCCGTCGTGTGGGCGGCGATCCTCCTGATACTGGTCGCCACGCATCTGGTCGGCGAGAGCCGCATCCCCAGCACGAGCGGACTCGAGGTCGTGGACGGGCCCCGTTACTGGAGCGTGGGCAACGTCTACGGCACCCTGTTCGGATCGCTACTCATCGCATTCGTGGCCGCCTTGGCGTACGGGGCGTTCGTCCACGACAACCTGCTGGTGCTGGTGACGCCGGTTCAGTCGACCGACGCATGGGCGCTCTTCTTCATAACGTTCTCGGTGTTCCTGGTGCTGCTCGCATGGCGCCGAGTCACCGCCAACGGGTACGACCCCATGGAGGTCCTGGTCGGCTCCTCGCGCCGGCCACTCAACGGCCTCGGGCTCGGTCTGCTGTTCCTCGCCGCCATGCTCGCCTACCTCCACTTCGACCCGTTCGACGGGGCGCTGGGCGGCTTCTACCTCGACCTGATCCAGCTCACCCCTTACGTGGTGGCCGCCATGATCCTGGTGCCGCTCTCCGAGGTGTTCTTCCGCGCCTTCGTGATCCCGCCCACCTCACGCCGCTACGACAGGCGCATCGCGCCGCTCATATCCGCCGCGCTGTACGCCTTGACGTTCGGCACGCCGGCGGCGCTTCTCTTCGTGTTCGGGATACTCCTGGCCGAGAACTTCCGCGTGCGGCCCAACGCGACGGAGGCGTTGATCGCCCAGCTCACCTTCCACGTCGGGCTCCTCGTGGCCGTCACGGCCAGCCCGTGGGCCCGCAGCCTGTTCCTGGGCTGAGTGCAGCTCTTCGCGGTAGACAAGCCGCTCGGGCTCACCTCACACGACGTCGTCGCCAGGGCGCGCCGCCTCCTGGGCACCCGCAAGGTGGGACATGCCGGCACGCTCGACCCGCTCGCAACGGGCGTGGTGCTGGTCATGGCGAACGAGGCCACGAAGCTCTCCAGCTACCTGACGGGTCACGACAAGACGTATCTCGCGTGGGTGACGCTGGGCGCCACGACGCCGACGCTCGACGCCGAGGGTCCGGTCACCCGCGTGGCCGACGCCGCGCGGGTATCGCCCGAGGCTCTGCGATCGGTGCTGCCGCCGTTCCTGGCGATGAAGACGCAGCGCCCGCCGGCCTTCTCAGCCGTCAAGCGAGCGGGCGTGCGCAGCTACGCCGCGGCCCGCAAGGGCGTCGTGCAGGAGCCGCCGGCGCGGCCCGTCTCGTACGAGGAGGTTGAGCTGCTGGCGCTCGCCGCCGACCCGGCAGGGCTCCCGGTCAGCTTCGCGAGGCCATCGCAGGCGCCGCCAGGACGCTGGGAGCCGATGGAGGGTGGCCGCGCGTTCGACCTGCCACCCGCACCCGAGCCGGCCGAAGGCGTCGACATGGCAGGAGGCAGGCGGTACGCGCTCTTCCGGCTGAAGGTCGGCGCCGGCACGTACGTGAGGTCGTTCGCCCGTGACCTGGGCACGGCGTTGGGCCTGCCGGCGTACCTCTCGGGGCTCGTCAGGACGGCGAGCGGAGCCGTCGACCTAGCGGCGGCGACAGACCTGGGGGACATCGGACAGGCCGGCGAGGTCGACGCCATCATGGCCTTGGAGCTGCCCACCCTGACGTTGACCGCGGAGCAGGTGGCCGACGTCCGCCACGGCCGCCGGCCCGACCTCTCCGTGGCTGGCAGGACGGCTCTTCTCGCGGGCGATGGGACCCTGGTGGCGCTGGCGGAGAGCGCGGAAGGGCGCCAAGGCTACCGGCTGCTGCGGGTCTTCAACTGACCCTGCGGGCGCGGGGCACGGGCCACGCTGCGCGGTCTTGCGGTGACGTCATCGCGCACGGGGGGAACGCGCCCCTCACGGTACAGTCGGCTGGTAGACGAAGTACATGGGCGCCTTCCTGAGCGTGAGGGACAGGCGCTAGGAGAGTCGCATGGACGTTGGCATCGTCAAGGAGATCAAGCCTCAGGAGTACCGCGTGGCGGCTACGCCCGGCGCGGTACAGGCCCTGGTGGCCGCCGGCCACAGGGTGAGCGTCGAGGCCGGCGCGGGTGCCGGTTCGGGCTTCTCGGACGAGGACTACGCTGCCGCCGGCGCTCGCGCCGGCGTCTCCACCGACGAGGCTTGGGCCCAGCGGATCGTCCTGAAGGTCAAGGAGCCGGTCGAGAGCGAGTTCCGCTACCTGCGTGACGACCTCATCCTGTTCGCCTACCTGCATCTGGCAGCCGCCAGGTCGTTGACCAACGCACTGTTGGCGGCGGGCACCGCGGCCATCGCTTACGAGACCGTGCAACAGCAGAGCGGCGCTCTGCCCCTGCTGACGCCCATGAGCGAGGTCGCCGGCCGCATGGCGCCTCAGGTCGGGGCCCACTTCCTGGAGCGGTCGCACGGCGGCCGCGGGGTGCTGCTGAGCGGCGTGCCCGGCGTCCACGCGGGCGAGGTCGTCGTGCTCGGCGGCGGGACCGTGGGGGCTAACGCGGCGAAAGTGGCCCTCGGGTTCGGCGCGAGGGTGACGCTCCTCGACGTCAACCATGCGCGCCTGCAGTACCTGGACGACGTGTTCCGGGGCGCCATCCAGACCATGACGAGCAACCTCGGCAACATCATGGAGCTGCTGCCGAAGGCGGACCTGGTCATCGGGGCGGTGCTCATCCCCGGGGCCAGGGCCCCGCAGCTGGTGACGCGCGACATGCTCGCCCACATGAAGGAGGGCGCGGTCATCGTCGACGTCGCCGTGGACCAGGGGGGTTGCATCGAGACGATAAGGCCCACGACGCACGAGAACCCGACATACGTCGTAGACGGCGTCGTGCACTACGGCGTCGCGAACATGCCGGGCGCGGTGCCCAATACCAGCACGCGCGCGCTGGCCAACCAGACGCTTCCCTACGTGCTGAAGCTGGCGACGCGCGGTCTGGACGCCCTCGTCGAGGACCCGGCGTTCCTCAAAGGACTCAACACCTACGGCGGCCAGCTCACGCACCAGGGCGTCGCCAACGCTTTCGGCATGACGTTCTCGCCCCCTGACCAGGCGCTCCGCGCGGCGGTCGCCTAGCGCGGCCCAGGCGAGTCGCTACCTGACCTTCGCCAGCGCCTTGCGTATCAACGTCTCGGCGCTGGCCCCGGGCTCCTCGCGCAGCAGCTCCGCCACCACGCCCTTCACCTGCGACTCCCGGTAGCCCAGCGCGAGCAGTGCGTCCACGGCGTCCTGCCCGGCCGCGCCGATCGCTGCTTGGGCACCGGCACCCACCTCCGCCGTGAGGTGCTCGGGCAAGCGGTTGCGCAGCTCCACGACGATCCGCTCCGCGGTGCGCTTGCCCACCCCTGGCGCGCTGGTGAGCAGTCCAGGATCGGAGTTCGCGACCGCGGCGGCCACCAGCGGCACCGGTAGGGCCGAGAGGACGCCCAGCGCCAGCTTCGGCCCGACCCCGCTCACGTCGAGCAGGCGCCTGAAGACGGTGAGCATGTCGCGGTCGTGGAAGCCGTACAGCGTGGGCTGTTCGTCGCGGACGATCAGGGCCGTGCGCAGCCGCAGCGTCTCGCCCACACGGCAGTGACCCAACGTGGAGGCGGGCGCCTGGACCTCGACGCCGAAGCCTCCAACGCTAAGCACCACGGAGGTCTCGAGGACCTCGGAGACCTCACCCTCGACGAACGAGATCACGGCTCGCCGAACAGCGGGGCGAAGAGGGCGTCGTAACCCACGTCGGCGAGCGTGGCGCAGCCCGTGAGCTTGAAGGCGTAGGCCAGCTCGGCCGCCACCGACGCCAGGGGCCTCTCCCCCTCCACGACGACGAGCTCGGCTCCCACGGCCAGGTACCGAAAGACGTCCACGCCGTCACGGGCCGGGCCACCGGCGGCCACGGTGAGCATGCCGGCCACGGCGTCTATCACCTCAGGCAGCACGTCGATCGTGGCGGGCCCGCGCAGCCTGGCTCCCAGACGTGAGCTGATGACGACGACATCCGCGCCCGCCTCCGCGGCGACCTCCGCGTCGGCGGCGCCCGCGACCCCGAGAACCCACAGCGGCTTCCCAGAGGCGGCGCGCAGCTCGGCCAGGTCCTCGCGGCCGCGCGGTCGGAACTGCTCCTTGCCGAACGGAGCGGACTCCGCCAGGGGCGCCAGGTCTATGCCGACGCCGCCGACGCCCAGGTCTGCCAGTCGCTTGCACTCCGCCACGAGGTCGGCCATGCGCTTCGGCGGCATGACGGCGACAACGGACCCGGCCGGCACCTCGCTCAGGCGTGCCGCGGTCACCTCAGCGGCGTCCACCGCGGCCATCCGCATCAGATCCGGCGTGGCGCCGGTGGGTCTTATCAACGTCTCCGCCCAGGGGGCACCGGCGGGGAGGCGTGCCACGAGCGGCCACTCGAGGGTCCCCCCGCCGAAGCTGGTGCTCAGGTCGGGCGCCTCGACGTCGTGCAACACCCGCGGCACGAGCGGATAGGCGTCCAGGGCGGCGATGTCGTGAGCATCCATGACGTGACCGCGATGATATCCGCTGCCCGGGACCGACTGCCTGGAAGCCGGCGAACAGGCCAGCGAGGATCGTCAGTTAGCATGGCCTTTGCATGAGTGAACCCATGATCGATGTACGTGGTCTGACGAAGACGTTCGAGGGGGGCAAGGGCGGTAAGAAGGTCGTCGCCGTCGACCACCTCGACTTCCACGTCATGCCGGGCGAGGTGTACGGCCTGCTGGGGCCCAACGGCGCCGGCAAGACGACGACCCTGCGCATGCTGGCCACGCTGCTAAAGCCAGACTCCGGCACCGCCACGGTGGCCGGCCTGGACGTCGTGACGAAGGCCGAGCAGGTGAGGGCGCTCATAGGCGTCGTCAACGGCGGCATGGGCCTCTACGACAGACTGACGGGCCGCGAGATCCTGCACTACTTCGGGCGCATGTACGACATGGACGAGGCGTCGATAGACGCCCGGATCGAGCGCCTGGACGGCCTACTGCAGCTGGGCGACACGCTGGACCGCAAGGCGGGCGGCTTCTCCACCGGCATGAAGCAGAAGATCGTCGTCGCGCGCGCCGTCATCCACGACCCGCCCGTCATCTTCTTCGACGAGGCGACCAGCGGACTCGACGTCGTGGCGAGGCGCAACGTCATCGACTTCGTGCGCGCCTACCCGTCAGAGGGTCGGGCCGTCGTGTACTCGACGCACGTCATGGGCGAGGTCGAGGAGCTGGTACAGCGCTGCAGCATCATCTACCAAGGTCGCAAGATCGCCGAGGGCACGGTGTCGGAGCTGACCACTCAGACGGAGGCCCGCAACCTCGAGGAAGCGTTCTTCCGGCTGGTGTCGCGCACCGACACCGGTGACGTGTCGCGCGAGGTGTCGGCATGAGGTGGCGCCATATCTGGGACGTGGCGCGCAAGGAGATCCTGTCTACCTGGCGTGACCACCGGGCGCTCATGTCCAACATCCTGCTGCCGCTCATCCTGCTGCCCGTGATCATGCTCGGCATGCCGCTGCTCCTGGGCGGCCTGTTCGAGCGCGAGACCACCAGTGTGACGCAGATCGGCCTGGCCGCAGGATCGGAGATGCCCGCGGAGCTGAGAGCCGCCCTGGAGGCCCAGAACGTCGAGCTGGTGGAGGTCGAGGACCCCGAGGCCGCCGTGCGAGACGACGAGTATCCGGCCGCCCTGTCAGTCCCCGACGACTTCGCCGAGCGCATCGCGGCGGGTGGGAGCTCGGCCGTCCAGATCTACAGCAAGGTCGGCAACCTGCGCAGCGAGCTCAACGCCGGCAAGCTGCAGGGCGCGATCACCGCGTACCAGCAGGAGGTCGTGGCCAGGCGCCTCAGCGCCGAGGGGTTGGATCGCTCGATCCTCGAGCCCGTGACGATCACGACCGTGGACGCCTCCTCCGAGGCGGAGCGGTCCTCCGGACAGCTGTCGTGGCTGATCCCGTTCTTCATCGCGATCTGGACCCTGACCGGCGGCCAGATGACGGCCATCGACGCCACGGCGGGCGAGAAGGAACGCGGCACGCTGGAGTCGCTGCTGGTGGCCCCCGTGCGCCGCAGCGAGGTCGTCGTCGGCAAGTTCCTCGCGACGCTGACCTTCGGGCTCAGCGCCTCGTTCGCGGCGATCGCCGGCTACCTGTTGGGGGGCTGGGTGATGCGCAGCATCTTCCTCCCGCGCATGGGTGACGAAGGCAACTCGCTCGTGACGATGATGGGCGGCTCGCTGTCGGTCGATGCCCGCTCCGTCCTCCTGCTCCTGATGAGCGCGGTGCTGCTGGCAGCCGTCGTCGCGGCGGTGCTACTCAGCATCAGCCTCTTCGCCCGGTCGTTCAAGGAGGCGCAGAGCTACATCGCTCCACTCTCCTTCCTCTTCGTCATCCCGGCCGTGGCCCTGCAGTTCAAGGACCTCATCGGCATCGGCGACACCGCCTACATGGTGCCGGTGCTCAACGCCCTGCTGCTCATGGACGACATCGTGAAGGGCTCGGCCGAGGCCTCCAGCGTCCTCGTCACGTGGGCATCGCTGGCGGTGGTGATCGTGCTGCTGCTGGTCTTCGCCTACCGCAACTTCACCCGCGAGGACGTGATCTTCAGGTCCTAGCGTCAGAGGCTCGACTGCCGGTAGGGCGTGTCGACCGGGCCGCCGCTGGGCACGCGCCCGTACAGCTGCGCCAGCTCGGCCAGATGCGGCGCCAGCCAGCCCGGCACGTCCTCCCAGGCGAAGCGCCACGACCAGTTCCCCTCGGGTCTCCCCGGCGTGTTCATCCGCGCATCTGAGCCCAGGCCAAGGTGGTCCTGCCAGGGCACGACGACCGTGTCCGCCACCGACGCGTAAGCGGCGCGCACGAGCCCGGGCAGGACCTCCGCCTCGGCCCTGCCCAGGTAGCGCCGCACGTGGTCCTTCTCCACCTCGGGAGCCTGCCGGTACCAGCCCAGCGTCGTGTCGTTGTCGTGCGTTCCCGTGTACGCCACGCAGTTGCGCGGGTAGTTGTGGGGCAGGTAGGGATCGTCCGCCCCGCCGGCGAACGCGAACTGCAGGACCTTCATGCCCGGCAGGTCGAAGGCGTCGCGTAGCTCCTCGACGTCTGGCGTGATGACGCCGAGGTCCTCGGCCACGACCGGTAACCCGCCCAGGGCGGCGCGCAGCGCATCGAACAGCTCGGAGCCGGGGCCTTGGGCCCAGCGGCCCTTCACCGCCGTGGGCTCGTCAGCGGGGATCTCCCAGTAGGCCGCGAAACCTCGGAAGTGGTCGATCCTCACCAGGTCCAGCTGCGTCAGCGCATGGCGGAGCCGCCGCACCCACCAGCCGTAGCCGTCCTGCCGCATCACGTCCCATCGGTAAAGCGGGTTGCCCCACCTCTGGCCGGTGGCGGAGAAGTAGTCGGGAGGCACGCCGGCGACGACCGTCGGGCGGCCCGCGGCGTCGAGCAGGAAGAGCTCCCTATGGGCCCATACGTCCGCGGAATCGAGCGCGACGAAGATGGGCACGTCGCCGAGGACCCGGACCTCACGCCGCTCGGCGTGCGCCTTGACGTTCGACCACTGCGCCGCGAACCAGTGCTGCCACACCTCCTGCCTGCGCACCTCGTGCTCCAGCCGCTCGCTCGCGGCGCTCAAGGCAGAGGGTTCTCTCAGCCTGAGCGCGGCCGGCCACTCCGTCCAGGCGGCGCCTCCTGCCTCGCCCTTCAGGGCCATGTACAGCGCGTAGTCCTCGAGCCACGCGGCGTTGCGCGCGACGAAGGCGTCGAACTCGGGCGGCGCCCCGGCGGCCAGGAACGCGTCAGCGGCCTTGGCGAGCAGCGGCAGCTTCCGCGTGTACAGGGCGCCGAAGTCCACGTGCGCTGCGCCCAGCTCCCGGAGCGGACCCAGGTCGCGCTCCTCGAGCCAGCCTTCCCGCGCCAGCTGCCTGACGTCGATCAGGTAGGGGTTCCCCGCGAACGTGCTGAACGACTGGTACGGGCTGTCGCCGTACCCGGTGGGACCCAGCGGCAAGACCTGCCACAGGCGCTGGCCGGCCGACGCCAGGTAGTCGATCCACCTGAGGGCCTCGGCGCCCAGCTCACCGACACCATGCGGACCCGGCAACGAGGTGGGGTGCAGCAGCACGCCCGCCACGCGCTCGGAGTCAGAGCCGCCCGCCGCCACGCCGGACCTACTTCACGAACGGCTTGCCGGCAGCCTTGGGTGCGATCGAGCGTCCGACGAAGCCGGCCAGCACCATGATGGTCAAGAGGTACGGCAGGCTCTGCACGAGGGTGCCGGGCAGCAACGAGCCGCCGCCCAGCAGCACGCCCGTCGCCTGGAACGCCCCGAACAGCAGCGTCGCGCCGAGCACGCCCAGCGGGTGCCACTTGCCGAAGATCAGCGCCGCCAGCGCGATGAAGCCCCTCCCGCCGGACATCTCGCTCACGAACTGGTTCAGGTTCCCGATCGACAGGTAGGCGCCGCCCAGCCCGGCTAGCACGCCGGAGATCACGACGCCCGCGTACCGCATCCGGTAGACGTTCACGCCGAGGGAGTCGGCGGCGGCGGGGTGCTCGCCCACCGCGCGCAGCCTCAGGCCGAACGGGGTCCGGAAGACGACGAACCAGACGACGGGCACCAACAGGAACGCGAGGTAGACGAGGGGGCTGAACGAGAGCTGGTCTATGCCGAAGAGCTCCCACTGCGGCAGGCGGTTCCTGATGGGCTGTGACGTGGCGGTGTTGTTGTACAGGCCGGAGAGCACGACGGCCGGGATGCCGATGGCCATCAGGTTGATGGCGGTCCCGGAGATGATCTGGTCGGCGCGGTAGCGGATCGACACCACAGCGTGGATCCAACCGATGATCCCGCCCAGGACGGCGCCCGCCAGGACGCCGAGCCAGGGTGCGTACGGCACGCTGGCGGCCCGGTTCGCGGTCACGAAGGGCGCCTCGACGAGCTGGGCCGTGATGGCCGCCGCCATGGCCCCGAAGAGGATGATGCCCTCCAGAGCGATGTTCACGACGCCCGAGCGCTCGCTGAACAGCCCGCCCAGCGCTGCGAAGAGGAGGGGTGTCGTGGCACGGATCATCGAGGAGGCCAGCGCCATGAGGAGCACGGCGTCCATCGCCTACGCCCCCTCTCCGGCCGGGCCGTCGAGATCCACGGCCGTGCCCGGCGACTCGATGGGCTGCGGCGCCTCACCCTCGACCGTGTCGCGCTGCCCGGCATGGGCGATCCGCCGCCGGAACGTCGGGTTCACGAAGGCGCGTGGCAGGAAGCCGCGGGCGGCGATGAACAGCACCACCAGCGCGAGGATCATGCTGACGACCTCGCGCGTGAGGTTCGGGAACGTGATGTTCAGAACGGAGCCGCCGTACTTCATGACGCCGAACAGGAGCGCCGAGAGCAGGATCCCGAACGGGTGGTTCCCGGCGAGGAGAGCGACGGCGATGCCGTCGAAGCCGTCGTTGGTGGGGATCGACTGCCTCAGCGCGTAGTCCTCGAGCGCGCCGCCCAGCACGTAGTGGGCCGCCGTCAGGCCGGCGAGGCCGCCGGAGATCGCCATCGTGATGATCGTCGTCGTGCCGATGTTCGCCCCGCCGTACTCGGCCGCGCCCGGAGCCAGGCCCACGGCGCGCACCTCGTAGCCGAACCGCGTCTTGAACAGGAGCACGTAGATGACCCCGGCCGCGAGGATCGCGATGAGGAACGAGGCGTTGAGGTTGGTTGGCGGTATGGCCGTCGGCACCCTGCCCAAGCCGAACAGGATCAGGAGCAGGTACGCGACCACTCCTATTCCCGTGGCCGCGAGCAGCCGCGGCAGCCAGCGCCGGAAGCGGCGCCACCGGCCGAGCACGAACACCGCGGCCAGCGCGAGAAGCGGCGCCAGCAGCCGGGCGTAGTCGATGCGGACTACGTTGGTGCCGGGCGATGTCCTCGTGTCGACGCCCACCATGGCGGGCAGTTGAGGCAACCGGGCCCCGGCGTTCAGAGGCCGCGATTTGGGCTCGTTGCCCGGCACCTTGAAGGGCATCTGCACGGTCACGGGCGCGTCGCCGGGCCGCGGCTGGCCGGCGACGACGCAACCAGCGAGCAGCGCCACGCCGGCCACGGCCAGCACCACGCGCGGAGCCCGCATGACGGCGCGCCTGATCGGCGGGATGAGGGCCAGGACGAGCGCCACGAGGGCGAACAGGCCGATGACGGTGAGGATCCTCAGGGCGGCCGCGGCGAAGACGTTCCCTGACGAGAGGATGAAAAGCAGCGCCGAGGCGGCGACGAAGTTCAGGAGGATCGTCGTGATGACCTCGTTCGCTCCGAAGCGCGCCTTGAGCCAGCCGGCCAGCGCACCCCACAGCGCGCCCCCGGCGAACGCGCCCAGCACGGCGGCAGGCAGGACGAGAAGGCGCGGACCGGGAAGGTAGACGCCGACGAGCATGGCGCCGATCGCGCCCAGCACCATCTGGCCCGGCGCGCCGATGTTGAAGAGCCCGGCCTGGAAGCCGAACGCCACGGCCAGCCCCGTGAAGATGAGCGGCGTGGCGAGCTTGAGCGACTCGGCGAAGCCTCCCACGGTGCCGAGCGCGTCGTGGAACATCGTGTAGTACGCGTACCAGAGGGTGTCGAGCCGACCGACGAGGGCCTCGAACCCGGCCGGCGCCACTCCCGAGCCGACCGGAGTGGGCTGTAGGAGAAGGATCACGACGGCCGCGGCGCCCAGCGCCAGGAGTATCGAGATGCCCGGTACCGCGGCCCCGCGCAGGAACGTGTCGATGCCGCGGCGGAGGCGAGGCGCCACGCGCAGCCCGGCGACGCCTGCCACGATCCCGAGGAAGACGGCCAGGAACGCGGCCCAACCCGGTCCCGTGTTGGTGTACGGCAACCGCCTGATCACGAGACCACCGTCCCGCACGGCGGCGATGTTGGCGGCAAGCGAGCGATCCTCGAACGCGGCCAGGGCCTCGCGGAGGACCTCCGCGTCCTGCCTGGGCGATGGATCGGCGATCGCGGCCTCGACCTCCGTGCGCACTGCCGCTGCCCTGGCGGCCTCGGTGGCGTCACCGAAGCGTGCCAGACCCCAGACCGTGCCGCCGATGAGCACGATGGCCGCGGCCAGCCACAGCGCGTAGCGGGCCTTCCCAGGGGCGGCGGCGCCTGCTGCCGCCGCGGCCGCGCCCAGGGCCGTGATGATGAGGACCGCGCCGCCCTGGGGGAAAGGGACCGGCTCGGTGCGACCTGTGAAGTCGATGTAGCGGTCAGGCAGCAGCAGCAGGGCGCTGCGGGCGCCCGTCTCGCGATTGACAGCACCCCATGGTGCGACGACGAGGGCGACCGCGGCCACGAGCGCCAGCGCGACGACGACGAAGCGGTCGCTCATGTGTCGGTCACGCGGCCAATCATAAAGGACGCTGCCTTCAGCCCCTCTGACGCCTCCCGTGCCGTGGGACGGGCCGAGGGATCCTTGGCCATGAGCGCGCTCACCAGCTCGTCGAACGGCTCGAGGTCGCGCCTGACGGCTGACGGCAGGGGCGGCGTGCCCCCGGCATGGGCCCTCAGCACCTCGTCGGCCTCGCCGGTGAAGGGCGCCTGTCCGGTCATCGCTCGGAAGGCCACCGCGCCCAGCCCGTAGACGTCCGAGGCAGGAACGGCGGCCTGGCCGCGCGCCTGCTCCGGGCTGAGGTAGGCGATGGTGCCGGCCACGGCCGGGCCGGGCCTGGGGTCGTCGAGGCGAGCGGCGAGGTCGTAATCGAGCAGCTTCGCATGGCCCCGTGCGTCCACGAGGATGTTCTCGGGCTTCACGTCGCGGTGCACGACCCTGCGTCCATGGAGGTGGGCGATGGCTTCCGCGACGCCTGCCAAGGCAGCCAGGCGCTGCCCGAGGCTCGCTTCTTTGTCGGCCCACCGGGTGTAGCGGACGCCGAGGACGAGAGGCATGAGCAGCCCCGGCCGTCCCAGCACGATCACCGCCTCATCGACCGCGTTCAGGTGCGGGTGATCGAGCCCCCTCCCCACGTCCAGCTCGCGTGCGGCGCGCCAGGAGTCCTCCTCGCGGAAGAGCTTGAGCGCTGCCAGTCGCTTGCCGTCGCTAGCGAGGTACACGCGCGACGACACGCCCCTGTCGAGCTCGCGCAGCACCTGCAGCCCGTCCGCGAGCCTGGTGCCGACGATCCTGAGGCTCACCTCTTCACCAGCACCCCGACCTTCAGCAGGTCTGCGAACGCGCGCTTCTCCAACTCGAGGGCGGACGTGCCCTCACCGCCCTCCGGGCCCACGAGCAGGATGTGCTTGAACCCGGCCCTGAGGATCGACTCGCGTGTGCGGTCGAGGAAGCGACGCACCTCCAGCCGATAGGCGTCAACCTCGTCGGGCCCGGCGGGGCGCCGTTCGTCTGTCTCCACATCGTGGACCTCCAGCTCGCCGCGCGGCGGGTCGAGGTCCTCATGGGCCACGACCTGGAGGAACGCAGCGTCGAGGCCCCTGGCCTTGAGCGCCGACAGGGCCGGCCTGAGAGGAGCGTCCTCGAACAGGTCGGAGATGACGATGGCCAGCCCGCTACCGCGTTGCGGCGCGAGGCCGAGCGCGAACGACTTGATCCCGCTGACCGGACCGCTGCCGCGCGCGCCCGTCGACTCGTCTATGAACGCCCACGTCTGCCGCATCGCGGCCCTCCCCTGCGACTGGCGGCTGCTGCCGCCCGATACGCGGTGGACCTGGGTCGGGGCATCGCGCTGCGCGACGTAGCTGATGAGCTGTGCGAGGGTGCGGGCGTAGGCGCGCTTGCCGCCCACCTTCATGCTATCGGAGTCGTCGACGATGAGGTGCAGACGCACTGCTCGCTCGGCCTGGTAGAGCCGCGTGTAGAGGCGGCCGGTGCGGGCGTAGGCGCGCCAGTCGGCGTAGCGCAGCTCGTCGCCGGGCTGGTAGGGACGGAAGTCGAGGAACTCGACGCCCTGTCCCGGGTCGCGACTGCTGCGCTCGCCGCTGACCGTGGCCAACGCCCGGGATGCGATCGCGTAGCGATCCAGCAGGGCACGGCTGCGAGCGCTCAGCACGGCCGCGGTGGGATCAGCGCTTCTTGTCGAGGCCCTGGATGACCTCTTGGAGGACCGTGTCGGGCTCGGCGCCCTCGACCTCCGCCTCGAAGCTCAGCATCAGCCTGTGCCGCAGAGCGGGCAGCACAGCGCGGCGGATGTCCTCGATCTCCACGTTGGGCCGGCCGGCCGCCAGCGCGAAGCCCTTCGCGGCCAAGGTCACGGCCTGGGCACCGCGCGGGCTCGCCCCCAGGCGCACGAGCGGATGCTGGTGCGTGGCCTCGACCAGCCGGACGACGTACTCGAGGCCGGACTCGGCGACGGGCACTGCGCGCAGCATCCGCTGCAGCGTCAGCAACTCGTCGCGATCGAAGACCTGATCGACGTGACCCTCTGACGACCCCGTGGTCACGACCAGGATGCGCTGAAGCGTCGCAGCGTCCGGGCGCCTCACGAGGATCTTGAACATGAAGCGGTCCAGCTGGGCCTCTGGAAGGGGGTACGTGCCCTCCATCTCCAGTGGGTTCTGCGTGGCCAGCACCATGAACGGCTCGGGCAGGTCGTGGCGCGTGCCCGCCACGGTCACCGCCCGCTCCTGCATGGCCTCGAGCAGGGCGGACTGCGATTTGGGGGTGGCGCGGTTGATCTCGTCGGCCAACAGGACGTTGGCGAAGACGGGTCCGGCCTGGAACTCGAACGCCGACCTGCCCTCGACGAACACGGTCGTGCCGGTGACGTCGGCAGGCATGAGGTCGGGAGTGAACTGGATGCGCGCGAACGACAGGTCCGTCGCCTCGGCGAACGCCTTGACCAGCAGCGTCTTGCCGAGCCCGGGAACCCCCTCGACGAGCGCGTGCCCCCGCGCCAGCGCGGCGACGAGCAGCTCCTCGACTACGGCCTCCTGACCGAGGATCACGCTCGAGATCCCGGTCATGAGCCGGCGGAACTTCTCCTGGAACGCTTCTGCGGCGTTTCCCGCGACAGGTCCGGTGTTCATGTAAGTCCGGAGTATAAGGCCAGGGCGCGGTTACGGGTTCCGCAGCGAGTAGACTCTCACGCATGAGGCCGGCCTGGGGCAGGGTGACCCTGCGTCCGCTCGACGAGTTCACCGAGCAGGACTGGCGTAGGTTGCAGAGTCACTTCCGCGATCCCGAGATCTCGTACCTGAACGGTACGCCGCCCAACCGCATGCCGCTGTGGCTCCTCAAGCGCCTGCTGAAGGCCGACGCCCAGCGCCACGACCGGGCCACCTTCGGCATCTTCGACGAGCGCGACGAGTTCATCGGTACGACGGAGCTCTACGACGTCAGAGCGGGCTCGGCGACGCTCGGCATCATCATCGGCGAGAAGACGCACTGGTCGAAGGGATACGGGCCCGAGGCCATGCGCGCGCTGCTCGTGTACGCGTTCTCTCACCTGGGGCTCGACCTGGTGAGGCTCGAGACGTTCGGCGACAACGAGCGCGCCCAGAACGCCTTCAGGAAGGTCGGCTTCCACGAGGTGCGGCGGCGGACAGGCCACAGCGGCCGCGTCGACGTCTTCATGGAGCTGACGCGCTCGGCGTGGCGCGAGATCCAAGCCGGCAAGGCACCCGTGGCCAGCGCCGGATAGCGGCGCCCCGGCCGCCGCAGCGGCACTCCGTTGCCGGCTCTGATACGAAGCGCTACGCCTGCGGTCCGCCCAGGTCCTGGCTGGTCGCCTGGTTCCGGCGCGCCTCACGCGGAGGCTCGGCCGAGCTGGCGAAGTAGTCCTTGACGGCCCTCGCGGCCGCCTGACCGACACCGGGCACCGCCGCCAGCGTGCCGAGGTCGGCCGTCCTGAGCTCGTCGACGCTCGAGAAGTGAGCCAGCAGGGCGTCACGCCGTTTCGGACCGATGCCAGGCACGTCGTCGAGCACGCTCCTAGTGAGCGCCTTGCCGCGCCGCTGACGGTTGTAGCCGACGGCTACCCTGTGCGCCTCGTCCCGCACGTTGATGAGCAGCTTCAGGGCGGGGTGGGACAGCGGCACCAGCAGCTCTTCCCCGTTCTCGAGGATCAGCGTCTCCTGCTTCTTGGCCAGGCCCACGAGCGGGATCTCGAGCCCGGCTTCCTCCATGGCCTTCTTGGCTGCGGTCATCTGGCCCTTCCCGCCGTCTATCAGCAGCAGGTCGGGCAGCGGCATCTTGTCCGCGAGCGTGCCGGTGAAGCGGCGCCTCACCGCCTGGTTCATCGCGTAGTAGTCGTCCGAGCGCTGGGGGTCGCGTATGCGGAGGCGCCGGTAGTCGCTGCGCTTGGCCCTGCCCCCTTCGAAGACGACGACGCTGGCGACGGTGTGCTCGCCCATGAGGTTCGAGATGTCGAAGCCCTCGATGCGCCAGGGGGCGTTATCCAACTCGAGCAGGTTCTGCAACTCGCTGACGCCAGGCGCCTCGCCGCGCCGCTCCAACAGCGCGATCTCGGCTTCGAGGCCAGTGGCGGCGTTGCGCACGGCCATCTCGACCAGCTCCACCTTGTCGCCGCGTCGGGGTGCCCTCAGCTCCACCCGCCTGCCCGCGCGGCTCGAGAGGTACTCGGACCAGACGCCCATGTCGATCTCGCTACCTGGCAGCAGGACCAGCGGCGGGATCTGCATCGCGCGGCCGTAGTAGTCGGCCATGAACGCCTCGAGGATCTCCACGTCGCTGGCGTTCTCCGCGCCCTGCAGGAAGCGCTTGTCGCGTCCCACGACGCGGCCGCCGCGCATCTGGAAGAGCTGGACCATCGCGAAGTTGCCGCCCTTGGCCAGGCCCAGGAAGTCCAGGTCGTCGGCCTCGCCGTGTACCACGCTGGAGTCGTAGCCGGTCACGCGCTTAACGGCGTCGAGCCTGTCCCGGTACGTGGCGGCGAGCTCGAAGTCCTGCCTGCCGGCGGCCGCGCGCATGCCCTCCTCCATCTCGCTCAGGACGTCGCCGACCCTGCCCTCGAGGAACGCCTTGACCTGGGCCACCACCTGCTGGTACTCGGCGTCGTCTATGTCGTTCACGCAGGGCGCGAAACAGCGGCCCATGTGGTAGCGCAGGCAGGGGCGCTTGCGCTTCTGCATCGGCACCCCGGAGTTCTTCCGCAGCTTGAAGACGCTGTAGACGAGGTCCATCACCCGCCTCACGGACCCGGCGCTGGGGTAGGGGCCGAAGTACGTGCCGCCGTCCTTGACCACGCGCCTGGTGAGGATGAGCGTGGGGTAGCGCTCGTTGGTGAGCTTGAGGAACGGGTAGGACTTGTCGTCCTTCAGCAGGACGTTGTAGTGCGGCTGGTGCCGCTTGATGAGGTTCGCCTCGAGGATCAGGGCCTCGACCTCGTCGGCCGTGACGATGAACTCCACGGCGGCGGCGTCGCGGGTCAACAGCCGCGACTTCTGCCCCGCGTACTTGCCGAAGTAGCTGCGCACGCGGCTCCGCAGGCTCTTGGCCTTGCCCACGTAGATGACGCGGCCGTCCGCGTCCACGAAGAGGTAACAACCGGGCTGCTGTGGCAGGACCGGGAGATCGGTGCGCTTCACTGCAGGATCCTACGTCTCCACCGGGTCAAACCGGGTCGCTCACGGGCTCGGTCACGTTCGCGACGAAGCGCTTCAGCACGTCCCGCAACGCGGCCACATCGTCGTCGGGCACGCCCGCGCGCATCTTGCTGTCGAACGAGGCGGCGGCGGCGCGCAACCGCTGGAACAGCGCCACGCCGTCCTTCGTGATCTCGATGCGGTGGACCCTTCTGTTCTCCGGCGATCGGAACCGCCGTATCACGCCTGCCGCTTCGAGGGTGGCCAGATGATGCGTCAGCGTCGCGTCCTGGATGCCCACGCGCTCGGCCAGTTCACGCTGACTGGCGACCGGCCCGCTGCACAGCGCGAGGAGGATGAACCACACCGGTCGCGAACCGCCGGCTCGCGCGAGTTGGGCGTCGAACTCTCTGTGGAGGGCCTGTACGGAGTCCCAGAGGACGCGTCCAATGGGCATCTCCATACCCTCGTTTCCCATGGGGACGAGTATACCCCGGGATTAGACGCCTAAGTGTTTGACATCTAAGGCTTCGATGCCTTATGTTCTGCCAGCCGGCGGAAGCGGGGGAAAGCTGCCGCCGTTGGAGGTGAAGATGATCCCTACATCGGACCTCACTACGAAGGTCGAGACGATCCAGCGGCACATGGATGGAGGCGTCATCTGGCCGGGTGATTCGGCCTACGACACCACCCGGGCCCTGGCGTTCCCGCGGGTGGACCCCAGACCCCTCGCGATCCTCAGGCCCCGTACGCCGGAGGGCGTCAGGACGGCGGTGGAGTCCCTGGTCGGCGAAGGCGTGCCGTTCGCGGTGCGCGGCGGCGGGCACAGCCCCGCGGCCCTGGCGGGCGGCGACGGCGTGGTGCTCATCGACACGCGGGAGCTGAAGAGCCTCAAGCTCGACGTGGCGGGCCGGCAGGCTGCCGCGCAGGCCGGGCTGACCGCCGGCGAGTACACCGACGCGGCCGCGCTTCACGGGCTTGCCACCGGGTTCGGTGACACGCCGACGGTTGGCATCGCGGGCCTCACACTGGGTGGAGGGGTGGGCTTTCTCAGCCGCCTGCACGGCCTGACGATCGACAGCCTGCTCGGCGCCGAGGTCGTGACGGCAGACGGCCGCCTGGTGCAGGTGGGGCCAGACGCGCACCCCGACCTCTTCTGGGCACTGCGCGGTGGCGGGGGCAACTTCGGGGTCGTCACGCGGCTCGACTACCGGCTACGGGAGGTACCGGAGGTCTACGGCGGAACGCTCGTGCTGCCGGCGACCGCAGATGACGTGTACGGGCTGGTGGCCGCCGCGTTGGATGCGCCCGACGGCCTGACCGCGATCATCATGGTCCTGCGTGCGCCGCCGGTGCCGTTCCTGCCGCCTGAGGCCCACGGCAAGCCCATAGCGATCGTGAAGGCGTGCTTCGCCGGCGCCCGGCCGGACGGTGAAGCCGCGATGGCGCCTCTGCGCGCGTCGGGCAGGCCGATGATGGACGCCTTCGACACTATGCCCTACCCGAGGTTGCTCGAGGAGCCGCCGAGCGCGCCCATGAGCGCCCGCTTCGCCACAGGCTTCCGCGACAACTGGGACTTGGCCGCCGCGGAGGCAGTCATGGCGGCGATCGACGTTCCCGCCCTGGCGCTGCGGACCGTGCAACTCAGGCCGCTGGGCGGCGCCATCGCCCGCGTTCCGGCAAACGCCACCGCCTACGCCCACCGCGATAGGCAGCTGATGTTCAACCTGATGGCTGGGTTCGGCGACCCCGTGAGCGCGGGCGAGGCCGAGGCGTGGCTGTCGGACACGCGTCTGGCCCTGGCAGAAGGGGAGTCAGCGTTCGCCAGCTTCCTCGACGACTGGGCCCCCGGACGCGTTCCCGACGCGTACCCGAACGGCGCCTGGGAGCGGCTACGGCGGGTCAAGCACGAGTACGACCCGCACAACGTGTTCCGCTCCAATCACAACGTGCCACCGGCCTGAGGCGGCTGGGCCGGGCGCCTCGTTCGCCGCGCCCGGCCCGCCGGTCCACCCTGCGGCCTTAAGACCTCGGCCCAGGGCCCTAGAGGTCGAGCATCAACTCCTCCGGAGTCTCGAGCAGCTCTATGAGCCTCGAGGTGAACATGGCCGCGACGGCGCCATCCAGCACGCGGTGGTCGAAAGACAAGCTCAGGTACACCATCGTGCGCGCGGCGATCGTGTCGTCTGGCAGGACGACCGGCCGCTTCTTGAACGAGTGCAGTCCGAGGATCGCGGCCTCTGGCACGTTGATGATGGGGAACGAGAACAGCCCGCCCAGGCTTCCGATGTTCGTGATCGAGAACGTGCCGCCCCGCACGTCGTCCTGAGCCAGCTTGCCGGCGCGAGCCGCCTCGGCCAGGCGCTGGACCTCGGCCGCGATCTCGATGACCGGCCGCCGGTCGACGTCCTTGATCACCGGCACGACGAGCCCGTCCTCGACGGCGACCGCCATGCCGATGTTGTAGTAGCGCTTGCGGACGATCTCGTTGCGTTCTTCGTCCAAGCTGGCGTTCAGCGCCGGGTACTCCTTGAGGGCCGCCACCACGGCCTTCATGACGAACGGCAGGTACGAGAGCTTGACGCCGCGGCGCTCCGCCGCCGGCTTGAGCCGGTTACGCATGTCGGCGAGCCTGGAGACGTCGGCCTCATCGACGTGCAGAGTACGCACCGACTGTAGGTGCGACGTGACCATCTGCTGGGCGATGACGCGCCGCAGGCCGCGCACCGGGATGCGTTCCTCCAGCTCCTCGTAGCCGACGGGCGAGGTGTACCGGCTGGCAGGGCGCTGCGTCGTCGCCGGCGCCTCGGCATGAGCTCTGACGTCATCGACGCGAACCCGCCCGTGCGGCCCGCTGCCGTGGACCGCCTCGATGTCGACGCCCAGCTCACGCGCCAACTTGCGGGCGGCCGGGACGGCCAGCACCCGCCCGTACGGCCCCTTGGTGGAGCTGCCCATCCCGTCCTGACCGGGCCGGCGGGGCGGCGCGGCGACCGCGGTGCCGGCTGCCGACGCCGCGGGAGCAGGCCGCGACCCTGCCCCGACGCGGTAAGCGGGCTCCTCGCCGGTGGAGTCACCGGGCTTGAACAGGCTCAGGGAGTCGCCGTCGTCCTCCTCAGGGGTGCCTCCCCCCTCGACGATCGACCTCTCCTCCGCGCCGTGGCCCGGTGCGCCGTTCTGTTGAGCCTCAGGCGACGCGGCCGCTGGCTGCGCCGCGCCGACCTCTTCGATCGTCGCGATCGCCTGGTGCACCTGGACGACGTCGCCCTCCGCGGCCAGGTGCTTGGTGAGCACGCCGGCGTACGGGCTGGGCAACTCGACGGTCACCTTGTCGGTCATGACCTCGACCACGGGCTGGTCCTGGGCGACGGAGCCGCCTTCCGGCACCAACCACTTGACGATCTCGCCCTCGACGACCGACTCGGCCAGTTCGGGCAGCAGGAGCTCACGGGCCACGATGCAGGTTCCTCCTAAAGCTTCAGTACGTCAGCGCCCGCTCCACGGCCTTGAGGATGCGGTTGGGGCTCGGCAAGTACTCGCGATCCTGGGCGTAGGGGTACGGGGTATCGAAGCCCGTCACGCGCAGCGGCGGGGCGAGCAAGCTGTCCATCACCTCTTCGGAGATCGTCGCCGACACCTCGGCCATGAACCCGGCACTGCGCGGCGATTCGCTCACCAGCACGACGCGCCCCACACGAGCGACGGCCTCGAGCACAGCGGTCTCGTCCCAGGGCTGAAGGGACCGCAGGTCCAGCACGTGCGCGCTGATCCCCTGCTCGCCAAGGGCGTCGGCGGCCTTGAGGGTCTCGGCCATGCTGCCGCCGTAGCTGACGAGCACCACGTCGTCGCCCTCGCGGCGCACGGCGGCCTTGCCGATCTCGACCGCGTGGTCGCCCTCCGGCACGGCCTCCTTGACGGAACGGTAGAGCCGCTTCGGCTCCATGACGATCACGGGGTCCTCATCGCGGATCGCCGAGCGCAGCAGCCCGGCGGAATCCGACGGCGTCGAGGGGTAGACGACCTTGAGGCCGGCCGTGTGGACGAAGTGGGAGTCCGGGTTCTGGGAGTGATGGTGCCCGCCGCGCACCCCGCCGCCGGCCGGCATGCGCACCACGAGCGGCGCTGTGAACGCCCCACCGGACCGGTAGCGGATCTTCGCTACCTGGGACACGAGCTGGTCGAAGCCGGGGAACACGTAGTCGGCGAACTGGATCTCGGCGACGGGCCGCAGCCCGTAGACGGCCATGCCCAGCGCGGCGCCGATGATCGCCGCCTCGGAGAGCGGCGAGTCTATGACCCGGTCGGGGCCGTACTTGTCGAACAGCTTGTCGGTGGCCAGGAAGACCCCGCCGCGCTTGCCGACGTCCTCACCTATGACCACGACGCTATCGTCCCTGGCCATCTCCTGGTCGAGCGTGGCCGCTATGGCCTGGGCCATGGTCTTCACGCCGGACTGGCGCTCACGAACCGCCTCGGCGCTCGTCACCCCAACAGCTCCTCGCGCTGGCGAGCCAGGCGGGCTGGCATCTGGGCGTAGACGTCCTCGAACATCCACTCGAGCGGCACGCTCCCGGCCTCCTGAGCCTGGCGGATGCCCTCGACCAACTCCGCGTCGATCTCGGCTCTCGCCTTCTTCTCGGCCTCTTCGTCCCACAGGCCGCGCCGCTCCAGGAACCGCCGGTACCTATCCAGCGGGTCGCGACGGCGCCAGAGCTCGACCTCCTGCCGGGCCCGGTAACGCGAGTCGTCGTCGGCCGAAGAGTGGCCGCCGTAGCGGTATACGACGAACTCGACGATCGACGGGCCCACGCCCTCACGGGCACGCTCGATGGCCTCCCTGGCGACCAGGAACGAGGCGAGGACGTCCATGCCGTCGACCAGGTAGCCTGGCATGCCGTAGGCATGGGCTTTGACCGCGATGGTGTCAGAGCCGGTCTGCTTCTTGAGGTCGACGCTGATGGCGTAGCCGTTGTTCTGACAGGCGAACACGATGGGAGCGCCCTGCGCGCCGGCCAGGTTCACGCCCGCGTGCCAGTCGCCCTCGCTGGTG
>DASVCK010000076.1:0-11536 GCA_036381675.1 Trueperaceae bacterium | reverse complement strand
GACAGCGCGCGCACCAGGGCGCCTGTGTCCACGCCGGAGCGCTGGGCGAGCGCCATGCCCTCGGCCACCGAGGCGTAAGTGCCTGCGATCACGACCTGGTTCACGGCCTTGGCCACCTGCCCCGCGCCGCTCGGGCCGATGTGGGTGATCGTCTTGCCGAGCACCTCGAGGAGCGGGCGCACGCGCTCGAGCGCGCCGGCGTCGCCTCCCACCATGATCGAGAGGGTGCCTTTCTCCGCTCCCTCGCTGCCGCCGGAGACGGGTGCGTCCAGCATGTCGACGCCGCGCGCCTTCAGCTCCTCGGCGAGGCGGCGGGTGGCGGCGGGGCTGACCGTGCTCATATCGACGAGCACGGACCCCGGCTCCAGCCCGTGGGCCGCGCCCGCCTCGCCCATGACCACGGCCTCGAGGTCGGGTGTGTCGGAGACCATCGTGAACACGACGTCCCTGTCCTGGGCGCAGGAGCGCGGGTCCTTTGCGCGCGCGGCGCCCAGCGCGGCCAGAGGCTCCTCGCGCGAGCGGGTGCGGTTGTGCACGGCCACGTCGTGACCGGCCTGCACGAGCCGGCGCGCCATCGGCGCACCCATCGTGCCGAGCCCAATGAAACCGATCTTCATGGCCGCAGGGTAACGCCCCAGATCTCCGCTAGCTGGGCCATGAGGCGGCTCGCGACCGAGCGGTTGCGGCTCGCGATCGCAGCTCGGCGAGGTACGGGCGGCGGCGCGGGGTCGTCGAAGGTGGCCGGCATCTCGACGCCTAGTCGCTGCGACCAGTCCTCGCGCCAGCCAGCGGGCAGCTCATGCGGCATGTCGCGGCCCGTCAGGGCGGCCCAGGCCAACGCCCAGGCCCGGGGCACGGTCCGGTAGGGGTCGTAGCCCCCGCCTCCCGTGACCACGAGGCGACCACCGGCGTACCGTTCGGCTAGCTCGACGGTGCGCGTGTACGCGTGGCTCATCCCCGTAAGAGAGAGGTTGAGGTTCGCGAGCGGGTCGCGGTGGTGCATGTCCGCCCCGGCCTGCAGCACGATCAGGTCGGGTTGGAAGCGCTCCACGGCCGGCGGCACCACGGCATCGAAGGCGTCGACGAAGCTGTCGTCGTCGGTGAACGGCTCGAGCGGCATGTTGACAGCGGCGCCGCGCCCGCTGCCGTTCCCGGTCTCGTACGTGAAGCCGGTGCCGGGGAACAGGTACCGGCCCGATTCGTGGAGGCTGACCGTGAGGACGTCAGGATCGTCGTAGAAGAGCCACTGGACGCCGTCGCCGTGGTGCGCGTCGACGTCCACGTACGCCACCCGCATCCCGTGCACGTCAACGGCGCGCCTCATCGCCACGGCCAGGTCGTTGTAGACGCAGAAGCCCGACGCCCTGTCGCGCATGGCGTGGTGCAGACCGCCGGCGAAGCTGCTCGCGCGCAGCGCCTCGCCCGTGGCCACGAGCTCGACGGCCGTGACCGTGGCCGCGACGACGCCGCGCACGAGCTCGTGCATGCGCGGGAAGACGGGGTTGTCCGCGGTGGCCAGTCCGTGGCGCTGCAGCTCGACGTCGGGCGGGCGCCTCGCGGGATCCGACGCCTCCCGCACCACGTCGATGTAATCAGCGTCGTGGACGGTGCGCAGGTCGTCGTCGTCCACCGGCGTGGGCGTTACCACCTCTTCGGGCGTGAGCGCGCCGGCGGCCAGCAGGAGCGTCCGGACGAGCTCGTAGCGCAGAGGCTTGAAGGGATGCTCGGACGTCAGCTCGAAGGCCGCCAGCTCCGGATCGAAGACGAACCTGACCGGCGGGCCGGTCATGTTGCCGCTTGTTTCTCCGGTGGCCAGGCGACGGTCACCCCGGAGTCCCTGAGATGACGGGCGAGACCGTGCGCGTCGACGGTCGAGACGCGCAGTACGAAGGTGACGGTCTCGGCGTCGCCGCGAGTCGTCATGACGCTGACGACGTTCACCCTCCTGTCGGCGATGAGCCCGAGGAGCTCCGCCAGGGCCCCGGGCCGGTTGGCGACCTCGACCTCGAGCCTCGACGAGGCTTGCTCGACCCCGGACATCGTCACCAGCGCGTCGAGCAGGTCCGCTGCCGTCACTATGCCCACCAGGGAGCCGTCGTCCATGACGGGCATGGCTCCGATCTTGCGGGTTCGCATGGCCTTGGCGGTCTCTTCTATGGGATCGCCGGGATGCGCCGTGATGACGTCCGTGACCATCAGGCGGCTGATCGGGTCGCTCGACTTGACGCCGTCCGGCGCCCTGGGGTGGTCGGCCCCGACCAGCCTCACGTCGCGGTCCGAGACGATGCCGACCAGGGCGTCTGGCTGGCCCGGTGCGGCCCGGGTCTCGAGGATCGGGAAGTGCCTTATGTTCCGTTGCTCCATGAGCGCCTGGACGTCGCGGATCGGGGTGTCGGGTCCGATGGCGACGACCTGGCGCGTCATCACGTCTGCTACCAGCACCTACGTCCTCCTCGTCGTGGTTCCCCACAGGCGGTTCCTGAGCCTGTCGAACTCCGCGACCACGGCGGGCGGCGCGGACGGCCCGACCCGCGCCAGCAGGCGGTTGGCCGGGTCGTGGGCGATCTCCGGGTCGGTGGTGCTCGTGGGTATCAAGCCTACCGTGCTGTAGAGGCGCTCCAGCATCCGGCGGTACCCGAGCGCGCCCAGGCCCGTCCGGCCCAGGTCGTAGTGCCAGCGGTACAGCGTCGCGAACACGACCGTGTCATCGAACCGGCCGGTCTCGAAGGAGGCCTTGAGCAGACGCTCGGCGAGGTGCTGGCCACGCATGGCGTCGGCGACCTCCACTGCACCCAGCTCGACGATGGCACCGCTCGGGTCGTCGCCCCACGTCTCGACCTCCGACGGTGCGTGGAAGGCCACGTAGCCGACGAGCCGGCGTCCGGGCTGGACCGCGACGGTGACGCACCCCAGCTCCTCGCCGGCGATGCCGACGAGGGCTCGATGCTGCGCCGCCGGTTGCCTGAAGGTATCGAGGCCCGTGTGGGCCTCGAGTGAGGCGATGAGCTCCGGTGGCGCGCACGGAACCACCCGCAGCTCCGGCCCAGATGCGGTGGTTGCTGCCGGGGCCTCGGCCGCAGCCCTCAGCGTCCTACCGGCTGCGCCGCCGCGCGCGTGCGCCAGGCCGCTACCAGGGCGTCCGGCAGGCGCGCGGGAGTGGTGGTGCCGGCTCCAGCGATCCCGAGCACGGCCCTCAGGCGGCGATGTCGCTTCCAGCTCTGGTCGGCCTCGGCTTCGGCCGCCTCGCCGAAGACGCGCAGCACGCCCTCGTGGAACGGAGACAGGCGCGCATCGGACAGGGCCGTCGAGAGGGTCTCGGCTGCGCTGCGTTGGTCACCGGATCTGAGCTGCGCCACGGCCGCGAGCACCACGTGCTGCGCGTGCAGACCAAGGTCTCCGGCCTCCGGCGGTGCGCCTCGCACGGCCTCCTTCAGCACCTGCGCCGACCGCAGCCTGGCGCGCTCGCCCTCCTGCGACGCCGCCAGGGCGACCTCGGGCTCATCCGCGCGCAGCAGAGCCAGGGCCCTGGCCGCCTGGGCGTCGGAGCGTTGGTAGTCGAGGCGCGCCGCCGCGAGCGCTTCGTCTGCGAGCCGCAGGGCCTCGGTCGGTTCCGGTGTGATGTACGCCGACATCAGGCGCGCTTCCCTCACCAGTCCGAGGACCGCAGACACGCCGGCCGGTTGTCGGCGCGACGTGTCGGTGGCGCGCGCGATCACGTCCTGCAGTGCCGAGAGGGCATGCTCCAGGTCGGGGCGCTTGGCCTCGGGGGCGAGGAGCGGGAGTGGCCGCCGGTACGCGACCCCAAGGCCGCGGAAGGCGTAGGCGGTGGCCAGGTGTACCTCGGCACGAGCGATGCGGAAGGTCGCGTCGACGTCGCGCCGCTGCTGGTAATCCTTGAATGTGGCGATGGCGGTCGTCACCGCGACGATGGCCGCCTCGTGGTCGCCGGTCGCCAGCGAGGCGTAGGCAGCCTCGTCCTCGACGCGGGCCATGGCGAACGCGAGCTCGAGCTGGTCACCAGGCCCTTCCCTCGTGAGCTGTCGCGCCTGGTCGAACCACTCGGCGGCGGCACGCAGGTCTCCGGTCAAGCGGGCGAGCGTGCCGCGCCTGGCGGCGAACCTGGCCCGCTCCCGCGGAAGGGCACCGTGCGTCTCCGCCAGCTCGATGGCCTCGTCGAGCTCCCGGGCGGCGGTGTCGTGAAGCCCCAGGCGCAAGGCCACGTCTCCGCGTTGGAACGCCAGCCTGGCGCCCATGAGGTCGGAACCGGTGTCCTCGGCCCAGAGCTTGCCGAGCGACCGCATGGGGTCGCCGCTGTCCTTCGCGATCAGGCCGGCCCAGACGGCGGAGTTGGCTCGCAGCGCACGGGCCGCGAGTGAGCTGGCGCCCCGTCCCTTGACCTCTCGGTTGGCGACATGCGAGACGAGCTCGGCCGCCCTCCCCAGCTCGCCGCGCCACCTGAGCACGCTGGCAGCGGTCAGCGCCTTCTCCGCGTTCAGCACGGGGTCCGGTTCCGCCTCCTCGGTGGCAGCGAGCAGTACCTCTGCCCGCTCGAACCGTCCGGCGGAGACCTCGGCCTGCGCGCGCATGACGGACGTCCAGGCGCGCCTGAGCGGCAGCTCGGAGCGCGACAGCAGCTCGCAGGCCCTGACCGTCTCCACGTGTTCGAAGGCCCCCAGCAGCATCATCTGGCGGGCGAACACCAGCGCCACGGCCTCGAGCTGCCCGCCGGCCAGTTCGTCGCGCGCCACGGACCACATGCGCGTCGCCAGCATGTAGGGCGTCGGGCTCGACTCGCACCAGGCGACGAGGTCCTCCCAGCGCCGCGCTTCCAGGAGGTGGTGTAGGTAGCGCCCGCCGGTCCGCGAGCTGGGGTCCTGGCTGGCCTCGGGCAGGAGGCGCTTGGCCGCCGCAGCGTGGGCCGCCCTGAGCAGGTCGTAGTCCGAAGAGCGGAGGCGCCTCTCCACGCGCCGGACGAGGCGGCGGGAGAAGCTGCGGTACGTGCCCGGCCTGCTGGGCAGGGGGTCCAGGAAGGACAGCTCGAAGCGCGAGAGCGCCTTGCGCCTATCGCCCATGAGCCCCTTGGTCACCCCCAGCAGCTCGTCGCTGGTGAAGGCATGCTCCTCCCCGGAGGAGAGCGCCACCAGCGCGGCGAGGAAGGCGCGCGTGCGCTGGTCCGCGCCCGGCTCCGCGAGCGCGCTCAGCCGGTCGAGAGCCTGCTCGGACTCGGAGTCGTCGTGGTCGAGGTGGGCTCTGGCCAGGGCGAGGAGGGTGAGGGTCCTCAGCTCCTCGTACGAGCGTCCGGCCAGGGCCACGATCTCGTCCCGCGAGGCTTCGTCGAGCTCGGGACCGTGGGCCGCGACGAAGCGCTTCGCCTCCGCGCTCGTCGGCGCCGTCAGCCGCAACGGTCCCTCCAACTGTGCCGCCACTTCCTGCGCGGACGCCGGTACCTCGACCGCGCTGACGTACAGGCTGGTCTCCGGCAGCGTGGCCAGCGGTGCGATCAACGTCTTCCAGAGCCACTCGGCGGCGCTGACGCGCGGCACGTCAGGCGTGTTGAGGCGCAGCGGCTGAGAGCCCAGGCGGCCCGCCGAGCCGAGGTCCTGTGACAGGTGGAGTAGGACGACCTGGCGCTGACCCAGGCTGCGCAGGTGCTCCATGATCAGGCGCACGACCTCGGCCTGGGCGTCGGCTTGCACAGAGAACGGGCCGGCGCTGCCGATGCGGACCAGCCGGGACTCCATCAGCCCGTGGGGCAGGCCGATATCGGCGGCGAGCCTCGTGAAGGCCGCGTCCACCTCCGCCGAGGCGAAGTGCCAGCGGTACACCTGCGGCCCGCTGGCCGACTCCAGCTCGAGCGCCTGCTCCACGTAATCGGCCAGCATCGTCTTGCCCGATCCCGTGCGGCCCGTGACGAGCAGCTTGGGGTTGGTCCCCGACCGTATACCTCCGACGAGCGCGCGGTAGACACGCCTCTGCTCGCGACCGAGGACCTGGTCCACCTCCAGCTCCGCGGCCGCGAACGGCGTGCCCAGCTGTGTCAGCGCAGGGTCGACGATCGGCCCGAGCTGGAGGTCGCGCCGCAGGTCCTCCATGATCAGGTAGAGCTCGCGCTTGTCGTGTAGGCGCCCCTTGTCGCGATAGATGATGTTGCGTACGACGTTGGGGTTGGCGCCGCGCAGCTCCATGGCGTGGCGCAGCCAGTTGATGCTGCCTATCGTCGCGACTTCGTCGCGACGTCCCTTGGCCGCCCTCGCGGTCTCCTCGAAGACCGGACGCCACGGGCTCGTCTTGTCACCGCTCATGAGGGCAGTTTACTTGGTTCAGCTACGAAGTACACAACGGTGGCAGGAGCGCTGCCTGGGCCGGTGATATGCTCGCGGCCATGAGCCTCCTGGCCGCTGCGGCCTCCGGGCGCCGGCTCTCCGCCGCGGAAGCCCTCGCCCTCCACGAGCTGCCACTTTTCGACGTGGCGGCTGCTGCGCATGAGGTTCGACTCGCTCGCACCGACCCCGACACGGTCTCGTACCTGATCGACCGCAACGTCAACTACTCGAACGTGTGCAACGTGGGCTGCAGCTTCTGCGGCTTCTACCGCACCCGCCGGCAGGACGACGCGTACGTCCTCACGTACGAGCAGGTGAGCGAGAAGCTAGCGGAACTCGAGGCCATCGGGGGCACGCGTGTGCTCATGCAGGGCGGGGTGAACCCGTACCTGCCGTTCGACTGGTACACAGGTCTGCTCAGCTTCCTCAAGGAGCGTCACCCGCGCGTCCGACTCGAGGTCTTCAGCCCGGAAGAGATCAGAGGCATGACGCGGCTCACGGGCCTGACGGCCAAGGAGGTGCTCAGCCAGCTCAAGGCAGCCGGCCTCGACGGGCTGCCGGGGGGCGGCGGAGAGATCCTCGTGGACGACGTGCGGCATGCCTCACACGTCGCGCCGGCGCGCATCTCGGCCGGAGAGTGGGTGGACGTGATGGCCGCAGCGCAAGAGCTCGGCCTCTACACGACGGCGACGATGGTCATAGGCTTCGGGGAGACCCCGGCCCAGCGAATCGAGAGCCTGCAGCGCGTGCGTGACGCCCAGGACCGGGCTCTGGCGGCCCATGGCAACGGCTACTCGGCTTTCATCTCCTGGACGTTGCAGACGCAGGGCGTGCGCATACACGGCAAGGCTCCGGGTGCCGACGCCCACGAGTACCTGAGGAACGTGGCGATCAGCAGGCTGTTCCTGGACAACTTCGCCAACTTCCAGGCCTCGTGGCCCACGATGGGCTACAAGGTCGCGCAGACGGCCCTGTTCTTCGGGTGCAACGACTTCGGCAGCACGATGATGGAGGAGAACGTCGTCTCGCAGGCGGGTGCCACGCACAGCTCCACCTCCGAGCAGGAGATCGTGCGACAGATCGTCGACGCCGGCTTCACCCCGGTGCAGCGCGACAGCCTCTACAACGTAGTCGCCCGCCCCGACGTCACGGCCATGCTTTCCCAGCCGGCTGCCTGAGCCTTAGCCCGCATGCCGTTCGTCCCTCTGGACCGCCTGATACTGGCGCGGGCGCCTCACGTCACAAGCGGCGATCGCCAAGGCGGCGCCGACGAGCCGGGCCGGTACCTGGTCACCGCTGACGTCGTCTACGAGGGTCTTGGCACGCCGCGGCAAGGTGCGGCGCTGACGGTGTTCGAGGAGTCTCCCGGCAACCTCGTGGTCACCGCCATCGGCGACAGGGACGAGCTCATGGCGGCGCATCCGCGCTCAACGCACCTCCACGCCGGCCTCGCCGTGAGCCCGGCTCCAGTGAACGCCCACACGCACCTCGACCTCTCGGGCATGCCGTTCGCGCCCGGGACCTACGAGGCCTTCCTCGACGCGGTCGTAGCGCACGCCCGGTCGGGCGGCAGAGGTAGGGGCGCGGCCCGGTCCGGCCTGGCCGAGATCAAGAGGAGCGGCGTCACTGTCATAGGCGACATCGTCACCGACCCCGAGGTCATGGAGGCGCTCCTGGCCGACGAGGACCTGAGTGGGGTCGCGTACTGGGAGGTGCTCTCGGGCCGGCCCGAGGTCGCGGACGAGCGCTTCGATGAGGCGGTCGCTGCCGTGACCCGCTTTCGCGCGCTCGAGCGCCCGGACGGCATGCGTGTCGGGGTGTCGCCGCACACGCCGCACACCGTCAGCCCCGCACTGCTGCGACGCATCACGGCGTGGGCCCGCCGGGAACGATTGCCCGTCGCCATCCACGTGGCCGAGTCGCCGGCGGAACGGGAGCTGCATCTGACCGGCACGGGCTCGGTGGCCGCAGCGCTCCGGGCCTTCGGGATACCGTTCCAGCCCAGCGGTGTGTCTCCGGTGCGGTACCTACACGACCTCGGAGCCTTGGCAGGCGGGCCCACGCTGATCCACATGGTCGCCGTCGACGACGAGGACGTGCGCCTGGCTCAGGCCGCGGGCTGCGCCGTCGTGCACTGCCCGCGCTCGAACGGGGCGCTGGGCTGCGGCCGGTTCCCGTGGGAGCTGTTCGCCAAGCACGGAGTGGACGTGGCGCTGGGAACGGACTCGCGGGGGTCGTCCCCAGACCTCGACGTCGTCGCTGAGGCGCACGAGGCCTTGAAGCTGCACGGTGCTCGTGCGAGCCCGCGGGCGGTGGTTCGCGCCGGCGTGAAAGGCGGTTACCGCGCGCTGGGTATGAGGCCCACACGCCTGAGCAGCGGCGCCTCGGCGTCTCTGTTCGGCGCCTGGCTGGCGGGCGAGGCTGTTCCTGGGTCAGGTGCCTCCGGCGCTACATGGGGCGCGGAAGCGTGAGACGTAGATTAGGGTACTAGGCCGGGGCCGAGAGCCCCTGGGCCTCCAACCCTTAGGAGAGACATGACCGACGAGACCCTACTCGAGTTCACCGACGACAACTTCCGCACCGAGGCCGGCGAGGGCCTTGTCCTCGTCGACTTCTGGGCGCCGTGGTGCATGCCGTGCCGCGTCGTTGGCCCCGTGATCGAGGAGCTCGCGGAGGAGTACGCCGGCTCTGTGAAGGTGGGCAAGCTCAACGTCGACGACAACCTGCAGACCGCTCAGAGCTTCCGCGTGATGAGCATCCCCACCGTCATCCTCTTCAAGGACGGCCAGCCGGTGGAGCAGGTGGTAGGCGTCGCCAGGAAGGCCGACTACCAGGCCCGCATCACCAAGCACCTCAACTGACCTAAGCACCTGGACTAGAACGCCGGGGCCGGGCCGGCTGATCGCCGGCCCCCGTCTCAGCTGACGCGCCTCACCCCGCTGGGCGAGACCTGCCACTGCGCGCCTTCGACACGGGAGGACGTCAGGGAAAGCCGGTACGTGGAGCCGTCGTTCGCGAACTCCTGCAGGGTCCATTTGGCGCCCTCGGGTAGCTGTAGGTCGACGAGGACGTTCGTGGTGTAGGTCCCTGACTCCAGGCGCCCGAGCTCCATGCGGTGGTAGATCACCTGCGCGGTGCGTTCCAGTTCGGCCACGGCAGCGTCATCGGCGCCGGGCAGCGTCGTGGGGGCGCACGCGGCCAGCACCGCGAGCAGGGATACGAACAGCGCCAGAGCGGCGCTCCTCCTCGTCCTCATACGCTGGATCGTACGCGGTGAGGATGAGAAGTGTGCCGTGGGCCACGTTCAGCCATGCGTTCGGTCCGGAACTGCGCAGCCTCAACGCAGCACCGGCGCCATACCGACGTGGACCACGTAGCGCTGCGAGCCGTCGTAGCGCAGGTACCGCAGCAGCAGCTCGTACAGCTCGCGCTGCAGCTCCTTGGCATCCTCGTAGTCCAGCATCACGGCATCGCGCCACGCTGAGAGCACGGCGGGCGCGCCGGGGTCGAGCATCGTGACGTTGGTGTCCGGCGTCACCGCCGTCTGCACCTGCAGGCGACCGCGCTCGTCCCGGTAGACCCGGGTGCCCCAGTTCCCAAGTGCCTCCAGTCGACCCCTCACGACGTTGTGCCTCAGCAGGTCCTCCACGTAGCGTTCGCGCTCGGCGAGCGCTGACTCCAGCGACTCTGCCTCACTGGCCTCGAACGGCACGAAGAACACGTCTGCCACAGCGGTGTAGAGCTTGATGGGCCGGCCCGCGCGCGGCACCTCACGGCTCACCTCCAACAGTCCCAGCGCCACGAAACGCCTGACGCGGCTGAGCACCGTGTTGGGCTTCTCGCCCGTGATCTCGGCGGCCTCGCTGACGCTCAGCTCGGAACCCAGGAACGGCGCCAAGTGGCGTACCGTGGATGGGTCCAGCAGGGCCCGGGCCGCCGCAGGGTCGGTGACGACCACGGTGCGCGTCTTGTCGGAACCTCTATGTGATTGAGCCTCTTTCACGTCACATAGGATAGGCGCAGACTCGGGGTGAAGCGGGTAACAGGCCTCGCGCAGAAGTTAGGGAGCGGAAGATGATATCGAGAGTCAACCCCGACACCTTCAACTCACGTTCGACGTTCGACACGGGATCTGGCGAGGCCGACTACTACCGGCTCGCGGCCCTCGAGGAGGCGGGACTCGGCGAGGTCAGCCGCATGCCGTTCTCGGTGCGCGTGCTGCTCGAGTCGCTTCTGCGCAACGAGGACGGTTACGTCGTCACGGCGGAAGACGTCAGGAACATGGCGTCCTACGACGCCAAGAACGTCAGCGGCGTCGAGATCCCGTTCATGCCGGGACGCGTGATCCTGCAGGACTTCACGGGCGTGCCCGCCGTGGTGGACCTGGCGGCCCTGCGCTCGGCCATGCACCGCCTGGGCGGCGACCCCAAGCTGATCAACCCACAGGTGCCTGTCGACCTCGTCATCGACCACTCGGTGCAGGTGGACGAGTACGACAGCCCGCTGGCGCTGCTGAGGAACGCCGAGATCGAGTTCGAGCGCAACCGCGAACGCTACGAGTTCCTCAGGTGGGGTCAGTCGGTGTTCGACAACTTCAGCGTCGTGCCGCCCGCATCGGGCATCGTCCACCAGGTGAACCTCGAGTACCTCGCCAAGGGCGTCATGGCGAAGGAGGAGGGTGGCAAGGACGTCATCTACCCTGACTCCCTCGTGGGCACGGACAGCCACACGACCATGATCAACGGCCTGGGCGTGCTGGGCTGGGGCGTGGGCGGCATAGAGGCAGAGGCCGTCATGCTCGGCCAGCCCTACTACATGGTCATCCCCGAGGTGATCGGTTTCCGCCTCACTGGCAGCCTGCCGGAGGGCGCCACGTCGACAGACCTGGTGCTAGTCGTCACGCAGATGCTCAGGAAGAAGGGCGTCGTCGGCAAGTTCGTCGAGTTCTTCGGTCCGGGCCTCGCGACGATGACCGTGCCCGACCGCGCCACCATCGGCAACATGGCGCCCGAGTACGGCGCGACGGTCGGGTTCTTCCCGGTCGACGCCGAGACGCTGCGCTACTACCGCCAGACCGGTCGCCTTCCAGACGAGGTCGAGGCCCTGGAGCGCTACGCCAAGGCGAACATGATGTTCCGCGAGGACTCCGCCCCGGAGCCCACCTACACCGACACGATCGAGCTCGACCTCGGGTCCGTGGAGCCGTCGGTAGC
>DASVCK010000075.1:0-13264 GCA_036381675.1 Trueperaceae bacterium | reverse complement strand
TCCCGGATCAACGCGGCCATGCGGCGCCACACGGCGATGCGCGACAGCCCGGACTCGTGCCACACAGCCCTGTCCGGGCCGTGCTCCGCACCGAAGTACATGAAGTCGGTCTTGAGGTAGCGGGCTCCCCAGACTCTCGTCCAGGTTCTGAGAACGCGCCTTATCCACGCCTCCGCGTCGGGATGCGTGATGTCCAGGACGTAGTACTCCTCGCTGCGCTTGTGCCAGCGGAACTCGCCGTAGAAGGCCAGCTGCACGAGCGGCGCGCCGGTGGATCGTTCCCGCACCACCCAGTCGGGATGCTCGGTGAAGAGCCGGCTGCGGTTCCCCACCATGAACGGCGCGATCCACAGCCCGGGCGTGAAGCCCGCCTCGGTGACCTCGGCCAGCAGCGGTCCCATGCCGCGCGGGAACTGCGGCTTGACGTCCAGCCAGTCGCCCATCTCCGGCGTGAAGCCGTCGTCGATGAGGAAGACGTCGAGGTCTATGCCGTGCCGGTCGCGGAAGGCAGCGGCGGCCGCCAGGTGCTCGCGAACGTTGTCCTCGGTTATGGCGGCGTAGAGGTTGTACCAGGAGCACCAGCCTCTGATCCGCTTACTGGGCAGGCGCGGCGACAGGGGCGACGCGGCGGCGACCAGCTCCGACCAGCGGACCAGCGCGCGCTCAGCGGTGTCGCCCGTGAAGAGGAGCAACGTCTCCATCGCGGACGCGCCGGTGCGGTCGAGCAGGGTCTCGACGTCGATCGTCAGCGCCGTCTCCTCACCTCGGAAGCGCAGACGGCTCTGGAACCTGTCGTGGCGCTCGAACCCGAGGACCGCCGTGGGGGATCCGTCCGCCGGCACGAGCGCGGTCATGGCGTGGCCGGTGATCGGCTGCGTTCCGCTCGGCGACCCGGCCAGTGCTTCGGCCACCGCCACGAACTCGCTGCCGTCCCAACTGTGGTAGCCGTTGCGCAAGAAGCGCAGGGCGCCGGTTACCGCCCCGAAGCGCAGGCCCAGCGACAGCGGCGCTTCTGCCAGGCCCCTGGCCGACACGTCGAGTCGAACGACGTCACCCTCCTCGCGGACCGCCATGGACAGCGAGCCGCCCTTTTGCAACGCCCACTCGGTCCGGCCGTTCTCGCTGACCACCACCCGGTGTGCCGGCACCTCACCATCTAGCAGCGGCGCGACGTCCTTCAGGCGGATCGCGCCCATGTCGAGTCGGATCATCCTGTCTGGGACCTCGTCACTCCACGAGCCTTATCTCGCGCCGTTCGGCGGCGGAGCGGCGCGCGGCGAGCGCCAGCTTCAAGGCGGAGACGCCCTCTGCCAGCGGCACGGACGGCTGGTCGCCTGCCATGATCGCCCGGTGGACGTCGGCGAGCTGAGCCACGAACGGGTCGGTGTTCCCGCTAATATCCAGGGATCCAGACTCACCGTCGGTCCTCGTGAACACCGCCTCGTTCCAGCCCGTGAAGCGGCCGATCAGGCGTGCGGCGTACACCTCCCAGCGCTTGTCCCAGATGCCCGGCACGGCGATGTTCGAGGCGTTGAGCGTAGCGATGCGCCCGTCGTCCCAACCGAACACGACAGCGCTGACGTCTTCGATGTCGTAGCCAGGGACGTCGCGATGGAACAGGTTGGACCGCCGCGCGTAGACCGTATCGGGATCGCCCATGAGGTGGCGGATCAGGTCGATCTGATGGATCACCTGCTCGACGATCTGGCCGCCCGACTTCGCCTCTCCCCGCCACCACGGCGCATGCAGCGAGTTGCAGTGGTAGGACCCGACGTACAGGGCGACTGGGCCGGTCTCTGCGGCCTTCCATGCTTTCACGGCGTCCCCGAACCGGTACATGAAGCCCACTGCCGCCACGACGTCCGCCGCGTCAGCAGCCTCGACCATCGCGCCGGCCGACCGCAAGTCCAAGGCGAGCGGCTTCTCGGCGAGCAGGTGAACGCCCGCGCGCGCGATCCTTTCCACCACCCCGGCGCGCGCGAACGGAGGCAGCGTGACGATGACGAGGTCGAGGCCCTCGCCGTCGAGCATCTCGTCCAGGTCGGTGTACGCCGCGGCGCCGTGACTGCCGGCGAAGGCCGCCGTCCTCTCGGCGTCGCGGCCGCAGCATGCGACCAGCTCGACCTGGTGCGGGAGCTGGGCGACCGCGGCGGCGTGCCTGCCCGCTATTCCGCCGCAGCCGAGCAAGCCCACGCGCAGGCGGCTCACTCGGGGAACTCCAGCACGGCCTGCAGCATGCCGGGTGCGCCCGCATCGAGCTGGGCGAACAGCTCAGGCGCCTGGTGGAACGGCGCGCTGTGCGTGATGAGCGACAGCAGGTCGAGGACGCCAGCGAGCTGAAGGTCGATGACAGTGCGCCACAGTCGTGCCTTCGACCAGCGGGCGCTGGCCTCAGGCGCGACGCCGGAGATCTGAGAACTGATCAGCTGGATGCGGTTGTGATGGAACTCCTCACCGAGCCTCAGTCCCTGGGCCTCGCCCTGGTAGAAGCCCAGCGCCACGACACGCGCGTTGTAGGCGGCGGCGCGGATCGCCTCGGCAAGCGCCGCTGAAGCGCCGGACGCCTCGATGCACGAGTCGGCGCCTCGGCCTCCGGTTAGCCCCTTGATCTCCTCGGCCGCACCGGCCGGCTCGAGCGCCAGGTACGCTCCGTGGCGCAGGCTCGTCTCGCGGCGGGCGGGGTCGGGGTCCACCGTGATCACCCGGGCCCCCGACGCCCGCGCCGCTTGGGACACGATCTGGCCGGGCACGCCAAGGCCGAAGACCGCGACCGTGTCACCGATACGTACCTGGGCGTCGTGCACGCCGTTCAGGGCCACCGCACCGATGTGCGAGAAGATGCCGATACGCGCGTCACAGGCGTCCGGCAGCAAGCGCTCGCGGACGTACTCGGCGCTGGCTACGTGGTGCGTCCGGTGGTGCCATGTCCCGAACAGCCGCTGGCCGACGCGCAGACCTTCGACGTCTCGGCCTACCTCGACGACCTCGCCGGACTCCTCGTAACCGAGGTCTCGTACCGGCCAGGTCCGGCCCTCGGCTCCTCCGAGGAACAGGCGCTTGTCTGCGTCGAACCGCCGCTGCATGAAGGGGTTCGTTCCCCGGTACTGGGTGAGCTCGGTGCCGGCGCTGATGCCCGAGTAGAGGGTGCGGATGCGTACCTGGTCGGGTTCCAACTCGCGCCACGGGAGCTCCTCGAAGGCGAGCCCGCCCGGCGCCATGAGTACGAGGGCGCTACTCGAGGCCATGGCCGCTGCCTTGCAGCGCATCGCGTGCGGAGCCGGTCTCGAAACGTTCAGCCAGCCACGCTCGGGTAAGGTCCCACAGCTCCTCGCCGACGGACCAGCCCTCGCCGTTCGTGAAGCTGCCGTGGATCCCACCCGGAACACAGTGGGCCTCGACCCGTACGCCGGCGGCAACCAGGCGCTGAGCGTACGCCTGCCCCTCACTCGTCAACGGGTCGTACTCGACCGTCAGCACCAGCGCGGGCGGCGCGCCGCTCAGGTCTGTAGCCAGCAGCGGCGAAGCGCGAGGGTCCTCGCGGAGCTTCCGCTCAGGCACGTAGCAGTCGACGAACCACTCCATCGCCCTCTGGGTGAGGCCGTACCCTTCGGCGGCGTAGGTGCGGGAGGCGTAGCCCGGCACGTCGCGCAGGTCGGTCACCGGGTAAATCAGGACCTGACCCGCGAGCGGCACGGGGGCACGCTGGAGGGCGTTCGCAGCGACCGCGGCAAGGTTGCCGCCGGCGCTGTCCCCCAGCACGACGACTTTCCGCGGGTCAGCGCCGAGGTCCGCGGCGTGCTCCAGGGACCATGCCGCCGCGAACACCGCGTCCTCGGCTGCCGCGGGGAAGGGGTGCTCTGGGGCCAAGCGGTAGCCGACGCTCACCACCGTAGCGCCGGCAGCCTGGCACAGCCTCCGGCACACCGGGTCGTAAGTCTCCGTGTCACCCAGGATGAAGCCGCCGCCGTGGAACATCGTCACCACGCCACGACCGGATCTCGCACCCAGCGGCTGGTACACGCGCAGCCTGAGCTCGCCGCCGGGCCCGCGGGCGCGGACGTCTCTCCAACCACCAACCGGCACGCGGCGCATGGTCGCCGTCCGCTCGCGCACGGCGCGTCGCGCCTCCTCCACCGGCTGTTCCCAGATCGGCGGCAGCCGGAGCGCAGACTGCGCCTCCAAGTAGGACCGGATCTCTTGATCGAGCGGCGACATCGGCCTCCACCGGGATATTAGCCGTCGGCAGGCACATGCCCGCGGGGTCGAAGGACCGCGAGCGTTGACTTCGGCAGCAGCGCTTGCTAGCTTGATTTTGACCGTAGTAGGAATTGCAAACGTTTGCAAGAAACTCCACCGGGTCCGCAGTCGACCCGAGCCTTCTGTCGGTGCAGGCGCCGCGTGAGGAGCCATGGCCCAACGCAGCAGCACGCTCAAGGTACTGGCGGAGCATCTGGGCATCTCCATCGCGACCGTGTCGCGCGCGTTGGCGGGCAACCCGACCGTCGCAGAGCAGACACGGGAGCGCGTGGCGAAGGCCGCCAGAGCCCATGGCTACGTACCGAACGTCGCTGCCCGTCAGCTGGTGTCGGGTCGCAGCGGCTTCGCCGGCTTCATACTGCCGGTCCGCGGCCCAAGCTTCGTCGACTCCTACCTCGGCGAGTTCCTGACCGGCCTGGGAGAGGGCCTGGTGGAGCACGGCGTCGACCTCTTCCTCGCCACCTCGCAACCGGGCCAGTCCGAACTCAGCGTCCTGCGGCACGTCATCGAGTCGGGGCGCGCCGACGGCGTCGTCGTCACGCGCGTCGCCGAGGACGACGAGCGGGTCGCCTATCTGCGGAAGCGCGGCGTCCCGTTCGTCATGCACGGGCGCTTGTTGGACGAGGACGCCCCGGTGAGCTGGCTCGACACCGACAGCGGCACGGCTTTCGGCGAGGCCTTCGAGATGCTCTACGACCTGGGTCATCGCCGCTTCGGACTCGTGAGCATCACCGACCGCATGACCTTCCGGCATCTCCGGGAGCGGGGCCTGCGTCAGGCGATCGCCCGGCGTGGCGATGACACGGTCGAGCTCGAGGTGGTCGCAGCTCCTCGCTTCGACCGCGGCGCCATCGTCGACGCCGTCGGCGAGCTGCTCACGAGGCCGCGGCGCCCGACAGCGGTCATCGGTCTCTTCGACGAAGTGGCGCTCTTGGTCCTGGAAGGGGCCGCGCGCGCCGGCCTGAAGGTCCCTGAAGACCTTTCCGTCGTCGGCTTCGACAACGTCGCGGCTTCCGGCTATGCCCCGCCGGGCCTCACGACCTTCGATGCCGGCACTCGCAGCTCGGCAAGGGAGATCGGCAGGATGCTGATCTCCGTGATCGATAACCGCAACGAGGCGCCGCTGCAGCGACTCGTGAGACCCGAGCTGGTGCTCCGGGGTAGCCACGGCCCGGCCCCGTTCGGGCCGCTCGTGCGGTGAAGGAAGAGGGAGGACCATCCGATGAAGAAGACGCTACGGTTCCTAGCAGGCGCAGCGTTCGCGCTGGCGATGATGGCACAGGCCGTCGTCACGGCGCAGGTGCTGTTCTGGTCTACCCAGGCCGCCCCCATCGAGGAGACGCAACGGATGCGCGAGCAGGTGCTCGCCAACTTCCCCGGCGGCGTCAACTTCCAGCCCCAGGAGGTCGGGCCGTTCTTCACACGCCTCGAAGCCGAGCTGCAGTCGGGTTCGGGCCAGATCGGACTGGTGGGCGCGCTGCACGGCGACCTCGCCATCTACCCTGACAGCTGGGTCGATCTCTCGGGCATCGACCTCAGCGGTATCGGGGTGAGCGAGGCGTTCATGGAGCTCGGCCGCTTGGGCACAGACGAGCAGAAGTACTTGCCGTGGATGCAGGCGAACTACGTCATGGCCGCCAACCGCGAGGCCCTCCAGTACCTGCCGGAGGGCGCCGACCTCAACGCCCTGACGTACGACCAGCTCGTCGACTGGGCTGCTGCGCTCGAAGAGGCGACGGGCTCGCCCAAGTTCGGCTTCCCCGCCGGGCCGCAGGGCCTCAGGCACCGGTTCTTCCAAGGCTTCCTGCTGCCCTCGTTCGCCGGCTCGACGGTCACCAAGTTCGCCTCGGCGGAGGCCGAAGCCGCCTGGACGAAGTTCAAGGAGCTGTGGGAGCACACGAACCCGGCCTCCACCAACTACGGGTTCATGCAGGAGCCCCTGCTCACGGGCGACGTCTGGGTTGCGTTCGACCACATCGCACGCCTGGCCGACGCCTTCAACCAGCGGCCCGACGACTTCGTCGCCTTCCCCGCTCCCGCCGGCCCGGTCGGCCGCGGCTTCATGCCGGTGTTGGCCGGCATCGCCATCCCCGTCACGACCCCAGACCTGGAAGCGTCGCTGGCGCTCGCCGAGTACATGATGCAGCCGGAGACACAGGTCGCGACGCTGCTGGCGACGAACTTCTACCCGACCACGGACGCCCCGCTTCCCGAAGATCTGCCCCCCGCGGCCCGCGCGCTCGGCCCGGCCATCACGGCGATGACTTCAGCCCCTGACGCCCTGCCGGCGCTCCTGCCTGTTGGCCTCGGCGACCTGGGTGGCCAGTTCAACCAGGTCTACATCGACACCTTCGAGCGGATCGTCCTACGCGACCAACCGATCCGCACGGTGCTCGACGAGCAGGCCGCGGTGCTGCGTGACCTGATGGTGCAGGCCAACGCTCCTTGCTGGCTCCCCGACGCGCCCTCGGAAGGCGCCTGCCCTGTCGACTGAGTCCCACCACGAAGCTGCCGGCGCCCTCGAGGGTGCCGGCAGCTCACTCATGCGCCAAGCACCAGGAACCTAGCAGCCCGAACATGCCCCGGAAAGCATTGCCCTATCTTCTGATACTGCCGGCGACGATCTTCTTGCTGGTGTTCTTCGCCTATCCCTTCGTCCAGATCGGGGTGCTGGCGATCACTGGCCCCGATGGGCTCACGCTGCAGCACATCCAGACCATGGCCGGCCATTGGAAGTTCAAGTCCGCGCTGGGCTGGACCGTCCTGCTGGCTGTGGTCGTCGTGCCGATCCAGCTCGTCATGGCGCTCTCGATGGCGTCGATCGTTACCCGCCTCAAGGCGGGCCGCAACACGGTCCTCTACATCTTCTCGATCCCTCTCGGCCTCTCTGACCTCGCAGCCGGCATCGTGTGGCTGGCGATCTTCGAGCAGTCCGGCTTCCTCAACTCGATCCTGTGGAACCTCGGCCTGATCGAGCGGCCGATCCTGTTCCTCGGCTACCAGAGCGTCTGGGTGATCTTCCTCGCAGTGGTGCTCGCCGAGGTCTGGAGGGCCACCGCGATCGTCATGGTGATCCTCGTGTCCGGCATGGGCCTCATCCCGAAGGAGTTCGACGAGGCCGGCCAGGTGTTCGGCGCCAGCGCCTGGCAGCGCTTCTATAAGATCACCCTGCCGCTGCTGCGCCCCAGCCTGCAGTCGGCGCTGATCCTGCGCACGCTGTCGGCGTTCGAGGTCTTCGCCGTGGTCATCGCATTGGGGGGCACCACGATGCCCGTGCTCATGGGCGAGACCTTCCAGTGGCAGTTCAACCTGCAGGACCGCAACGTTGCCGCCGCCTACGCCCTCGTCATCCTCACGATCTCCATCGCCTCGACCCTCTTCTTCCTCCGGGCTCTGCGCGTTCCCAAGGGGGCGACGTTGTGAGCGCCAGCGCCGAGCCAGACGCCGTGCTCGCGCGGAACAGCGTCCCGCGCACCGTGGAGGGGGCCGGCTCCGCCCGCCGGTTCCTCTTCGTGAGCGCCGTCATCGTCATCTGCGCATGGGTGCTGGTGCCGATCTATCTCTTGCTGGTCAACACCCTCTCCTCCCCCCAGGAGGTGACGAGCTTCCCCAAGAGCTTCGTGCCATCGTTCGACTTCGGCTCGATACAGTTCTTCGTCTCGTTCGCGGGCGTCGCCAAAGCGCTGTGGAACTCGATCCTCGTGGCGATACTCACGATGGCGATGTCGCTGGCCCTGGGAGCGCCCGCCGGCTACGCGCTCTCGCGCTTCGAGTTCGCGGGCAAGGAAGTATTCCGCATGCTCGTCGTGATGACGCGCGCATTCCCTCTACCGCTACTCGCGCTCCCGCTGGCGATCTTCTTCATCCGCACGGGCCTCGACGACACGGCGATAGGTCTCGCCCTCGTGCACACCGTCCTGGCCATCCCGTTCGCCGCGCTCATCACGTTCTCCCTGTTCTCCGGTATCCCACTCGAGTTCGAGGAAGCGGCCTGGACCCTCGGCTGCACACGCTGGCAGGCCTTCTACAAGGTGGTCCTGCCGCTCGTGCTGCCCGGCATCGCGGCCTCCGCCGTCTTCGCTTTCATCATCTCGTGGAACGAGGTGTTCGCCGCGGCCGTGCTCACCATCGAGAACCGGACGTTGCCAGCCTTCCTCGTCCAGAACCTCAACGTCTCGCCGCTACACCTGAAGTTCGCGGGCGGCGCGGCCATGGTTATCCCCGCGCTCGTGTTCATCTTCGCCGTGCGCAAGTACCTGTTCGCGATGTGGGGCATCGCGAGCCGATAGGAACCAAGGTGGCCGAGATCGTCATCAAGAACGTCGCCAAGAGCTTCGGAGCCTTCCAGGCCCTGCACTCGATCGACCTGAACATCTCAGACCAGGAGTTCATGGTGCTGCTGGGCCCCTCGGGCTGCGGGAAGACGACCCTGCTGCGCATCGTGGCCGGACTGGAGACTCCCAGCGCCGGAGAGGTGTGGATCGGCGGGCGCCGTGTAGACAGGCTGCCGCCGCGCGAGCGCGGCATCGCCATGGTCTTCCAGAACTACGCGGTGTTCCCGCACCTGACCGTGTTCGAGAACATCGCTTTCGGCCTGCGCATGCAGAAGCTGTCGCGCCAGGTCATAGACGAACGCGTGCGCCGCACTGCCGCGCTGATGCACATCGAGCAACTGCTGAAGCGTTACTCCGGACAGCTATCCGGTGGTCAGCGGCAACGTGTGGCGGTCGCGCGTGCGTTGGCGATGGAGCCCGACGTGATCCTGATGGACGAGCCGCTCTCGAACCTAGACGCTCTACTGCGCCTCGAGATGCGCGCGGAGCTGAAGGGCGTGCTCGACGCCAGTCAGACGACCACGCTCTACGTCACCCACGACCAGGTGGAGGCGATGTCGCTGGCCGACCGCATCGCGGTCATGAACGAGGGCAGGATCGTCCAGGCCTCGACCCCTGTGGAGATCTACCGCAACCCGGCGGCCCACTTCGTCGGCAGCTTCATCGGCAACCCACCCATGAACTTCATCCCTGCCACCCCGGTGGCTCCCGGCGAGTGGGACGTCGCGGGGCTCAGACTGAGCGGCCCGCAGGCGGGCGACAGCCTCGAATTCGCCATCCGGCCGGAAGACCTGGACGTGGCGCCGGGCGGGCTCGAAGCCGTCGTGCGCGTCGTCGAGCCGCTCGGTCCGCACACGCTCGTCACGACCGAGGTAGGGGGCCGCCTCTTCCGCGCCGTTCTCGAGTCCGATATGCCGGTGGCCCCGGGCGACGAGCTCAGCCTCGTTCCGAAGGAGGGCCGAGTGCGCTGGTTCGATCCCGGGACCGGCCAGGTCGTGTGATGGACCTGGACACCGAGTCCTTGGCCCTCGAGGCCACCCGCGTGCTGCACGCCAACGACCGCGGCGGCTACACGGTGCCGACCGCAGGCCTCTATCCGTTCCAGTGGAACTGGGACTCTTGCTTCACGGCGTTGGGCCTCAGCCATTCCCACCTGGACCGCGCCTGGCGGGAGGTCGAGACGTTGTTCGCTCACCAGTGGGAGGACGGCATGGTGCCGCACATGGTGTTCCACGAGCCTTCCCCCGGCTACTTCCCCGGCCCCGAGGTCTGGGGCACGGGCCGGGCGGTGCCGACCTCGGGTATCACTCAGTTGCCGGTCGCGGGCTTCGTCGTGCTGGAGCTCTACCGCCGCAGCGCCGGGCTGCCTGGGCTCGTGGAGAGGGCGCGCGCGCTGCTGGGCGGCCTGCACCGCTGGCACACGTGGTTCTTCGCTGCCCGCGACCAACGGGGCGAAGGAACGGTTGCGATCCTCCATCCCTGGGAGTCGCGTGACGACTCGGTGGACTGGGACGCCGCCCTGGCGCGGGTCCCGGCCGACGTGCCCGAGCCTTACGTGAGGAACGACACCAAGCACGCCGATCCGGCAGAACGTCCGACGCAGGCCCAGTACGACCGCTACCTCTGGCTGGTACAGCGGTTCCGGGCGCTCGGCTGGGACCCTGCGATCCTCCATGACGCCTCGCCGTTCCGCGTGGTCGATCCAGGGTTCAACGCCATCCTGGTGCGCTCCTGCCTCGACACGGCGGAGCTGGCCACGGAGTTGGGAGAGTCGTCCATCGCCGAGGAGCAGCGCCGCTGGGCGCAGAACGGGCTCGCCGCGCTCGAGGACCTCTGGAGCGACGCCCGCGGCCAATACCTGTGCCGCGACCGGGTGAGCGGCAAGCTGGTGGACAGCCCCTCGATCGGAGGGCTGCTGCCTGTACTGGCGCCGATCCCGGAAGATCGCGCATCTCGCATCGCCGCGACCATCAGAGCTCAAGCCGAGCGCGTGCGCTACCTCGTGCCCAGCCACGACCCGCGCGACGGCCGCTTCGACGCGCGACGCTACTGGCGCGGCCCGGTGTGGTCGGTCTGCAACTTCCTCATCGCCTCCGGCCTGCGCGCCGCCGGTCACGATGACCTGGCAGACCGGATCGCACGAGACTGCCTGAAGTTGGTTGCCCGGAGCGGCTTCGCCGAGTACTACCACCCCGCCGACGGCGCTCCGCTCGGTGGGAGGCGCTTCAGCTGGGCGGCCGCGATCGTGCTCGAGCTACTGGCGGCCCCGGCAGTTAGCGTGCCCGCCGTGCCAAGCCCCCGAGGCGTCGCATGACCGACGTCGATCCCTCGCCCCTGCTCGAGCGCGCCCGCGAAGTGCTCGCGGAGAACGACCGTGGTAGCTACACGGTGCCCACCAAGGGTCTCTACCCGTTCCAGTGGAACTGGGACTCCTGCCTGACCGCCCTGGGGCAGAGCCACTACGACGAGGAGCGCGCCTGGAACGAGATCGCCACGCTGTTCGCGCACCAGTGGGAGAACGGCATGGTGCCCCACATCGTCTTCCACGAGCCGTCGGACGGGTACTTCCCTGGCCCGGGGGTATGGGGCACCAACAGGGCCACGCCGACGTCCGGCATCACCCAGCCTGCCGTGGCCGGCTTCGTGGTGAGACGCCTCTTCGACCGCGCACGCGACAAGGAACTGGCCACCGCTCGGGCACGGGCCCTGCTGCCCAAGATCGATTCTTGGCACGCCTGGTTCTACCGACATCGCGACCCCCAGGGAGAGGGCCTGGTGGCGATTCTCCACCCCTGGGAGTCGGGGCGCGACAACTCCGTCGACTGGGACACGGCGTTCGCCAGGGTGCCTGCCACCGGCATCGCCGCCTACACCCGGCGCGACACGCAGCACGCCGACCCGGCACACCGGCCCACTCAGGATCAGTACGACCGCTACATGTGGCTCGTGCAGCGCTTCCGCGAGCACGGCTGGGAAGACCCGAAGCTCCACGACGCGTCGCCGTTCCGGGTGCTCGACCCCGGCTTCAACGCGATCCTCATCCGGTCATGCTCGGACCTGGCCGACCTCGCCGAGACCCTGGGCGACAGCGTGGTCGCGGACGTCAACCGAGCGCGAGCAGCTGCGGCGCTCGCGGCCATGGAGGGCCTGTGGAGCGAGGGACACGGGCAGTACCTGTGCCGCGACCGGACGACTGGCGAGCTGGTTGACAGCGCCTCCTTGGGCGGCCTGCTCGCCGCCTTCGCGGCCGTCCCCACGGCGCGCGCCGCTCGGATCGCTCGCACCGTCGAGCGCTGGGCCGAGAAGGTCACGTACGTCGTGCCCTCCCACGACCCGCTTGACCCGCGCTTCGAGGCGCAGCGCTACTGGCGAGGGCCGGTCTGGCTGGTGGTGAACTACATGATCGCCGATGGGCTGGCTCGCGCCGGCGAGGAAGAGGTCGCGAGGAAGATCGTTAGCTCCAGCCTGGAGCTCATCTCGCGGTCCGGGTTCGCCGAGTACTACGATCCCATCACGGGCGATCCGTGCGGTGGGAGCCGCTTCACCTGGACCGCCGCGATGGTGATCGAGCTGCTGGCAACCCGACAGAGCACCGGCCAGCCTCAGCGCTGACTAGCGAGCAGCTCGCGGAAGCGACGCCTCAGGCACCGGTCAGTAACCCCTGGCTCCGTTGGGGTAGTACGTACGTGGCCTCGCTAGGCCGGCTTTGGGGCGCCAGCCTGTCGACGAACGACCGTGCCGGAAGCGCCTTCCCGCTCAGCTCTACGGCGTGGTCGGTCGTGTTGACGACCGCGCACACGACGCCCTCTTCCGACTCGCGCCTGATGACGACTGCGCCCTCGACCGCGAACAACTCCGTCGCGCCGCGCCTGAGCGGGTGAAGCTCCCGGCGCAACCCACCGAGTTTCCTCACGAACCCCAGTAGATCCACGTCCCAGGTGGACTCCTCGGACCACGGCATCGTCCCCCTGTTACGGGGGTCGTGACCGCCGCGCAGCCCGATCTCGTCGCCGTAGTAGAGGCAGGGCGCGCCCGGGAAGGCGTAGAGCAGCAGCAGGGCCTGCCTGATCGCGACCTCGTCGCCGCGCAGGATCGTGGCCAGGCGCGGCGTGTCGTGAGAGTCGAGCAGGTTGAGCTGCCCGAATATGGCCTCCTCCGGGTAGCGCGTGAGGAGCTGCCCCATGCGCCTGACGAACGCGGCCGCGTCGATGCGCTCCATGTGGCCCAGGCCGCTCTTGGCAGCCTCGGCCGCGTCCAGGTCGCGGCCCACCAGGCCGTAGACGGCCCTGGCGAGCGGGTAGTTCATGACCCCGTCGAACATGTCGCCCTGCAGCCACCTGGTAGCGGCGTCCCAGATCTCGCCGACGATGTACGCGTCCTCGCGCACGTGACGGCAACGCAGTCTGAACTCGCGCCAGAAGTCGTCGTCGTCGATCTCGGCCGGGACGTCGAGGCGCCAGCCGTCGGCCCCGAACCTGAGCCAGTGCGCAGCGACGTCAAGCAGGAACTCCCTGACGCGCGGGTTGGCCACGTTCAGCTTGGGCAACGCGGGCAAGTTCCACCACGCCTGGTAGCCGATCTCCCCGCCGCCGTACGCGTTCAGGGGGTGCCTGTTGACGAAGAACCAGTCCAGGTACGGGCTCTTGTCCCCGTTCTCCAGCACGTCGTTGAAC
>DASVCK010000074.1:0-29218 GCA_036381675.1 Trueperaceae bacterium | reverse complement strand
AAAGCCCGACCAGGACACGGTTCCTCGGTCGGGCCTTCTCTTGTTGGGCGCTCGAAGACGCTCGTACCCCTGGAAATTGCCCCCGCGCGGTCCTGCTGTCCCAGCAGCTCGGCCAGCGCCGGACCCTCACTTCTTGGGTCGCACGATCTGCATCGTCGCCGGGTCGAAGCCGTAGTGGCGCGGCAGGACGTGAACGGTAACCCCTGACAGCGCGATGATGTCGTGATCGCCGGCGTCGGCGGCGTTCGAGAAGCTGACCCGGCCGTCGAAGATGGTCACCGCTCCGCTGCCCAGCACCCGGAACTCCTCGCCCAACTTGACGTCGAGAGCGGTGTTCTCGTCCAGGCCGATGCCCAACACCTGCGAGTTCTGTGCGAAGACGGTCAGGAACCTCGGCACGCGTCCGCGTTCGTTGAAGTGCGTGTCTACCATCGTGTCGCGAATGAAGCCGAGGCCCGGCCCGACGTGGACGTCCGAGCGCCTCACGCTGCCGCCGCCGGGGCCGCTGAGGATCATCACGCTGCCCAACGCCACCGCGCCAGCAGAGGTGCCGCCCACTAGGAAGTCGCCGGCGTTGTGCCGCTCACGGAGCAGGTCGCCGAACTGCGTGCCGGCCACGTGCATGGTCAGCCGCAGTTGGTCCCCGCCTGTGAAGTAGACGGCCGTGGCTTCCTCGAGATGTCGCAGCAACGGCTGCCTCTCGCCGGCGGCCCTGTCCTGGAACGCGCTGGTCCACACTTCGGCGGCGCCCAGGCGGTGGAAGATGCGTCGGTACTCGGGCAGCAGTTGCTGAGGCTCGCGCGTGGCGGCCGCCACCACCAGCACCTTGGCCTGCTCGGCGCCGGCCAGCTCCACGAAGTGAGACAGCACTTCCAAGGAGGGATCGCGGCGCTCGGAGCCGCCGATCAGGATGAGGCGACCACGTCTCGACCTGGAGCGTTCTGGCATGGGTCCCTCCGCCGCCCAGGTGAGTGGGATCGAGAGTGGCGCCCGGCCGGCAGGCGGACCCCGACCAGGGGCCGCCGTCTCACGGAAGCCTAGGCTAGCTGCACGCTTTTCATGGCCGGCGCGACTACAAACGGGCTACTGGCGCGCAAGAGGCAGGGCAACCTGAGCAGCTCACTTCGGGAGCCGCAGGGAACTCAGGCGCCGTGGAGGAACCAAGTTGCGTATTGCCGGGATCAGGTCCCTTGAAGGGCCGAGCGTCTATCACGCCAGGCCCGTGTTGGTGATGGAGCTCCATCTCGACGAGTTGGATGCCAGGGAGAGCCGCGAGTTCCCCGGGTTCAACGAGGCTCTGCTCGCACTGCTGCCGGGGCTGCGCAAGCACCACTGTGGTCTGGGCCGCGAGGGCGGATTCGTGCAGCGTCTCTTCACCGGTACCTACTTCGGACACATCGTCGAGCACGTCGCGTTGGAGCTTGCGGGGCTCTTGGGCTCGCCGGTCACGTACGGCAAGACCCGCGAGAGTGAAGTGCAGGGCATGTACCGCGTCGTGGTGCGGTACCGATCGGAGCACGCCATGCGGCGGCTCCTCGTCGGCGCCGTCGACCTGGTGGAACGCCTGCTGCGCGGCGAGGCCACGGACGTAGGCTCGTTGTTGGCGGAGGCCGAGGCTGCCGGCAGGGCGAACGACCTCGGGCCGAGCACCATGGCGATCGTCCGCGCGGCCGCGCGGCGTGGCATCCCATGGCGCCGGCTCAACGACGCTAACCTCGTGCAGCTCGGGTACGGCGCCAACCGTCAGCTCATCCAGGCGTCCATCACCGGTTCGACGGGCCATGTGGCCGTGGAGATCGCCTCGGACAAGGCCCTCACCAAGCACCTGCTCTGGGAGGCCGGGGTACGAGTGCCCGACGGCAGGGTCGCGGACGACCTCGACGCAGCTCTCGAGGCTCTACTCGAGCTGGGCGGGCCCGTGGTTGTCAAACCCTTGGACGGCAACCAGGGCAAGGGCATCACGGTGGGCGTTGATCAGCCTGTCAGGCTCCTAGGCGCCTATCAGCTCGCCAGACGCTACTCCCCACGGGTGATCGTGGAGCGCCAGCTGCCAGGACGCGACTACAGGGTGCTGGTGGTGGGCGGCAAGGTGGTGAGCGCCAGCGAGCGGCGGCCCTGCCAGGTCGTCGGCGACGGCAACAGCACTGTGGAGCGGCTCATCGAGAAGGTGAACTCCGATCCCCTGAGGGGCGAGGGTCACGAGCGCCCGCTCACCCGCATCACCGTCGATGACGAGCTCGTCGAACGGCTGGGCGAGGTGGGCATGAGCCTCGATTACGTCCCGGCCGCGGGTCAGACCGTGGTGCTGAAGCGTCACGCCAACCTCTCGGTCGGCGGCACCGCCATCGACGTCACCGACGACATCCACCCCGAGACACGCAGGGCGTGCGAGCGCGCGGCGCAGATCGTCGGCCTGGATGTGTGCGGCGTCGACCTCGTCACGAGCGATATCGGGCTGCCCATGGACGGCGGGATCGTCGAGGTGAACGCCGCCCCGGGGCTGCGCATGCACGTCAGCCCCAGTGAAGGCAAGGCGCGGGACGTAGGTGACGCCATCGTCGCCAACCTGTTCCCGCCTGGCCAGGACGGCCGGGTGCCCATCTGCGCCGTGACGGGCACGAACGGCAAGACGACGGTCACCAGGCTGATCGGCCACATCGTCGGGGGCGCGGGCGAGCACGTGGGCATGACCACGACGGACGGCGTCTACTCGGGTGGTGTGCTGGTCCGGCCGGGCGACAACACCGGCCCCGCTTCCGCGCGGGCGGTGCTGTCCGACCCCATGGTCACCGCCGCGGTGCTGGAGACGGCGCGCGGCGGGATCCTGCGGCGGGGCCTCGGTTACGACTGGTCGGACGTCGGGATCGTGACGAACGTGACCCGTGACCATGTGGGCCAGGACGGGATCACGGACGTCGAGGACCTCGTGTGGATCAAGTCTCTCGTGGCGGAGAGGGTCAGAGACGGGGGCACCCTGGTGCTCAACGCCGACGACCCGGAGTCGGCCGGCATGGCCGACCTGGAGAGGGTGGACGTCTCGAGGCTGAACCTCGTGTACTACTCGGTCTCCGGTACCGCGGATCGCTACCGGGAGCACGTCGCCGGCGGCGGCACGGGCTACACGGTGCAAGGCGGCAGCATCGTGATGGAACGAGGGAGCTTCCGAAGCGTCGTGGTCCGCCTTTCGGAGGTCCCGATGCTGGCCAACGGGCCGGGGTTCCAGGTCGAGAACGCCCTGGCTGCGGCCGCGGGGACGATGGCGTTGGGCTACGACGTGGAGGTCGTGGCCAGTGGACTGCGAAGCTTCGACAACGCGCAACACAACCCGGGCCGCGCGAACCTGTACGCGCTGGGGGCAGGCTGCGTCGTGCTCGACTACGGGCACAACCCTGCGGCGTTCAGAGCGACGGCCGAGCTGGGGAACGCCTGGGGCGGGCCGGTCGTCGGGATCATCGGGGTGCCAGGTGACAGGCGGGACGACGTGATCCAGGAGGCGGCCGGCGTGGCGGCCACCGCCTTCGACCGCATCCTCGTACGTGAGGACGCAGACCTGCGTGGTCGCGCGCCGGGCGAGGTGGCTGCCATCATCCGCGCCGAGGTCGGGCGTTTGGCCCCGGCCACGCCTTGTGAGACGGTCGTGGACGCATGTGGGGCGCTCCGGAGGCTGGCGGCCGACGTGGAAGCCGGAGCGATGCTCGTCTTCTACTACGAGCACCACGGCGAGGTGCAAAGCGCTCTCCTGGAGATGGGCGCCCGGCCGGTGGCGTCGCTGCCGACGATGCGGCGCGTGGGCGAGGAGTCCGTCATGGAGATGGGCAGGACGGCAGCCGGCGGCTGAACTCACCAGCGTGCGCACAGTCGTTACTTTAGCGGTCGCTTGACTTTTCCGAGGCTTTGGCCGATACTTTAGTCCATGCTTCAGCGTTCGGCTTCCGGTCCGGTCTTCGATGCCCTCGGCGACAGCACGAGGCGGGCGATCGTGACAAGGCTCGCCATGGGGCCCGCGTCCGTGTCTGCTCTGGCCGAGCCGCTCGGCGTCACGCTAGCGGCAGTCCTCCAGCACCTTCAGGTCCTGGAGCGGGCGCACCTGGTGGCAACCGAGAAGCAGGGCCGCGTCCGCGTCTGTCGCTTGGACGAGTCGGGCCTTGACACGGCCCGCCGCTGGATCGATGACCGGCGCCGGGAGCAGGAGCGGAAGCTCGATCGCCTGGCCGAGGTGTTGGGCGAGGAAGTCTCGCGCGAGGAGTGAGCGCGCAGGGAGGTATCGGCATGACCGTGCAGACAGCAAACGAGACAGTGGTCCACGAGAGCTTCACGATCGAGAGGCGCTACACCTCGAGCCCGGAGCAGGTCTGGCACGCCTTCGCCGACCCGGCCGTCAAGCGCAGGTGGTTCGCGGAAGGGGAAGGGTTCGAGGTCATCGATTACGGGCTCGACTTCCGCGTCGGGGGCAGGGAGCACGGCAGCTTCAACGCGCTCAAGGCGCCCGTGCCGTTGGGCGTGATCAGCAATGAGACCCGCTACTTCGACATCCGCGAGGGGCGGCGCATCGCCCTGGCGTACTCGATGTCGAACGACGGTACGCCGTTCTCGGCCTCGCTCGTGACGATCGAGTTCTCGCCGGAGGGCGGTGGGACGCTCCTCACCTTCACCGAGTCCGTCGCCTTCTTCGAGGGCTCGGATGGGCTGAAGATGCGCCAGACGGGCACCCGCACGCTGCTCGAGGCGCTCGCCAAGGAACTCGGCGAGGACTGGGTCAAGATCGAATGGGGCTCCTGACCAGCGACCCCTTGGTTCCGCGGCGGCGATAGCAGACGAAGGTCGCGACCAAGCTAGCTGGCCGCTGCCGCCTGCGCGCGCTTGCGCGCCGCGCCCATCGGGTTCGAGACGGCGTGGCGCGCGGCCGCCCAGGCCTTCTTGAGCTCCAGCTCCTCCGGATCGAGTGAGGCGTCAGGGGCGTCGGCGAAGCGCGCTACCTCATCAGCCTTGGCGTTCAGCACGGTGTTGAGGACGGCGTGCAGCGAGTCGCGCACCGCCAGCCCCTCGCGCATCATGTCCTGCATCTCCAGGACGCGGTTGACGAGCTCCTCATGGCTCATCGCCTCGAGCTCGGCTCGGGTCCTCTGCATGCCACGAGTCTAGCGCCATCCACGCGCCCTGGCGGAGTCACGTACGCCCGCCACGTCGTCGGAAGCGGCGCGGCGCCGAAGGTTATCGTGCCGCATGGAACAAGACATGACGCGTCTCGGCGTGTCTGGCCTTGGGGACGCCTACCGCGCCGGCGACCTGGATCCCGTTGAGGTGACGAGAGCCATGCTCGAGCGCGCAGAAGAACACCCACACGGTCGCCTCGTGTACCGGAAGCTAACCGAGGAGCGAGCTCTGGCGCAGGCCGAGAGGGCCAGCCGGATGTTCGCCTCCGGTGTGGACTGCGGCCCGCTTCAGGGCGTGCCGGTGGCCGTCAAGGACCTCGTTGACATGGAGGGCGAGGTGAGCGCGGCCGGCTCGAGGGCGCTTCTAGGACTACGCGCACCCGCCGCAGAGGACGCGCCCGTCCTGGCCCGCCTTGACGCGGCCGGCGCCGTCTTCGTGGGCCGCACCAACATGACGGAGCTCGCCTACTCGGGCATCGGCATCAACCCACACTTCGGCACGCCACCGTGCGCTCTGGACCCTAGCCGCGTCCCCGGAGGCTCCTCCTCGGGCTCGGCGGTGGCTGTCGCGACGGGACTGGCAACGGTTGCGGTGGGTTCGGATACCGGCGGCAGCGTGAGGATCCCGGCCGCGGTCAACGGGGGCGTGGGACTCAAGACGACGGACGGCTTGATCCCCACAGAGGGCACGGTGCCTCTGTCGACGACGCTCGACACGATCGGCCCCATGGCGCGCGACTGCGACGATGCGTGGGCGCTGTTCACGACGATGGCGGCCTTCAGTAGCCAGCCGCTGTCTGAGCCCGCCAAGCGGCTCACGCTCCTGGCGCCCACGACGCTGCTCACCGAGGACCTTGACCCCGAGGTGGAGAGCGCTTTCGACAGGACGCTCGGGGCGCTAGAGGCGCTGGGGCATGACGTGAGGAGAGGTGCGCTCGACGCGCTGAACGATGCGCCCGAGATGTACCGCCGGTACGGCAGCTTCGCCAGTCACGAGGCCTGGGCCCTGTACGAGGACGTGCTGCGGGAGCACGATAGTGAGATCGACCCGAGGGTGGCGCGGCGCATCCTCGAGTACGCGGACCGTCCCGCCAAGGACTACGTCAGGTTGTCGCTGGCTCGGCGCGAGCTGAGGCGACGCTTCTGGCCGGAGCTCGCCGGTATCGACGCGCTGGTCGCTCCCACGATCCCGATCCTGCCACCCAAGATCGCGGACCTGGTTGACGACGCCGAGTACTTCCGGGCCAACGGACTGATACTGCGCAACACGGCCCCGTTCAACGTCCTGGGATGTCCGGCAGCCAGTGTGCCGTGCGGCACCACGTCGGCCGGGCTCTCGGTGGGCCTGATGATCGTCACGCGGCCGGGCGAGGAGGAGCTCGCCCTGGGCATCGGACGGCAAGTGGAGCGGGCCCGGGCCTGACCTGCCGCCTCGCTCAGTCCGCCACGTACAGGTACAGGACCTCGGCCACCAGGGCCGGCGTCTGGGCGCCTTCGGCCGTGACCTCGCAGGCGATCTTGGCGAGTGCGCGGTCCACGCCCTTCGGCAGCAACTCGGTGATCCGGCCCGTGAGCCGGACCGTGGACCCGGAGGCTAGAGGTGATGGGAAGCGCACCTTGTCGATCCCGTAGTTGATGACGGTCACCCCGTCCGGGAACAGGCCCGTCGTCGTGAGCAGGTGGACGAGCAGCGAGAGGGTCAGGTAGCCGTGCCCGACGGTGCCGCCGAACGGCCCGCTGGCGGCGCGCTCCCTGTCCACATGGATCCACTGATGGTCCAGGGTCGCGTCCGCGAAGGCGTCTATCCGCTCCTGCGTCACCCGTACCGCGTCGCTCGGCCCGAGCTCACGCCCGAGCAGGTCGTCAAGGAATGCGAGCTTGGGTTCGCTCATCCACGTCAGTATCGCCCATCGGCCGGCGCGTTCTCGGCGCGGCCCGGCGCCTCGGTAGCGACCGGTGGGCGCGGCAGGGCGGACCGCACCAGAGCCATCACCCCGAGTGCCGCGACGAGGCCGCTCGCGTACTTCACCAGCACGTCCGTGACGATCACCTGCGTCAGCCAGCCGGCTGTCGCGAACTCCTCGCCCACGAAGGCGAGCAGCGTGAACACGACCGTGTCTAGCGGAGCGCTGATGGCGTTGGAGGTCGCGACCCTGCGGAGCCAGCGCCTGCCCCGGAGCCGGTGGAACACCTCGGTGTCCGCGGTCTCCGCCAGCACGATGCTGAGGAAACTGACCCCCACGTAGCGCAGGGGGGTGCCCAGCGACGCCGCCAGCGCCACGTTGGCGACGGCCGCGAGCAGGATCATGCGGTAGACCGTCGGACGGCCGAAAGCATGGACCCGGTCCCGCTGCGTGAAGGTGACCCCGAAGAAGAAGGTGCCAACGTTGACGAGGAAGAAGCTCCCGAACGGCAGGAAGCTGTCGAGGGTGAAGTTGGCGAGCAGCGTGCAGGCCACGTAGACGCAGACGGCCTGCGCCAGGCCTTGCGGCCGGACCTCGCGCAGAACCGCCGCCAGGACTACCGCCGTCAGCGGGCACAGCAAGTACCTGGCGTCCGCCGCGGGTAACGACAACGTCGCCGCGCCGGCTGCCAGTCCCAGGACCAGCGCCCCGGCCAACCGCGCCAGTGCGAGGCGCCGGGGCAACCGTGCCGTCAGGTCCGTGAGCGGACCGGTCAGCACGGCCCCCAGGAGCGGGATCGCGGCCAACGGGAGCCTGTCGGGCGGCTCCTGACCGAAGCGCGACAGCCAGAGCAGGATGGCGGGTCCCACCCCGCTCGCGATCGCGGTCACGGCCAGTAGGACGGCGGGTAGGTAACCGCCAGGCTGCGCTCGAACGGGAGGCTCCGGGGCGCGTGGAACGTCAGCTGTGTCAGCGAGCACCGGCGTTATCGTTCACCATGCCTACCCCCGGCGACAAGCGCGCAGGCGACGGAACCGCGAGGCGGTACCTCGGTACGGTACCCGACACGCTGCTCGAGACCCTCGGCATCGTCGTGACGCGAGCGGACGAGGCACGCGTGGAGGCCACGATGCCGGTCACGACTCGACATCACCAGCCGCACGGCATCCTCCATGGCGGCGCCTCCGTGGCGTTGGCGGAGACGGTGGCCAGCATCGGCGCCAGCCTGGGGCTGCCGGAAGGGCACAGGGCGGTGGGCCTGGAGATCAACGCCAACCACATCAGGCAAGTCACGGCGGGGACCGTGCGCGGCGTCGGCACGCCGCTTCACAGGGGCAGGCGCACGCACGTGTGGCAGGTCGAGATCCGCGACGAGGCCGAGAGGCTCGTGTGCGTCTCGCGCTGCACGGTGGCGATCATCGAGGTCTGAAAGGAAGCGGGGCGGAGCCCTTTCGCTCCGCCCCAGCGTGGTCGGGGCGAGAGGATTCGAACCTCCGACCCCATCGTCCCGAACGATGTGCGCTACCAGGCTGCGCTACGCCCCGACGCGAATAGCCAGTCTACTTGAACGCCGGCGCGCGCGGCAACCTGAGAGGAGGCGACTCGCGCTCCGGCTCACTCCTCGAACCAGCCCACGACCGAGATCGCTTCCTGGACCGCGTCCGGGTCGAACCCCCGCCGGCCGAGGAACGCCCGTGCCTTCGCCTCGGCGCGTCTCAGCCACAGCGAGCGCTCGTGATCGTCTGCGTCCTCCGGTGGATCGCTCGGCCGGTAGCGCCAGGCGTTCTTGCGCAGCAGCTCGGTGGCGGCAGCCGCCTGTTGCTGTGAGCCCAGCGCGCCGACGTGAGGAGACAGGACCTCCTCGTCTACCCCCCGCCTGAGCAGGTCCCGCCGGAGGGCGAGGCGGCCGTGGCTCGAGCTGCGCCCGGCGACGAAGCGCTCGGCGTAGGCGTCGTCGTCCACCAGGCCGAGCTCCGCGAGGCGGGTCAGCAGCTCGTCTGCCGTCTCAGCCGCCACGTCGCGTCGCGCCAGCTTCTGCCTGAGCTGGTGAACCGTGTAAGCCTGACGGCTCAGTAGATCGAGCAGGTAGTCCCAGGCGCTGTCGCGATCCGACTGCCGCCTGGCTCGCCGCCCTCGCCCACGCCCGGAACCGGTGCCCGCGCCACGCCCCGAAGGTGAGCCGGAGTCCGAGCCGGTCACCTGAGGACCTTGACCGGGTCGAGGCGAGCGGCGCGCCGGGCCGGGAACACGCCAGCGACGACGCTGGTGACAAGGGAGACGCCGCAGACCCACAGGACGTCGAACGGCTGAACCTCTACTGGCAGCTGCGTGATGAAGTACAGGTCACCCGGCAGAGGGAAGGGCTGGACGCGGAAGTACGTGGCGACGGCCAGCCCGAGCAGCGCTCCCAGCAGCGTGCCGGCGGCACCGAGCATGAAGCCCTCGAGCACGAAGACCGAGACGACCTGCCGCTGGGAAGCGCCGAGCGCCCTGAGGATGCCTATCTCCTCGGTCTTCTCGGCCACGGTGAGGACGAGCACGTTGGCGATGCCGAACGCCGCCACCACCACGATCAGGAACACCACGACGCCGATGACGGCCTTCTGCAGCCTCAGCTGGCTGATGAGGCTGGAGAAGAGGGTCTCCCATGTGACGGGCCTCAGCGAGAACCGCTCGGCGAGGTCGAGGCCCACGGCCTGCGCCCTGGTGGGCTCCGCGACACGGACGTGGTAGCCGGAGATGCGCCCCGGGGCGTTCATGTACTCCTGCAGTGCGCCGATCGACAGGTAGGACGTGACGGCGTCGATGAGCTCGTTGCCGACCCTGAACGTGCCTGCCACCGTGAAGGTAGCCGTGGCGCCCGAGATGTCGCGGACCATCACCTCGTCGCCCACCCTCACGCCCAGCTGCTGGGCGAGTGAGCTGCCCAGCACGATCCCGCCCTCGGTGGCGAGGGCGTCCGCCTGTTCCTCCAGGACCGGCAGGTCCAGCACCGCGGACTCGCGCACCGTGTCGATGCCGACCATCTGCGTGTACCCCTGCCTGGCGCTGATGCCGAGGGAGGCGCTGGCGCGACGGGCGATGAGCGCCTGGGTGGTGAGGAACGGGGCGGCGGCGGTGACACCCGGCGAGGCTTCCACGGCCTGCAGGAGCTCGGGCTCGCTCGTCAGGGTGTCGCCGGGCAGGTAGCTCTGCAGCGTGACCATGGGCGTCGCACGCAACGTGCTCGAGACGAGCTCCTCGATGAAACCGTTCGTGAGCGAGAGGGCGACGATGAGGACGGCGACACCGACCGCGACTCCGGCGATCGTGAGCCCCGATTGCAGCAGGCGGCGCCGGACGTGCTTCAGGGCGAGGTAGGGGACGAGCGGTCGGCTCACTCCAGGCAGGCTATCCGCCAGGGGGGTCCCTTCGCCATACGTGTCGGCATCCGCCCAAGGCCGTGGCCTCGGATGTATGGAAGAACCCGGCCGTCGGACGTCAGTCGAGCGTGGCGGCAGAGGTCCTGCGGAGGGCCAGCAGCTGCGGCGTGGCCTCGAAGTCGCTGGCCAGGACATCGGACAGCTCCGGGCCGTTGCGCCCGTACCGCACTACCTCGACCTCGATCCGCCGGACACCCCAGCTGATGGCCGTGGCGTACTCCGGGAACCAGACGTCCATCTGCTGCGACTTGCGCGAGTGCATGGTGTCCTCGACGATGAACAGGCCCTGCGAGTCGAGTAGGTGCTGGAACGCTCCTGCTCCGCGCCCCGTGTAGTAGCTGCCCAGGTCCTTGAGCCGGATCAGCGAGCCGTAGGGGATCTCGTCACCGAGCAGGTCGCGGCTCACGGCCACGATCCCGAACTGGGTCCTGGCGCCGGTCGCGGTGACGAACGGCGTGGAGTCGGTCTGGTTCGATAGCGAGTTGTAACCGGTGGCGCGCAGCACGAACGTGGGGTTCGAGACCGGGCCCACGTTCACCGAGAACCTGGAGTCGGGCTCGGCCGGCGTGTCGCGGATGCTGGCGACGGGGGCGATCGTGAGCTCTACCGTGCCCGCTACGCTCGTGTCTGCGGTGGGTTCCCGAGGCGCACTGAAGGCTGTTATGAGGGCGGTGATCACCAGGCCAAGCGCCAGGAGCTTACCGCTGATGTGCAAGGCCACAGAGCCCTCCCAACCAGCGAATGCTAACACCTTCACATGAGAGCCGGCCTGCTTGGAGGTAAGCTGTCCGTTTCCCTCGATCTCATCTCGGTGGCTCCCTCAAGGTCCGGTTGGCATGTTGCGCGCGCGGGGTCGGTACGCCCGTGGCGGAGTCAGTAACCGCGTCGCGGGTTACGCTGCGCCCGAGTCTGCCGGCGTCAAGTCGGCGAGGAGAGCTTAGAAGAGAGTGCTGCCGCTCCCTGGCCTCATGGCCATGCCCACCGTCTTGATGAACGCGGGCCTAAGTTTGGTGCGCGAGGGCGGCTCCATCGTCATAGGACCGGACAGGCTGGGCGCGTTCGTCCCCATGTTCGACGAGGAGGCCGGCGCCGAGAGGACCATACGGTCCCTTCTCGGTCAGTCGGAGCCCCTCGACGAGCTGGTCATCAGCATCAACGGTGGCAGCGACGGCACACCAGAGGTCATCGAGCGCACCTTGGCCGCGCTGGGCTACGGGGCCCACGCCCACGGCTCGAGCCAGAGCGGTGACGTGACGCGCTGGGACAAGGCCGGCGACGGGACCTCGGTCGTCGTCGTCAGGTACCAGTCCCCGACGTCCAAGGCCAGGAGCCTGAACCTGGCGGCTTCGGGCGGCGCCTTGACCGCCGAGCGGGTGCTAGTAGTCGACGGTGACACGGTGCTCTCGGCCGGGTTCGCCGCGGCGATGAGACGCGCGTTCTACCGCCTGTCCTACCGGCGCCTGCCCGGAGGCGCTCACGGCTACGTCCTGGAGGACGCGGCGTTGCAGTCCGGAGCCGTCAGGTCGCTGCCTGGCGCTTCGGTGCAAGCCAGGCTGATCTCGGCGGCGCGCGACGCCGAGTACTCGTTCTCGACGGTCGTGCGCAGCGGACAGTGCGCGCGGATGGGCGGGAGCGGCGTGTTCGGGCGCTCGCGCCTGTACACGGTGGTCGGCTGCGGGTTCGTCGCCAGGCGAGACGTCCTGCCGATGCCCGACGACACGCTCACCGAGGACCACGACCTGACCCTCGCCGCTCAGGACATGGCCCAGCAAGACGAGGTCAAGCCGGCCGCTGACCTGGACGCGGGCGGATACCGGCTCCTGGTGGACGGCCGCTCTCGCCCTCTGTCGTCCCTTATCGGACCCCGCACCAAGGTCATCGTCAGGCGCAGCAGCACGGCGCGCTTCGTGGCGGGCGCGGTCATGCACACCGAGGACCCGCCGCGCCTGGGCGGCCTGCTCAGGCAGGTCGAACGGTGGAACGGCGGTGCCATCGAGAACGCGCTGAAGCGGGTCGGGCCCACCGTGGGCGGGCGGCTGCGCCCCAACGTGGCGTTCGCAGTCGCCTCCGCCCAGGTGGAGAACGCCATCGGACTGTTCCTCGCACTGCTGCTGCCAGCCATGCTGGGACTGCGGCACGCGCTGCCCCAGGCACAGGTGCCGGCCGCGATGCTGGTCGGCTGGATCGGGATCGACCTGCTGGCCAGCCTGCTGATCGTGATGGCCGGCGCCAGGCGGCTGGGCGACTCGTGGGGCCGAGCGATCCTGGTCGCGTCTCGCGGCGTGGTCCCGCTGCTCGCCTTGCGATCGCTGGGAGCCCTTGCCTACGTGACGGCCGCTACCCGCGTGGTGCCGACGTTCGTGCGCTCCGGCCTGAGGAGACGCTCGGGGGAGGTGCTCGGCTACGTGCAGCGGACGTGGTCGCGGCCGCGGGCGCGGGTGGCCCCTCAGGCACACCTCCGCACGGCCGGCGTCGCCACCAGCGTCCTGCTCTTCAGCCTGAGCCTGTTCTTCGCGGTGGCGCACGTCGCACGTGCCTACGCCAGCACGCACGACACCTGGCGCTACGTCTACGGCTCGCCGCGGCTTGACCAGGCGGACTTCGAGCTGCTGCCCGTCTACGACGATAGGAGCCTGCCCACGCTCATGGCGGAGCTCGTGGAACCCGAACGCCCCGGGACGCCGTGGGTCTCGCCCTACTGCCCGCCACCCGAGGTGGCGGGATGGTCCCAGACCCCTGCGGAAGCCAAAGCCTTCGAGCTGGGGTCCGATAAGGGATACCAGCCGCTCAGCCCGTGGGGGATCCTCATGCTGGCCCGCCTGGCTCCCCTGCTCACTCACCTTGAGGAAGCCGCGCGAGCCTACAGCCTCAGCGGTGACTTCCTGTTGCAGGTCCTGCTCAACGAGTCCTACCTCGACCCGCTGGCCCGTGGGCCCACGAACGATATCGGGCTCGCGCAGCTGACTTCCGACGCCCTCACGCTCGTCGCGGCCGTGTCGGCGGAGGACGGGAACCCGCTGCGTAACGAGGCGTTGTTCGCCGGCACCGTCAGCGCGTTCGACCCGGCGTTCTCCCTCTGTGCCGGGGCAGCGAAGCTCGCCTGGGCGGTATCCCAGCCGGGTGGAGAAGACCCCGAGGTCGCGTACGCGCGGTACATCAACCCGTTCGACGGCGTGAGGAACGGAAGCGTGGCGCCGACGCACGAAGAGCCGGTCGCGGCCATGACGCAACTGGGCGAGCTGGTGCAACTCCTTGCGGCCGTCGTCGAGACGTACCGAGTGGATCCTGGGCTGGTCAGCAGCCAGGAACGCGAGCTGCTTGACGTCGCCTCCGCTGTGGCCGAGGGTCGGCTGAGCATCCGTGACGCCTACCGCCACGTCTCCTCCCTGGTGGCCGCTTTCGACATCGATGACCGTCAGTTCTACCGGACGGTGTTGCAGGACCTGTACGGCCCGAACGCTCCGCTCCCGGACGTCAAGGGTCAGCTAGCAAGCGCGCCACGCTCCCGCTGATCGAGACGACGAGCACCTCACCGTCGGGTCCCATGGCGATCTGGGTGATGGGCAGGTCGGTGTCCAGCAGCTCCGTCGCCTCCCCCGAGGAAAGGTCGAGGGACCAGATACGGCCGACGACGAAGTCGCCGAACACGTAGGTGCCGGCCGCCGAGGCGCCCTCGATGACGACGCCTCCGACAACCGCTTGACCGCCGGCCGGGTCGAGAGCCAGATGGCCATAGGCGTGCGCCGGCGGAACGAACGGCATGCTCTCGCAAGCGGCGTTCACGAGCCCGGGCGCGTCGGGGAGGTACTGGCACTCGAAGCCCTCACGGCGCGGCCAGCCGTGGTCGCCGCCCCTGACGACGACGTTCACCTCTTCCCAGCGGTCGTTGCCGACGTCCGTCAACACCACCTCGCCGGTCCCCGGGTGGAACGTGAACTTCCAGGGGTTCCTGAAGCCGTAGGCGTAGATCTCCGGCCTGGCACCTGCGACCCCGACGAACGGGTTGTCAGCTGGCACCGCGTAGGTCCCTTGTGCACCGGTGCCGCTCAGGTCGAGGCGCAGGAGCTTGCCCCGCAGGGTCGAGAGGTCTTGCGACGAGAACGGCCGCTGATGCAGGTAGACGTTCGAGCTCTCGCCGTTCCCGACGCTGGCCCACAGCATGCCGTCGGGCCCGAACCTGACGTGGCCGCCGTAGTGGAACGGCTCCGGCATGGGCACGCGCAGCAGTACGACCTCGCCGTCCGCCTCGGCTGACACCGACTCGTCGTCGAACGGGAACGCCGACACGACCAGGTCGCCCGTGTCGCGCTCCGCGAACGCCCCCACCAGCCACCTGGGCCGGCCCGCCGCCGCGGCGGCGGCCGCCGGCTCGAGCGTCACGCCGTAGAACCCCTGCTCGCCCTGCAGCGCGGTGACCCTCGCGCTCAGGTCGAGGACGAGGGCGTCTCTCACGAGCCCATCCCGAAGCAGGTAGACCTGGCCGTTCAGCGACGACAGGAGCATCGATCCGTCGTCCAGCGTCAGTAGCGAGACCGGCTTGTCGAGGCCGTCATAGAGCGTCTCGAGCCGGTAGGTGGCCTGGGCCAATGCGTTGGAAGCCAACAGGGCGAGGAGCAGGAGGAGGCGCGCGAAGACGTACTTAGGCGTTCTCAAAGCGCGGCCAGCATATGCCTGGAAGCGGGCGGCAGGCCAAGCGGCCGACGGGTCTGGCCGCTACTGGGAAGCCAGCTCGGCGCGGAGGAGGCCCTCGCGGAACGCGTCGGCGACGCCGGGGTCGGCCACCATGCGCCAGTCCGCCTCCTTGTGCTCGTCGAACCAGACGATGGCCTGGAGCCTGGCGAACGACGTGCTGTTGAGCATGGCCTCGACCCAGGCGGCCTTGTCGCCGCCTTCGGGCGAGCTGGAGAGCTCGGCGAACCACACGGGCTGGTCGCCTAGCTCAGTGATGCGCTCGTAGCCGGACGCGAACACGGCCTCGAATGGGCGCCAAGCGGTCCAGGGCCGGGTCGTGCCCCAGTTGTAGCCGTCCAGGGCGAGCACGTCGACGACGTCGTCGCCCGGGTAGTAGAGCTCCATGCGGTTGGACTCGGTGCGGGGCGAATCCGTGACGTTCGGGCTGAAGACCCACAAGACGTTGTCCGCGCCCTCGAAGTCGAAGATGGCGACGATCCTACGCCAGGCCCGGCGGAACGTGGCGGGGTCGCCGTTCCAAGGCACCCAGTCCCCGTTCATCTCGGGGAACGGCCTGACGTAGACGGGCACGCCAGTGGCCTTGAGGTCAACGGCCCAGCCTCTGATGTACTCGTCCCAGAGGCCGTCGGCGATGTCTCGGACCGGCACCGTATGGGGTTGCCAGCTGATCATCGCGCGGCGTCCAGCGCCCGCGACGGCGGTGACCATCTCAGGGTACGCCTCGTTGCGCCAGTTGGTGAACCAGTGGACGATATCGAGCCGTTGACCCAGCGACGCCTCCAGGTCAAGAACCGGTTCCATGCCCTGCCACACGCCCCCGTAGGTGAACGCTCCCAGCTTCACGCGCTGGGCGAGGGGCAGGCCGGCGTCGTCGATGACAGGGACGGTGGAGGTGTCGCCCGGGCTGAGGGTCTCGGGCTCGGCGCAGGCCGTGCCGAGGAACGACAAACCCAGCATCGCTATCAGGAGAACGACGGGCGATCGCCGGAAACGCTTGGCAGGGAGGTGGAAAGTTAACGAACTCAACCGGCGATCGCCCATCCGGGCGCTCGACCGTGATTAGTTGCGCGTGGGGCGCGAGACCGGCTGCAAAAGCCGGATCGCGACAGCGAACTTGGCCGGTTGCGCTACTGGCTCCACCTGTCCCAAGCGCCCAGATGCAGGACAGGCTTCACAGCCTCCAAGGGGTGCGAGGCGTCGCCTCGCAAGACCGATGGTAGCCGAGGGGGTTGGACCCGAAGGTGAACGACGTCACGCTTAGGGGCGTTTCTCCCCCAAGAGCGGGAGTGGTCGGTCGCGGTTCCCGCCGCGTGGATGCGCGCTGTTAGCATGGCGGGCCGTGCCAGACGAACCCCAGTCACAACACGCGACCTCCCGCGACGCGGCGTTCGGCTTCGACGTTCAGGCGGAGCACGGCCTCGCCCGCCTCGGCACGCTACGCACCGCGCACGGGAGCGTCGACACACCGGCGTTCGTCGCCGTCGGCACACAGGCGACCGTCAAGAGCGTCACACCGGAGGCGGTGGCCGCCACAGGTGCCCAACTCCTCTTCGCGAACACCTACCACCTCTACCTGCGGCCGGGCGCCGAGGTCGTGGCCGCTCACGGCGGCCTGCACCGGTTCATGAACTGGCGTAGGCCGTTGCTGACGGACTCGGGCGGCTTCCAGGTGTTCTCGTTGGGAGCGTCCATAGAGCACGGGGTGGGAAAGGTCGCCAACATCTTCCCTGGCGAGGGCACCCAGGCGCCCAAGCCGAGCGGCCGCGGCCTGGTCAAGGTCCGGGAGGACGGCGTGGAGTTCCGCAGTCATCTGGACGGATCAACGCACGTCTTCACGCCCGAGCGCTCGGTCCGACTGCAACGGCAACTGGGGGCCGACATCGTGCTGGCGTTCGACGAGTGCACCAGCCCCCTGCATGACGAGGCGTACACGAGGGCCTCGATGGAACGCACGCACCGATGGGCCGAGCGGAGCCTGGCGGAGTTCGCAGCGTCGAGGCCGCAGCACGGCTACGACCAGGCGCTCTACGGCATCGTCCAGGGCGGTGCCTTCAGGACACTCAGGGAGACCAGCGCCGCGTTCATCGCCGGCCTACCGTTCCATGGGATCGCCGTGGGCGGGAACCTGGGCAAGGGCCACGACGACATGAAGGCGGTGCTCGAGTGGACGGTCCCGCTGCTACCCGAAGAAAAGCCCAGGCACCTGCTCGGCATCGGCGACGTCGAGGGCGTGTTCGCAGCCGTTGAGCGCGGCATGGACACGTTCGACTGCGTCATGCCGACACGCAGCGCCCGCGCCGGGGCGCTACTGACGCAAAGCCCTGACGCCGAGGACGTGGCGGGGAAGACCGGCGTGAACGCCAGGCACAGGCTGAACATCAAGAACGTCCGCTTCGCAGAGGACACGCGTCCGGTAGAGGACGGCTGCGACTGCTACACCTGCACGCACTACTCGCGGGCGTACCTGCGGCACCTGTTCAAGGCGGACGAACAGCTCGGCCAGCAGCTCGCGACGATCCACAACCTGCGGTTCATGTCGCGCCTGCTGAGCGGCATACGCGAAGCGCTGGCGGCTGGCGAACTGAGCGAGCTCAAGCGCGAGGTGCTTGGCGGTTGAGTACGCTAAAAGCTTTTCTCGATCAGGTCGATCACGGTGCCGTCCTGCGTCTGGAACCTCACGATGCCAACCGTAGGCACGAAGTAGATGTCGAGGACCGTCTGTCCACCGTTGCTGGTGAGGGTCGTCTGGCGGATCTGCAGGGCGTTGAAGCGGCCAGCGGGCGTCGCTACGCCCCGCAAGCCCAGGACCTCGGCCGACAGCGTCAGGTCGAAGCCGGCCAGGGACGTGGTGCCGGTCCACGACATGCCGGGTTGTAGCGGCGCCGCCGGGTAGACGACGAGGGCGGGCTGGTACTGGTAGACCTGACCGCCGGCCGCGGAACCGTGGCTGAACACGCCAGTGTCGGTGTACTCGAGGTAGTCCTCGGATATGGGCAGGCCCTCGTAGTAGTGGGTCAGCACCATCAGCTGGCGCCCGCCCAACTCCCGTGGCCCGGATATCGTCTGGGTCTCGCCGGACGAGTACGTCCAGCTCATGCCCGCGTCGGACGGGTAGTAGTCCTGGGCCGTCGCGACGGCCGCGAGCAGCATGACGAGCGCCGCCGCGATGCGCAGCGGGCGAGCGCGTGACAACGTGGGGGCACGACGCGACCCCGCTCTCGCGAACCTCATGACTCCTCCTGGCTGAGCTCGCCGGCGCGCTTGGTCGCTTCCTCGACAGCGTCGATGAGAGCGAAACGCAACCGGTGCCGCTCCAGCGTGCGCACGCCCGCGATGGCGGTGCCACCGGCGGACGAGACCTCGTCCTTCAACTCGCTCGGGTGCCTCGTCTCGAGGAGCCGTGCGGCGGCCAGCAGCACCTGCCTGGCCAGGTCGCGCGCCAATGGCCGGTCGAGACCCACCCGTACGCCGCCGTCGGCGAGTGCCTCAGCGACCAGGGCCACGTAGGCCGGACCCGAGCCGGCCATGCCGGTGAAAGCGTCGAACTGCTCCTCCCTGACGTCGTAGACGCTGCCCACGGCGCCGAAGAGGCTACGGGCCATGGCCACGTCCTCTGGCATGGCTTCGGGGAGCGCCGTCAGAGCCGTCGCGCTGACGCCCAGCCCGGCGCCCAGGTTCGGCATCGCCCGGACCACCCGCCTGCTGCCGACCCGCTCGGCGATGTGGCGCGCGGGCACCCCAGCCATGAGCGATACGAAACTGGCGTCGCGGCGAGCGACGACCGGAGCGACTCGGGTGAACGACTGCGGCTTGACGGCGAGGAGCACGCAGGCCGCTCGCGAGAGGCCCGAGTCGGAGACGTGCGGGACACCGAAGCGCTCCGACAGCTCGCTGCCGCGGCGATCGTTGGGATGGTAGATGGCCGCCTCGTCCGCGGACAGCACGCCGGCGGCCAAGGCACCTTGGAGGACCGCCCCGCCCATGCGCCCCGCGCCCACTATCACCAGCTTGAGGTCGCTGGCGCTGCTTTCGTCGGTCACGGCGGTCATTCTACGGGCGGTCCCCAAGGCCGCCTTAGCAGATAGCCCACAAGCCAGGCGCCCACGGCTGCGCCCACGGCGTCCGCGAGCAAGTCTGCCAGGTCGGCCGTCCGACCAGGGACGAAGAGCTGGTGAACCTCGTCGGAGACGCCGTATGCCAGTGCGGCGAGGGCGGACACCAGGGGCCTCCCGGTGGCCAGCGTGAGCAGGGCCGAGAGCATGAGGAACGCGCCGCCGTGCAGCACCTTGTCGGCACCTTCCGGCAGGAAGCGAAACACGCCCCCCGCGTCCGGGGTGCTGGAGAGCCAGAAGATCAGGGCGCACCACAGGATGGAACCGACCCAGCCCAGCAGGCGCAGACGGTCAGGCCGCATCCGTGAGCTCGCCGCGCAGGTTGGCCTGGACGAGGGCCCTGACCCGCTGTGGACTCAATCCCTGGCCGAGAAGCCAGATCAGCTTGGCGAGCGCCGCCTCCTGCGTCATGTCGCCCCCGGAGACGACACCCGCCTCGGCCAAGGCGGACCCGGTGGCGTAGCCGCGCATGTCGACGCCGCCGCGTAGGCACTGCGTGGTGTTCACGATGACGACGCCGCGCTCGCCGGCGGACGCCAGAGCGTCCAGCAGCGCTGCGTCCCGCGACGGGGCGTTGCCCGAGCCGAACGTCTCGAGCACGAGCCCTGCCAGCGGCGCCCTCAGCACGTTCTCGACCAAGCTGGTGCGGATGCCGGGGAAGAGGCGCAGAGCCGCCACGCTGACCTCGGCCAGGCGCGCCACGCGGAGGGGACCTGTGCCCGGAGGGAGGCGGATCGCCGGACCGGGCTCCAGGCTCACGCCCAGGCTGGCGATTCTGGGCTCGTTGGGAGATTCGAAGGCGTCGAAGCCGGTGGAGGAGACCTTGGTGGCGCGGTTACCCCGCATCACCGCCCCGCCGAAGCAGACGACGACCTCGTGCAGGTCGTCGGCCGAGGCCAGGAGCAGCGCACCCAGCAGGTTCTCGGTCGCGTCCGTCCGGAGCACGCCCAGCGGCAACTGCGACCCCGTCACCACCACCGGCTTGCTCAGACCCTCGAGCAGGAACGACAACGCCGAGGACGTGTAGGCGAGGGTGTCGGTGCCATGCAGCACGACGAACCCGTCGAACTCGCCGTAGCGCTGCTCGATCAGCTTCGCGATCGCCATCCAGTCACTCGGCGACATGTCTGCGGAGTCGAGCAGAGGCTCGAACTCGTACAGCTCCGTCGCGGGCAGCTCGGGCGACGCCAGCTGCGGCATGCTCGACAGCAGGTCGGCGAGGTGGCCGGGCGCGGGCTCGTATCCCGACTCGCCTCGGCGCATGCCGATCGTGCCGCCGGCGTGAGCGAGCAGAACCCTCTTGCGTGTCATGAGACCGAGTATCGCCCGGCCGCCCGTGAGCGCGGCGGCCGTGCACGTCGTCTCAGGTCAGCGGATGCCGGGCGGTACCTGAGCCGGCGGCGGCTCCGGCAGGTTGAGGGGCATGGGTACGCCATCGAGCCGTTTCACGACGCCGTTCTCGTTGCAGCCCACGTAGAACGGGCAGCGCAGGCACTCGGACCAGACCCTCGGATGCAGGTCGCGCGTCTTGTCGATGAGGCTGAAGCCGCAGCGCTCGAAGAACTCCACCTCGTAGGTCCAGGCGAAGAGCACTGGGATGCCCACTCGCCTCGCCTCCTGCTCGCAAGCGGCCACGAGCGCTCGACCCACGCCGCTGGCCCGCACCTCGGGCGCGACCGCGAGACCCCTGACCTCGGCGATGTCGCCCCACAGGATGTGGAGTGCACCGTTGCCGGCGAACCGCTTGCCGTCCTCGGTCTCCACCTCGGCGACGAAGAAGTCACGCAGGTTCTCGAAGATGTTCTGCATGGGGCGCACGAGCATGCGGCCCTGGCTGGCCCAGTAGCCGATGTTCTCGAAGATGAGCGGCACGTCCTCCGAGCGGGCCGGCCGGACGGTGACCGCCAGTCCCTTGGCGGGCGGCGTGAGGGTCTCAAGCGCCACGTTCGAACTCCTCCTTGGCCGCCATCACGGCCTCCGTCACGCGCTGCCTGGCTGTGCCGCCGTGGCTGGCGCGGGCGTCCACGACCTGATCGAGGTCGAGCGCTACGTACACGTCTTCGGCTATCCGCTCGTCCACGGACCTCAGGTCGGACAGCGGCAGGTCGGCGAGGCCGACGCCCCGCTCGATCGCCAGCGCCACCAGACGCCCCACGACGTGGTGCGCCTCCCGGAACGGGACGCCCTTGCGGACGAGGTAATCGGCCAGGTCGGTGGCGTTGGAGAAGCCACCTTCGGCGGCGGCACGCATGCGCGCCGCGTGGAACCGCGCTCGCGGCAGCATGCCCACGTACAGACGCAGCGAGTCCTCGGCGGTGTCGAGGGCATCGAAGAGGCCGTGCTTGTCCTCCTGCATGTCCTTGTTGTAGGCGAGGGGCAGACCCTTCATCACGGTGAGGATCCCCATCAGTGCGCCGTAGACGCGGCCGGTCTTGCCGCGCACGAGCTCGCAGACGTCGGGGTTCTTCTTCTGCGGCATCATCGAGCTGCCCGTCGTGTACGCGTCCGGCAGCGTCACGAAACCGAACTCCTGCGACGACCAGAGGATGAGCTCCTCGCTCAGCCGCGACAGGTGCATCATCACGATGGCCAGGGCGGACACGACCTCGATGACGAAGTCACGGTCCGAGACGGCGTCGAGCGAGTTGGCCGCCACACGCGTGAAGCCGAGCAGGTCGGCCGTGCGGTGCCTGTCGATGGGGAAGGTGGTGCCCGCCAGCGCACCGGCGCCCAGCGGCGACTCGTCGAGGCGGGCGATCGCGTCGCGCAGCCTGCCCTGGTCACGACGCAGCATCTCCTGGTAGGCGAGCAGGTGGTGAGCCAAGAGGACGGGCTGGGCCACCTGCAGGTGCGTGTAGCCTGGCATGACCACCCCGAGGTGGTCCTCTGCCAGGTCCACCAGCACGCGCCGCAGGTCGCCCAGCAGCTCGACGATCGTGCCCGCCCGGCGCTTGACGTGCAGCCGCATGTCGGTAGCGACCTGGTCGTTGCGGCTGCGGGCGGTGTGGAGCTTCCCTCCGGCGGCGCCGATGCGCTGGGTCAGCAGGTGCTCGAGGTTCATGTGGACGTCCTCGTGCTCGGCGGTGAGCTCGAGCCGGCCTGCCCGCAGGTCCTCCAGCAGGCCCTCGAGGCCCCGGAGGATCTGCTCGCCCTCGGCGGCGGTGAGGATCCCTTGCTCTGTGAGCATGCGGGCGTGGGCCAGCGAGCCGCGGATGTCCTCCTCGGCCATGGCGGCGTCGACGCCTATCGACGCGTTGACGCGCTTCACCAGGTCGTCCATCGGCTCGGCGAAGCGCCCGCCCCACATGGGCGACCGCTGCTTGTCCGTCACGGACCAACCTGCCGCTGCCACACGCCCCCGACCCGTTTGGAGAGCCTCGTGGGCGTGGTCGGATCGGACCTGTAGCCCATGCGCTGGTAGTAGGGGATGAGGTCCGGCTCTCTCAACTCCAGCGTCAAGCTGGGCACGTTCCCGCGGATCGCCAGGGCTTCGAGCTTGGTCATGAGCCAACGTCCATAGCCGTTGCCGCGCTCCTCCGGCCTGGTCGTCACGCGCTCGACGCTCCAACCGCCCGGTTCGGGGCGCCATCTCACGGCAGCCAGCACGGGCCCGCACTCGCGCTCGACGATCAGAGCGCCCCCCTTCGCGAGCCATGCCTGCGCGTCCTCGACGGTGAGGCGGTAGCCCGACGCCGCGTGGAGCTCCGACAGGCCGGCCGCGTCGGCAGCCGTCGCCACCTTCAGCCTGACGGCGGGCTGCTGAGCCCCCGCGCCACGCGGCCAGAGCGCCGCGGTGGGCAACTCAGGCCACCTCTTCGGGCTGCTTGGGAGCCGGGGACTGCGCACCATCCGCGGTGTTGGCCGAGCCGGCCTGAGCCAGCTGGGTGCGGATGCGCAGACGCAGGGCGTTGAGCTTGATGAAGCCGTCAGCGTCGCCCTGGTCGTAGACGTCGTCCTCCTCGAACGTGACGACGTCCTGGCGGTAGAGGCTGTTGGGCGAACGGCGGCCGGTGACGGTCACCGAGCCCTTGTAGAGGCGCAGCCTGGCGTCGCCGGTCACGGGCGCCTGTATGTCGTCCATGAGCCGCTGTAACGCCTCGCGCTCGGGCGAGAACCAGAAGCCGTTGTACACGGCCGCGGCGTACTTGGGCACCAACTCGTCGCGGAGCTGCAGCACCTGCCTATCGAGGGTCAACGACTCCACGGCCTTGTGAGCGTGGAAGAGGAGCGTGCCGCCCGGCGTCTCGTAGCACCCGCGTGACTTCATGCCCACGAAGCGGTTCTCGACGATGTCCACGCGACCTACGCCGTGCCTGCCGGCGATCTCGTTGGCCCTGGTCAGAAGCGCGTAAGGGGACAGGCGCACGCCGTCGAGCGCGACCGGCGTGCCGTTCTCGAACGACACGATGACGTCCTCGGCGCGGTCTGGCGCGTCCTCGGGGTCGACGGTCAGTCGCCACATGCCCTTGGGAGGGGCCGCCCACGGGTCCTCGAGCACGCCGCCCTCGTAGCTGATGTGGTACGAGTTCGCGTCCATCGAGTAGGGCTTCTCCTTGGTCACGGGCACGTCGATGCCGTGCTGACGCGCGTACGCGATGCAGTCCTCGCGGCCCCTGAGGTCCCACTCGCGCCAGGGCGCGATGACCTTGATGTCGGGCTTGAGGGCGTACGCCGAGAGCTCGAAGCGCACCTGATCGTTGCCCTTGCCGGTGGCGCCGTGGGCTACCGCGTCGGCCCCCTCGGCAGCGGCGATCTCGACCATCCGCTTCGCGATGAGTGGCCGGGCGAAGGAGGTCCCGAGCAGGTAGTAGCCCTCGTAGATAGCCCCGGCTCTCAGAACGGGGAAGACGTATTCACCCACGAACTCTTCGCGGAGGTCGTCTGCGTAGGCGGCGCTGGCGCCGGTACGCATGGCCTTCTGCCTGGCTTCCTCGACCTCGTCGCCCTGCCCGATGTCAGCCGTGAAAGCCACGACCTGAGCGCCGTACTCGGCCTTCAGCCAGTGGAGTATCACCGAGGTGTCCAGCCCGCCGGAGTAGGCGAGAACGACCTTGTTCACTGTCTTGGAGTCCTGCTTCGACATGCCTTCGCGTCCCCTTGGCCAGCCGAGTATTATGCACTCGGACTGGATAAGAATACAAGAGTAACACCAACGTGGCGGACGCTACAAGACATCGGGATCGACGGTCACCGGTCGCCTCGCTGCGCGTCGCGTCGACGCGAGGGTGGCGGCCAGCAGTACCAGCGCGCCGCCCAGGATCCCCGCGGGTCCCAGCCGCTCGCCGAAGAGGAGCGCCGCCAACGCCGCTGCCAACAGCGGCTCCACCGTGGCGACGAGCACGGCCCGGCTGGCCTCGACCGTGCGCAGACCGGAGTAGTAGACGTAGTAAGCGAGGTAGGTGGACAGGACGCCCATGAGCGCCAGGTCGACCCAGATGGCGCGGTTCGAGACGCCCAACGCCTCGAAGCCGACGAACGGCAGGAGGCCGAGCGCGCCGACCGGCATGACCCAGGCGAAGATCGTCACCGGTCGGTAGCGTCGCAGGGCCCACTTCCCGAAGAGGTAGTAGCTGGCGTAGGAGAGTCCGGAGGTGAGCCCCCACGCGATCGCCGCGGGCGTCGGGCTGACCCCATCGCCGCCCGCCGTGCTCACCAGCGCCACGCCGCCAACGGACAGCACGACCAGCAGCGCCTTGCCCCGCGTGAGTCGCTCGCCCAGCAGCGCGGCCGCCAGTACGGCGACGAAGGCCGGGGCCGTGTAGAGCAACACGAAGGCGAGGCTGACGCCGCCGGCGTCGATCGCGAGGTTGAGGCTGGCATAGAACAGCGTCACGCCGACGAGCGCGAACGCGACGAACGCCGGCAGGTCCCGCGCGGCCACGGTCAGGGACCGCGTCAGTGCGGCGTGGCCGATGAACAGGGGCGATGCCAGCGTGGCGCGCCAGAAGGCGACCTCGATGGCGGGCACGCCGGCGGCCAGTAGGCGCTGCGAGAACACGCCTAACAGCGCCCACAGCACTGCCGCTGCTAGGACGAGCCAGTAACCCCGACCGGCAGCCGGCGGCAGGGAACGGGTGGGACGCGCCTCGTTCAGGGCCTGAGGCCGTACGCGGCCGCGACCTCCGGGTACTCGGTGCGCAGGTCGCGCATGCGCCGCCGGTACGAGACGAACTCGACGACGAACGCGACCGTGTTCACCACGTAGATGAGGATGAGGGCGAAGACGTCGGTGCTGTACGGCATGCCGGGTGGCACGCCCAGGGGGACCAGATGGAGCAGCAGATCGATGCCGAAGATCGCCCACGGCACCAGCAGCAGGATGCCCCACAGCTCGTCCGCCAGGCCGCTGCCCGGCAGGAGGAGAGCCAGCAGGTGATAAACGAAGGTGCGCGGCGCGTTCCGCGCCGGTGCCGGCCTGGGCAGGAAGATCGACAGCACGGTCCACACCACCCAGGCCAGGAACAGGACCACGATCACCGTCCACAGCCAGGCAGGCTCGACGCCCAGCCCACGCAGAGCGACGAACGGGTTGGTGAACGCAGCACCGAGGGACTCCCACGGCCCACCGCTGAACGCCCTGGCCAGACGACCCTCGTCGGGTGCGGCCAGCAGCGGTTCCTGGGGCTGATACGCCTGCATGAGGCGCGAAGGGTTCGCCGTCTCACCGAGGTTGAACGCCGCCTCCCGGTGCCCGGGCGCGAGTTCGAGAGCGAGGCGGAACAACTCAGGGTCGCTGCGGATCACGCCCAAGTTGTTCATGGCGTCGGCGTCGTCAGACAGGTCCCGGTACAGGACAGCGGCTTGGTCGAGGTCGCCTGCCGTCTGCGCGGCGTAGGCCAGGGCGAAAGCGCGGTCGGGGTTCGCGGGCGCCTCCGCCAGCAGCGCCCTACTGGTGGGCGTCGCCAGTGAGCCGGAGCCCAGGACGGCGGGACGCACGCCGCTGGAGTCCACCCAGCCCGCCAGGGCGGCGACGGCCACCATGGCGGCGAACAGCAGCAGGACGACAAGCTTCTCCGTGAAGGTCGCGTACCTCAGGCCGAAGGCCCGCCCGAGCCGGCCGTTGCGGCGACCGGACTCCAGGCGCTGCCTCATGACGAGGGTCTGGGCGCGCCAGTACTTGGCGACGAGAGTGAGGTGGAGGGCGATCACGGCCACCAGCAGCGCCACGACGCCGTACCAGCCGGTCGCGCCCACGGCGGCAGCCGTCCGCTCCAGCGTGGTCTGGGCGTCGCTACCGCCGCCGGCCGCCGCGCGCTCACGCCAGTCGTCGGCAGCGTCCGAGTCACCAGCGTCATCCAGGGTGGCCGCGTACTCGTTCAGCAGACGGCTCGGCTCGCTCCCACCGGCGCCCAACCGGTACAGCCAGGGAGCCCAGAAGCTCGCGGCCTCGCGGTCCCCCGCTTCGAGGGCGCTTGCCAGCCGCACCTGCGGGAAGCCGTAAGCCGCGATCAGCTCTTCGTCGAACAGGAGGGAGCCGCGGTAGCCGCGCTCCACGAAGTCTGACAGCGCCTCGTACATCGCCTGCGCGGCGAGCTCCTCCTGACGCGGTTGCCCGCTCATGAAAGCGCCGGCCAGCTGGGCGAACTCGTAGAACGTGCGCGCCTGTCCGAACGCCCCGCGTATCAGGGTCTCGGCCTGGTCCGGGCGGTCCCGGGCGGTGGCCAGGTACAGCCAGGGGTTGGTGGGGTCCTGCGCGAGCCGGCGGGACGGTTCGGGCACGGCGGCCTCGGCGCGCAGCCATCCGTAGAGCTCCGGGAGGGGGTCGAACGCCATCGGGGACCGCGGTGGCCACTCGAGCTCGGCCCTCTCACCCGAGGCGTACGCGACGGTCACGACCAGCTGGCCACCGTCCATGCTCAATGACTCGACCTGGGCCGGCAACCTGTCTCTCGACCTGACCATGCCAGTGAGCCTGTCGATCTGTAGCAGGTGGTTGCCGTGGCCTACCAAGGCGACATCGTCGCGCACCACCAGCCCGGCGGTGAGCCCGCTGTCGGACGCGAAGGTGAGCCGCCACGCCTCTACGTCGTTGCGCCTGCCCACGACGTCGCCGCGCACCAGCACGACCTCCAACTGCCGCGCTTGTGAGGGTGGGACCTGCACCTCTCCCGGCGGACCTCCGGCGCCCTCGCGGCCGGCGGGCGGCGCGGCCCCGGCCGGTGTGTCCTCGGGTTCGGCCTCGTTGTCGCCCGCTGGGGGAGCGCCATCGCCAGCGTCCTCTGGCGCCGCCTCGGCACCGGGCTCCGTGTCTTCCGGTGACGGGGCTGCATCGTCTTGCGCCCCCTCCGCTTCGTCCTGCGCCGGAGGAGCGGCCTGATCTTCGGCACCTGCCTGGCCGACCACTTCCACGTTGAGGCGCGCGTCTATCCGCGGCCCTCTGACGCCGACAGTCCAGGTGCCGGGCTCGTCCACGACGGCCCGAACCGATAGGGCGCCGCCCTGACCGCTGGGAAGCTCCTGGTCGTCTATTTCGCCGCTCGGGCTCCGGAGGGTGACGACGTAGTTCGCGCCCGGCTCGAGGCCCGACGCGGTCAGCGTCAGCGTTTCGTTGACCTGAAACCGGAACGCGTTCAGGCGAACCGAGGGCGTCTGCTGTGACTGCACGAGCGTGAGCGGGGCAGCCAGACCGTGCTCGGCGAGCGCGACCGCCACAAAGACAGTGAGCAGAATGACGTGCAGGACGGCCCTGTGGCGCCGGGCCGCGCGGCTGGGCGCTGCTCGTGAAGCGTGCATGCAACCACCTTACAGCACCCCAAACGGGGGCCCTGGCGGCGTGGCCTATGCCTCGTGGGAGCCGCTGGAGACGTTGATAACATGACCCGATGCTGCGCCCCTCCTGGGCCCGTCTAGCGGCTGCGTTCCCTCCCACGCCCAGAGCTTGGGTGCTCCGCGAGTTGTCGCCGGATCGCCTCTCCGCCAGGGTCTCCCCGGTGCCGCCAGCCGCTGCCATTCGGGCACGCCTCGACGAGGTCGTGACCCCGGCCGGGTGGTCGTGTCAGCTCCTCCCGCTGGGCGATAGGGCGGTCGTGTGCAACCTGACCGTCGAAGGTGTCACCAGGGCAGGGGTCTACGAGTCACCGGTAGGGACCGTGCCCGGCTCGATGCTGGGGTCGGCCGCCGCGCTGGCCGACGCGGCGTTCGCGGCGGCCGCCGCCCAGTTCGGCATGGGGGGCGGCGGAGCCGAGGAGTGGGTGGACCACGACCCAGAGTCCGGCGAGGTGCTGCTAGACGACCCTTCCACGGTGGGATCGGAAGACCCGCCCGTGTCGTCTGCGTACGCGGTGACCGGCGGGGTCGTGGGTGTTGCCGCCGCTGCGGCGGAGAACGCGGAAGACACCCAGCCGGCGGACGCGAGGCCGGAGGCCCATCAGGTCATCAATCGCCTCGTCGAGCGCCTCAAGGCAGAGGGCCTCGGCGCTGCGGCGGCCAAGCTCGTAGTGCGGTACGGCGGCTATGGACGGGACGCCGAGGAGTCGCGTGTGCTCTACGGTCGCCTCAGGGCACTGCTCATGCACAAGGTAACGGTCCCGTCGTGAGCCGAGACGCGCTCCCATGATCAAGGTCATCGCGGTAGGAGACGTCCACGGGCAGTGGCCCGAGCTCTGGCGGGTGCTGAAGGCCGCGGCGGCCTGCACCCCGGCGCTGGAGCCCACCGCTCCGGTCATCGAGGGTCGCTACCAGGTCGTGTGCATCGGCGACCTCGTCCACTACAAGGACGAGCGCGCGTACGCGAACGCCGTGGGCGAGGAGCCGTACGACCCCTCTAACCCCGATCACCTCAGGCGGGCCGCGAAGGCGCAGATCAGGGAGCTGTACCGCTTCAAGCGCTACGTCGACGCCGCCGAGGGCAACGTCACGATCATCCTTGGCAACCATGACGAGAGCGCGCTCGATCACCGCTACGAGCTCTCCACCCGCGGCGGCCTCAAGCACGT
>DASVCK010000073.1:0-8148 GCA_036381675.1 Trueperaceae bacterium | reverse complement strand
CCTGGTCCCATCCCGCCACGAGGAGGTCGTGTCCGCTGGCCGATGTGAAGCCGTTGTTCGACCTTGAGCCAGAACAGTGAGTCAGGAAGGGATGGGAGGACGTATGAGCCCCGTGCACAGGCTGGATCCGTTCAAACGTCGCATCACACGCAGGTCTTTCCTCAAGTACTCCGGCGCCACCGCCGCCGCCGCTGCCTTCGGGCCGTCGCTGGTGCGCGCGCAGGGAGGGACGCTGCGGATCTTGCAGTGGAGCCACTTCGTCCCGGCCTACGACACCTGGTTCGACCAGTACGCCCGCGAATGGGGCGCTGCCAACGGCATCGACGTCGTCGTCGACCACATCAACCTGGCGGACCTGACGACGGCCGTGGCGGCCGAGATCTCCGCCGGCGCCGGGCACGACCTCATCGAGATCGTCGGCGCTGAGGCCGGACAGTTCGAGCCCAGCCTCATCTCCATGAACGACCTCAACCAGGAGGCCCAGAGCCGCTTCGGCGAGCAGCTCGGCGTCTCGCAGCGCTACTCGTACAACCCGGCCACCGAGAACTACTACGGCTTCTGCATCGGCTGGACCATCGACCCGGCGAACTACCGCCGCAGCCTGTGGGACGCGGCCGGACTGGCGGACGGCCCGTCAACGTGGGAAGACCTGGTCACGTACGGCGGCAAGATCCGGGACGAGCAGGGCGTCCAGCTGGGCATCGGCCTGGCGCAGGAGATCGACTCCAACATGGCGCATCGCGCCATCATGTCGTCGTTCGACGCCGCCCTCCAGAACGAGGACGGCGAGGTCATCCTCGACCAGGGCGAGAACTTCGATCGCGTGCTGGAGTCCGTCCAGTTCATGCAGCGCCTCTACGAGGCGGCCATGACGCCGGAGGTCTTCGCCTGGAACGCGGCCTCCAACAACCAGGCTCTCATCGCCGGCCGCGCGTCGTACATCATGAACTCGATCTCGGCGTACCGCTCCTCGCAGGAGGACGTGCCCGACATCGCCGAGGACGTCTTCTTCGGCCCGGCGCTGCAAGGCCCGCGCGGTACCGCATGGGCGAACGCGCACGTCATCTACAACTACGTCGTCCCGCAGCACGCCCAGAACCCGGATGCCGCCCAGCAGTTCATCCTCGACCTGGCCGAGAACTACGACCAGGCCATGTACAACTCGAAGCTCTACAACTCGGCGAGCTTCCAGGACACGCCGGTGGCGGGCAACGGGGACTACCCCACCGTCGACGGCGCCAGCACGCTTCGCGACCTGCACAACGCATGGTTCACGAACGACCCGTTCAAGCTGCCCAACGAGGCCGACGGCAAGCTCCTGCCGCTCATCAACGCTACCGACTGGACGACGAACGTCGGTCACCCCGGCGTGTGCAGCCCGGCAGTAGCCGAGGTGTACAACACGTTCGTCGTGCCCAACATGTTCGCTCGCGCGGTCCGTGGCGACCAGACGCCTGAGGAGTCCATTAGGACGGCCGCCGGCGAGGCCAATGCCATCTTCAACGCGTGGCGCGAACGCGGCCTGGTCTGAGGCACTCGTCATCTTCGGGTGGTGGGGGACGCGCGTCTCCCACCGCCCGGTTCTCTTGCCTTAGGAGGGCGCCCACAGCATGGCGAAGTTGACCGTCCGCGACCTTCACACCCACTTCGGCTCGGTCAAGGCCGTGGACGGCGTCAGCCTAGACGTTCGTGACGGCGAGTTCCTCGTGCTCCTCGGTGCGTCTGGGTCCGGCAAGACGACCCTGATGCGCACGATCGCGGGGCTCGAGAAATCGTCGAGCGGCGAGGTCTCGATCGGCGACAGGGTCGTGAACGGACTCCCGCCGAACGACCGCAACATCGCGATGGTGTTCCAGAGCTACGCGCTCTACCCGCACAAGAGCGTGTACAGGAACATCTCGTTCCCACTGGAAGCCGTCCGCACCAGCAGGGAGAAGACGCGTGAGCGCGTCGAGTGGGCAGCCAACCTCTTCGGGATCGGCCACTTGCTCGACCGCAAGCCGCGCATGCTCTCCGGGGGCGAGAGGCAACGCGTCGCGCTCGCGAGAGCCCTCGTCAGGGAACCGAACCTCTTCCTCCTGGACGAGCCGTTGTCGAACCTCGACGCCAAGCTAAGGCACCAGGCGCGGCACGAACTGAAGAAACTGCACGGCCGCATCGGCATCACGACCATCTACGTCACGCACGACCAGGTCGAGGCCATGGGACTGGGCGAGCGCGTCGCGGTCATGAACTTCGGGAAGATCGAGCAGATTGGCAACCCCAGCGACATCTACCGCGAACCGGCCAACACGTTCGTGGCGCGGTTCATGGGCTCGCCCGCGATGAACCTGATCACCAAGGGCGGCGACATCCTGGGCTTCCATCCCGAGAACCTCCTGCCCGTCAGCGACTTCCAGCCGGACGCCGACAGCCTGCGGCTGAAGTTCCACGTGTCGGGCCTGGAGGACCTGGGCGCCGACCTGCTGCTGTACGGATCGATCCCGGGCGCAGACACGTCACCGATGGGCGAAGGCACCGACGTCATCGCCAAGCTGCCCGCCAGGTTGGTCAACTCCATCAAGGTCGACGAGGAGCAGGAGTTCTTCGTGCGCGAGCGGTACGTCAACCGCTTCGACCCCGCCACCGGGCGCAGGACCACCGCCCCGGCCACCGCGTGAGCCTGGCCCGGGCCACGGCCACGTCCGCCGAGCGCGCCAGCGCCCGCCGCGACGCCCTGCTTGCCATTGGGATGATCGCGCCGGCCGTCCTGTTCATCGTGCTCCTGGTGGGCGTGCCGTTCGGCCTCGCCATCTACTACAGCCTCCACGACGTCACCACCGGCGGCACCGCCGTCAAGTGGGTGGGCCTCTCCCACTTCAGGGAGCTCTTGGGCGACCGCAACTTCCAGCAGGCGCTCGGCAACACCATCTTGTTCACGTTCGGGACCCTCGTGATGGTCCTCGTCCTTGGCACAATCCTCGCCGAGCTGCTCATGCGCGACTTCCGCGGCAAGTGGGTGGTGCGCTTCCTCATCCTGCTGCCGTGGACGGCACCCGTGGCGCTTGGGCTCATCGGTTGGCTGTGGATGTACGACTCGGTGTTCAGCCCCATCGACTGGTTCCTGCGTCAAGTGGGTCTGCTGGGTAGCCGCGACGCGCCGCTTGGCGTCCTGCCCAACCTGTACTGGCTGGGAGACAAGGTACTGGCGAAGGTGTCGATCATCGTCGTGAACGTGTGGCGCATCCTGCCTCTGGCCACCGTGATCGTCCTCGCCGGTCTCAACTCGGTGCCGCGGGACGTCATCGAGCAGGCGAGGGTGGACCGCGCCGGCTACTTCAGGCGCCTCTTCCAGGTGATCCTCCCGATGATCTCCCCTATCTTGATGATCGCCATCCTGTTCACCTTCATCTTCACGGTGGCGGACATGATCCCCATCTTCATCCTCACGCGCGGCGGGCCGGCCAACAGCACGAACACGCTGGCCAGCCTGGCCTTCTTCACCGGCATCCTGGGCGGCAACCTCGGTAGGGGCGCCGCGATCGCCCTTTTCCTGCTGCCAGTCCTTGGCGGGGTAAGCGCCGTGCTCTTGCGCCTGATCAGGCGCAGCGAGGTGACGTGATGGTCTCGAGCGCCTCAACGACGGGGACCACTGCCCCCGGACGCGAACGCGTGCGCCGCGGTTTCCTGGGCGGCACGGCCTTCTACCTGACGGTCGCGCTGTTCACGGTCTTCGCGGCGTTGCCGTTCTACGTCATGCTCATCACGTCGTTCAAGCGCAACTCCGACCTGTTCAACCCGGAGGCCAACCCGTTCTGGTTCGCGCAGCCGCCCACGTTCGACCACATCAGCCTGCTGTTCACGGACACGCTCTTCGTGAGGTGGCTCCTCAACTCCTTCATGGTGGGCGGGTTGGTGGTGCTGATCACGCTGCTTCTGGCCATCCCCGCGGCCTACAGCTTGGGCCGTCTTGCCGGTAGCTGGGGCGAGGTCCTGGGCATAGGGATCTTCCTGACCTACCTGGTCCCGCCAACGCTGCTGTTCCTCCCCTTCGCCAAGGTGATCGCCGCGCTCGATCTACAGAACTCGATATGGGCGCTGGTGGTCGCATATCCCACCTTCACGGTGCCGTTCTGTACCTGGCTGATGATGGGGTTCTTCAAGGGCATCCCGAGGGACATCGAGGAGCAGGCGATGGTGGACGGCTACAGCCGCTTCGGCGCGTTCATAAGGGCCGTCCTACCGCTGGCCGTGCCCGGGATCCTCACCATCGTGGTGTTCGCCTTCACGCTCTCGACCAGCGAGTTCGTCTACGCCCTGACGTTCGTGCAGGATTCGGCGCAGAAGACCGTCTCGATCGGGGTGCCCACCGAGCTGGTGCGCGGCGACGTCTTCAAGTGGGGCCCGCTGCTGGCAGGAGCCCTCATAGCCAGCATCCCTGTGGCCATCCTCTACACGTTCTTCATCGACCACTTCGTGGCCGGGTTGACCGCCGTGGCGGGTGAGTGACTGCAGCCGCGTAGAATCCGCCGGTGGACTTCGATACAAGAGTTGGCGCGTACGCTGTGGTGGTACGTGACGAACACATCCTGCTGACGCGCCTGGCACCGACCGAGATGGACCAGGGCTGGACGCTGCCGGGTGGCGGCTTGGAGGCGGGCGAGGACCCGGAGGGGGCCGCCGTGCGCGAGGTGCTCGAGGAGACCGGCTACGTCGTGGAGCTCACGCGGCTGCTGGGCACCAGCAGCGTCCACATACCGGCCGAGCAGCGGGCGCCGGGCAGGCCGCGGCGAGCCCTCCACTCTCTGCGCGTCATCTACGAGGGGCGCGTCATCTCAGGAAGTCTGACTAACGAGGTAGACGGCAGCACCGACGAGGCCGGCTGGGTGGACGTGGATGCCATACCCCGGCTGGCGCGTGTGGACCTGGTAGATGCCGCTCTCAGGCTCTGGCGGAAGCAACGGGCGGATCGGGTACCCGCCCCGAAGGCGACTAGCCAGACATAGCATCTCTATGTATTATACCTAGAGATGCTACGTAAGTCTGAAGCGAGGACTGAGATCGCTCCGGCGCTGTCGAAGGACTTCGTCGCGGCCTCAGCGGCGCCGCTGATACTCTCGATCCTCAGCCACGGTGACAGCTACGGCTACGAGATCATCCGGCGCGTTGGAGAGATCTCGGACGGTGAGATGCGTTGGGCCGACGGGATGCTCTACCCCATCCTTCATCGCCTGGAGAAGCGTGGACTTATCGAGTCCTACTGGGGCGTGGGAGACGGCGGCCGGAAGCGCCGCTACTACCGTTTGCGTCGTGCCGGGCTCGACGAGCTGGAGAGCTTACGGACGAGCTGGCGCCGCATCAACGCCATGCTCGAACGTCTCGAGACTGGAGGTGCACATGTTCGACCTGGATAGTGAGGTCGCCGCCTGGTCAGCGCAGGTGGCGCAACGCTGCGATCACGAGGAGGACATCGCGGAGCTGGAAGACCACCTCCGCTCCGCGTTCGAACGCCTGTCCGCCGAGGGCATGCCGGCAGAACGTGCGTTCGAGCTCGCTGTCAGAAGGATGGGCGACGTGGCGGAGATCAACGCGGAGTACGAGAAGAACCGGTCGCTTCTCTCGCGTCTGCATGGCAGCCTGCTGAGTTGGGGCCGGCAGCCGACAAGAGGGCATAGCGGCCAGCGGGAGAACAGCCTCGCCATCGTCTTCGCCTCGTTGATAATCGCGGCCTCTATCCTGCTCTCCAGCGCAGACATCAGCGGAAGCGCAGCGGCCGGCTACCTGCTAATCGTGGTCGTGCCGCTCTGGCTCGTCTCACGCCGGTTGGCGGGGCGTCGCTGACGAAGGCGACTACCCGCCGCCCGCAGCGGCGGCGCACGACGGGAGTGCGGCCGGCCAGGAACTACTAGGCACGGCCATGTATCGCTCGCATTTCACCGCAGTAGGCTCTTGGCAGTTTGACTGCGCTTCACGAGCTCGAACAAGTGACCGTCCTCGGCGCTGCCGCGGTGGCCGTCGTCACCCTGCTGGCGCCGCTGTCGCGCGGTCGGTTAGTGGCAGCGTGGGTGCTGCTGGGCACGGCCGTGGCAGCGGTCGTGATCGCTGGGCCGAACGAGCGCATGTACCCTGCCTACGCTGTCGTACTGGTCCAGGTGATCGCCGCCTGGCTCAGCAGCCGGCGTGTGAGCGCCGCACCCAGGATGAGCGTCTGGCGTAAGGGAACCGGTCGAGGCGAAGAGCACGTGACGGCGCCCGCCTCGAGCTGGAGGCTGGTCGGTCGCGTCGCACTCTTTCTTATCTCCCTCGTCTTGTTGGCGCTGGCACTGGGGCTGCTCACCTGGCCGTTGGGCCAGTGATACATCCCGATAGCAATGGAATCGTGGCCGGTCACCTGGTGAACAGTCCGAGCACCTCCGCCACGACGTCCGTGTAGCCGGAGAGGAATCCTATCTGCGGCTCGCCATCACCCCACCTCACGCGCAGGTGCGTGAAAGTGTGCTCCATATCCGGAGGCGGCACCCACATCTTGTCGAGCCGCCACCAGTCGCCGTCCTTGGCCGCGCTGGCCGGGAACGGGCTGCGGCTGTCGTACGGTTCGAACGGCTCCCCTTGCGTCAGCACGTAGGCCGCTAGGTACGCCGGCCCCAACGCTTCCCACTGCCGCAGGTGAAGGATCTCCTCGGTGTGATAGTGCGGGTTCCGGTCAAAGTAGGTGCTCGAGTAGACGTAGCCGAACGGCGTCGAGAATCCGGCCGGGCAGTCGGTCGAGGGACACAGCACGCCGGGGATCTCGATCTTCGGGTAGATGCTTCCTGACAGCTCGAACGTGGTCGGCCCCGCGTCGCCGAAGCGGATGTCGAGGGCGACATGGACGTAGGCGATGCCGATGCGCGGAGCCTGGGCTGTAGCGGTAGCGAAACAAGCCAACACTAGGAGGATGAGAGCAGAGCGACGCATGGGCCTTCCCGGTCGGGGCGGAAGGAAAGCCTGCCCCGCGTGGCTCTAATCTGACTCTCACGCTGTCACGAGGCTCTTATCGGGTCGTCTCTGGCCCGTACCTGTAAGTCCGGCTCTAGCCGACGATGAGGTCCGGCAGCGCCCGCGGGTAGTCGGTGATCAGCTCGCAGCCGGAGTCGGTGACCAGCACCGTATCCGAGTGCCTGAACCCGCCTAGCCCAGGCACGTAGATGCCTGGTTCGACCGACAGGACCATGCCGGCCTCGAGGACAGTGTCGTCACCCACGTCTAGGAACGGGCTCTCGTGGATGCGCTGTCCCAGACCGTGGCCCACGTGGTGCCGCCAGGTGTCCCAGAGGCCCTCGCGCTCGTAGTAGGCCCTAACCGCCCTGTCGACGTCGGCGCCTTTCGCGCCGGCCCGGATGGCATCGAACGAGATGTCCTGCAGGTTCAGCATGTGGTCGAAGTAGCGCCGCTGCTCCGCCGACGGCTGGCCCACGAACATCGTCCTCTCCAGCTCGGACAGGTAACCGTGAGCGTCCGCCGCCGCCCCGGTCACGAGCGTGTCGCCCTCGGCGAACACGGCGTCGTTGGTCATCGCGTGCGGCAGCGCGCTGTTGGGGCCGATCTGACCGCGGTAGATGGCCAGGGCCCCATCGATCCACCGGTTCAGCTGCCGGTACTCCCCGCCCCGCCACTCCCTCATGCGCGCGGTCGCCTCCTTGCAGGCGCGCCCCACGACCTCGGTCTCCCTCGAGCCCTCCGCGGTGTAGTCCTGCAGCAACCTGTGGGCTACCGCTCCCCAGTACGCGCTCTCGCGGATCAGGTCAAGCTCCGCGGGGCTCTTGAGGGCCATCTGGTGGTCGACGGCTGGAGAGACGAACCGTACGTCCAGTTCGGAGCTCAACGGGTACGGACTGTAGCCTGCCACAACCGGGTAGCCGTCGTGATCGACGCCGACCCGCGACACCCCGCGTGAGCGCAGGTCGTCCGCCAGGAGGCGCATCGGGTGAGCCTCGCCCGGGTACTCCGGGTAGACGATGAGCCGCTCCACCTGTGAGGTCTCCTCGGCGTGCTCCTTCTCGAGGCGCGGCACCAGTAAGGCCCGTTCGCCACCTCGCAGCAGCACGACGCCTATCGGGCGCTCGGTGGGGAGGAACACGAACCCCGTGTAGTACTGGACGTACTGGTCGTCGAACAGGACGATGCCGT
>DASVCK010000072.1:0-4193 GCA_036381675.1 Trueperaceae bacterium | reverse complement strand
CAGGCCCTTGTACTTCGAGTCGAGCTGCTCGTACCGGTCCAGCACCAAGCTCACGAGCTGCTCGCCGTCGATCAACCGCAGGTTCGCCTTGCTGTTGGCGAAGTTGCGCGCCTGCGGCGTGAAGTCACCTAGCGTCACCAGCAGACCGAACTCCGAGCTCGCGACGTTGCCGTAGAGCGCCTGCACCGCCGGCGCCCCGACGCTGCCCTCCGTGGACTTCACCTGCACCTTGATGATCGGCGGCTCGAACCCGAGCTCGTCCCGGTGAGCGAGGATATCGACCCCACCGTCTGGGCCCGGCGAGGAGACGCGCGTCCGGTAGCCCAGCACCTCGAGCAGGTCGGCGACGAACGCCGAGAACGGATGCCCCTTGAGCTCGCGCGCGATCGTCTTGAGGACGAAGTCGCGCGTCGTCGCCTCGATCTCCTCCGCTACCAGCGCCACCGTCTCGTCCTGCTCCGCCGCAGGTGCAACCACCTGCCCCTGAAGCGCCGCGAGGTGCTCGTCGAGGTAGTTGCGCACCTGGAACAGCGTCAGCGCCGAGCCCAGCTCGAACAGCGCCCCCTGCGAGTAGCTGGTGCGCGGCACCCGCTTCAGCCACTGGACCCGCCGCTGGTGGCAGAAGCGGTAAGGCGCCTCGGGCGCGAAGCGGTAGTCACTCTCGACCCGCCCCAGGTGCACGTGCCGATCGCGCTTCGACGGGGACGCCACCAGGTCCCCTACCTGCATCTCGTGAACGAAACGGTAGAGCTGGCTCGCACCCGTCACGACGTTACCGTCCGAGCGCTCCGGGAAGACTTGGCGGTAGACCTGCTTGAACGCCTCCCGGTCGTTCGGCAGCGCTGCCAGGTCCGGCGTGCCGGGCCAGGCCAGCGCCACGACGCCGTCCGTGGTGAACATCTCGTACACCTCGTCCCCACGCCCTGCGTGTATGCCCCACAGCGGTACCTGTGACGGAGCGCCGTTCGCCATCAGGCCCACTCCGGTCGGGTACTGGGGTCGTGAGCCAGGCTCGGGTGCGCCGGCGGAGGATCCAAGCGCGTCTGGTACTCACGGCCCTCGGCACGGCAGCGCGCCATCTCGTCGTAGATCTCCAAGATCGCGTCCTTGGTGCGGTAGCAGCCGTACTCCGCCTCGTCCTTGCGCTTGACGATCGGGAACGCCTCCATGATGTAGTCGACGTCATCACGTGAGATGCCGTAGAGGTGGAAGTAGAGGGCGTCGAGCTCGGTGCGCAGCCAGAAGCGGCGCTCCTCGTCCCAGGGGAAGGGGGGGCATTCGTAACCTAGGTCACGGGCGAAGGGAACAAGGTCTTCCGCGGTGTACGCCAACTCCAGCACGCGAGCACGAACGAACTCATCCTCGACCGCCGTATAGCCCGCAGGGGGCAGGAACGCAAGCTGCTTGAGCAAGCCAAAGGTCAAGTGGGTCCCTCCCACCTTTTGTCGCGCCACATAATCGAAACCCAAGGAGTTACCGTTTGCAGCCAAAATGTATGTTCGGCCCGCATGGTCTTCGGAAAAGGCCAGGGGGCTAGTATGCCCGACGCCCGCTAGCGGAACCACCGAGAAGATTGCCGTGCGCTCGTTCGTGGAGTTTGTGATGTCCCGGAAGCCCAGCAGCCACCTCCTGTCCCACTGCCACTCGATCCCGCCGTCCCGCCGACGCTTGACGAGCCGCTCCCGCACCTCCCCCTCCGCCACCCAGTAGCGCGGCACGGGCACTTTGCTCGGGTCCCGCTTCTCCGCGAGCGTCAGGTCGCGCGTGTCACCGCTGTCGGTGTAAGTGGCGAAGCGGTGGTCGAACTGGTGCATCATCTTCGCCTCGTACAGTGGCAGGTAGACCTGCTCTCCCAGCACGAAGCGGTTGCCGCGCAGTGCGAACCCCTCGACCTCGAGTTGCTCGCGGGTGTGGAACCGGCCCGAGTCGGTGTTCATCATGAACATCAGCATCAGGCGCACGCCCCACGGGTTCTCGCTCGTCATCTCGTTGACCAGCACCGGCACACGCCGGTAGATCGCCTTGGTGATCTCGGCGTCCCGGCGGCTACGGAACACGGGGCAGGTTCGCGTGTTGGGGTTCAGCAGCGCGATCTCCTCGGGCGTGAGCGAGAACCGCTTACTGGGATCACGAACATCCCGCGGCTCGAGCGCGAAGAACACGAAGTCAACCGCGGCGGCAGGACGGTCGCGGCCCGCCAAGGTGAGCAGGCAGAACTTGATGCGGCTGTCGATTCCGGGGAAGATCCTCTGCCGGTTCTCGAAGTCGAACAGGCTCACCAACGACTGCGACTCGATCAGGTCCTGAAAGAAGTACTGATTGAACGAGTCAGTCGCGATGCCGGTCGGCACGACCAGCCCGAGCCTGCCCCGCGGCCCCAACAGATCTCTGCTGAGCTCGGCGAACAGCGGCGCCAAGTTGAGACGCCCGAAACTTGACAACGGGTAACGCCCGCTGCTGTGGGCGAAGTGCTTTATTCCATCCGTCCGCCGCACCGCCTCCTTGTAGGTGGTGAACAAGACTGGGTCCTCCTCCTCGAGCCGCGCGATCATCCGGTTCCTGGCCGCCATGTTGGGCGCCTCGGCGACATCCGGCCGAGGCGCGGCGAAGAACTCGCGGGGGTCCAACTGGATCTGATCCCACGGGGGGTTCCCCAGTACCACGTCGAACCCGCCCATCCCGCCGCCGAACACCTCGGGGAAAGCCAGGTGCCAGTGGAAGAAGCCGTACTCCCCGGCCAAGCGCTCCACCTCGCGACGCCGGTCCTCGTCGAGCGCGCCGGCCTGCAGCACCCGCCGCACCGTGCCGGTCGTGACAGGCAAGGGCGCCCCCTCTACCTTGCTCCACACGAACGCCGCACACCAGGCATCGTGGGCGAGCTGCTCCCGAGCCAGGCGCTCGTCCTCCAGCAACCGCTCGTAGGCCGCCTGCTTTGCCTGGACCTGCTCGGGCGTGTCCGTAGGCATGTTCGACAGTTCCGCGAAGGCCGTGGCGAGGGCAGTTGCAGAAGCGCTGGGCGCGGAGTCGAACAGGGCCCCTTGGCCCCCACGCTCCTCACGGTTGCGCCGCTTCACTCCCGAGGCGTAGCGCCTGTCGTCACCCTCGATCGGGTCGAACGCGGCGTCGGGGATACCCGCGCTCACGAGCTTCCTGGTGGTCCCGTAGAGGCTGTTGCCGACCCGGATGTGGTGCTCGAGGAACGTGAGCGGCTTGCCGGGCTCCATCGCCTCCATCCACAGGGCGACCTTGCACAGCTCGGCTGCCATCTCGTTCACGTCTACGCCGTAGATGCAGCGGCCTATGACGTCGCGCAGAGCGGTCCGCACAGCGTCGGGGGCGGGCTCGTCGTCGCCCGTGCGCACCGCCGCCAGCCGTTTGGCCAAGCGCTGCCCGGCGGCGATCAGGAAGTGCCCGCTGCCGGCGGCAGGATCTACGACCTTCAGGTCAAGGAGCGCCTTCTCCGCGTCCTCCTTACTGGTCTTGCCACGCAGGGCGTCGTCGATGACGGGGTCGAGCGCCGAGTCCAGCAGCAGGTTGATGAGGCTCCTGGGCGTGTAGTACGAGCCGGTCGTCTTCCGTTCATGACCGGCTGCGGTCTTCAGCTCGAACTCGTGCGCGGTGGCGTCGACCTCCGGGTGCAGCTCGAGGAGGCTCTCGTAGACGCTGCCCAGCTCCTCGGAGCCGAGGTTCCTGTAGTCGACGGGCCGGCGGGCCCCTTGTACTTCGGTGTAGGCGAGCGCACGTACCGCTTGCAGGAGGTAGGCGTTGGGCAGTGTCGCCTGCATCAGGTCGACGAGAGAGCGCTCCGAGAAGAGGAGACCGCCAAGCTCGGGCAGGCCAAGCCGAGGCTCGCCGCCTTCGCTGAGCGCGCGCATGACGACCTTCAACGCCTCGTAGAGGTCCCCGTGCCGACCACCCTTCGACTGCCCAGCGAGCTCGCGCAGGCTCTGCGTCGAGTAGTGGCGGTAACGGGCACGAGCCACGTGGTCGGCGTCCTTCGGGTGAAGCAGGTCTCGGTCCTCGGCCACGAACAGGAACAGCAACCGGTAGACGAGCCTGAGTAGCTGGCGGTAATAGTCCTGGGGCGATAGGTCGCCCTCGCGAAGACGGCGCTTCAGCTCGCCGTTGTCACCGCGGAGGAAGCCCTTACCGAGCGCCTCGATCGCCGTTTGTACTCCGTCGCGCAGGCGGTC
>DASVCK010000071.1:0-6608 GCA_036381675.1 Trueperaceae bacterium | reverse complement strand
GAGCGGCTGCCGGCGACGTTGCCGCCCGTCGAGGCGGCGAGGTCGACGACGACGCTGCCCGGCTTCATGCCGGCGACCATGTCCTCGGTGACGATCACGGGGGCCCGGCGGCCGAACACCTGTGCCGTCGTTATCACGAGGTCGGCCTGAGCAGCCACGGCGGCCATCTGTTGCCGCTGCCTCTCCAGCTGCTCGGGAGTCAGCTCCTTGGCGTAGCCCTGCTCAGTCTGACCGGTCTCCCCCACGTCCAGCTCTACGAAGCGGGCACCCAGCGACTGGACCTGCTCCTTCACGACGGGCCTGGTGTCGTACGCCTCGACCCTGGCGCCCAGCCGCTTCGCGGTAGCGATCGCCTGAAGCCCAGCGACGCCAGCGCCCACGACGAACACGCGGGCGGGTGAGATCGTGCCGGCGGGCGTGCTCATCATCGGTAACGCCTTGTGCGAGTGGCGGGCCGCCACTATCACGGCCGCGTAGCCGGCCAGGCTCGCCTGGCTGGAGAGCGCGTCCATCTTCTGCGCGTACGTGGTGCGTGGGATCAGCTCCACGCACAGGGAGCTTAGGCCGCGGGCAGCCAGGGCCCGCACCAACTCGTGGTTGAAGAACGGGTCGACGAACCCGACCGTCACCGCACCGGGCTTGAGCGCCTCCACGACGCCCAAGGACGGGGGCTGCACGGTGAGGAGCACGTCGGCCGTCGCCAGCAACTCCTGGCGGCCGGCCAGGCTCGCGCCCGCTGCCTCGTAGGCCGAGTCGCCGATGTGGAGGGTCGCTCCGATCCCCCGCTCCAAGCGAACGTCCGCCCCGAGGCGGACGAGCTTCTGTGCCGTCTGCGGGGTAACTGGCACCCTCCGCTCGCCGGCCACCGTCTCCTTCACCGCGACGAAGTCCATTGGCGGCTCATTGTTGCATGCCGCCGGAATCGCCCCTCCCTGCGCCAGGGCCCAGCAGGCGACCTATGGCATACTGGCCGCTCGTGAAGCACGTGGCCGTACTCACCAGCGGCGGCGACGCGCCGGGCATGAACGCGGCCATCCGTGCCGTCGTCAGGACGGCCATCCACGACGGCGTCCTCGTCTCAGGCGTCTTCCGAGGGTTCCAGGGCCTCATCGAGGACGACATAGAGCAGATGCAGGCTCGCGGCGTGGCGAACATCATCCAACGCGGCGGCACCATCCTCAGGACGGCTCGGTCGGAGGAGTTCTACGAGCCGGAAGGCCGCGCTCAGGCGGCCGAGGTCCTCCGGAAGCGGGCGATAGACGGCCTGGTGGTGATCGGCGGCGACGGCAGCTTCAGGGGCGCCCTGGCACTCGAGAAGGAGCAGGGCGTGCCCGTGGTGGGCATCCCGGCCACCATCGACAACGACGTGTACGGCACCGACGTATCGATCGGGTTCAACACGGCGATCGACGTCGCCCTCGAGGCCGTCGACAGGCTGCGCGACACGGCCGCCAGCCACGACCGCCTGTTCCTCGTCGAGGTCATGGGCAGACGCGCCGGGCACATCGCCCTCCACGTGGGCGTGGCGGGCGGCGCCGAGGCGATCCTCATCCCCGAGGTCCCGGTGCCCGCGGAGCACGTCGCCGACATGATCGTCGCGGCGCAGGAGCGCGGTAAGGCGTCGTCGATAATCGTCGTCGCCGAGGGGGCGTACCCCGGCGGCGCGAAGGAGCTGCAGCGGGTCGTCGTGGAGCGCTCCGGCTACGAGATCAGGAGCGTGATTCTCGGCCACACGCAGCGCGGCGGCACGCCCAGCACGCGGGACAGGGTCCTGGCCTCACGCCTGGGCTTCCACGCCGTGCGGGCGCTGCTGCGGGACGAGGACGGGATCATGGTGGGCACCGATCGCCGCGAGATCGTCAAGCGCGACCTGCATACCGTCGTCAACAGCAAGAAGGACGTCGACCGCGAGCTCCTCGAGATCGCGGCCGTGCTGGCCACTTAGCTAAGTTCCCACTTGCCGACCGCGGCTTCCCTGTGTACCTGATGTGAGATCTTGCTGAGAGTCGGGAACCACACGGGAGTATCACTAACTCGGACATCAATGTCCTAGTTTAGTCGCCGGTCTGGCCGGCGTTCGCCGTCGACCAGCGCTGGCCGCTGGAGGTGTATCACGCCATGCAGAGGTCGATCGACCTTTCCCTCTCCACCCTGGCGAGCTTGGCGGCCGTGGGGTTGTCCTGGCCGTACTGGCGATCACACAGCTACTTCGCCGAGTCAACGGGCGCCTGGGCGGTCTACTTCGGGCTGGGCTTCCTGCTCAGCATCTTCGTGCTGTATGTCTTCCTCCGAGCGCTCCGCACCCTCTTCACGCACGACATCCCCGGCGTGCCCAAGCACGCGCACGGTCACTCGGAAGACGCACACGCTCACCACCACGCTGACCACGCGCACGCTGGTCACGCCCACGACCAGGGAGGCGGGCGCTGATGCCGCTCGACGACCCCGCGGTCAGGAACGAGACCCGCCGGAGGCGCACCGCGTTGGCGCTGCTCGGCCTGATGGCCATCGTGTTCATCGTTCTGTCCGGGTTCTCGTTCGTGTCGTCCCGAGATCAAGTGACCCCAGACACCGTCGACTACGCGAGCACCTATGGGGCGGTGGACGGCAAACGGGTGTTCCAGTCGTACAACTGCATGGGCTGCCACACGATGGTCGGCAACGGCGCGTATCTTGCGCCGGACCTGACCGACACGTACGAGCTGGTGGGGCCGGCCTACCTGGCCGCGTTCCTACCCTCGGCGGGGCGCTGGCCCACGGAGGCGGCGCTACTCGTTCAGCTTCAGGACCCCGAGCAGGTGTCCGAGACGGGGCTCACTGACCTAGCCGACTACTACGAGCGGTACCCCGGCGCTCGTGAGCGCGTCGCGAGGCGAGGCGGCTTGAGCACCTACATGCCCAGCCTCTCCTTCCGGGAGGGCGAGGTGAAGCACCTCGTCGCCTTCCTCAAGTACACGTCGCTGATCGACACCGAAGGATGGCCGCCGGTACCCAAGGTGGACGGTCTGACGTTCCCTCAGGCCTCAGGTCCCCTCGCGCTCGCGGCCGCGGGCGAGCCTGGCTCACGGCCCGGGAGTTCCACGGCCGCCGTCAGCGCCACCGAAGCGCCCGACTCGACCACGACGGCTGTCGTCAGGGGCGAGGAGCTGGCGGGTCAGCTTGGCTGCCTGGCCTGTCATGCGACAGACTCCTCACGGCTGGTCGGGCCGGGCTGGGGCGGTAGGTACGGCACCGTGACGGAACTGGCCGACGGCAGCTCCACCACGATCGATGAGGCCTACCTGCGCACGGCGATCACCGATCCCAACGCGCAGGTCGTCGCCGGGTTCCCCGCGGGGACCATGCCTTCCTACGCCCAAGTGCTCTCCCCGGATCAGGTCGACGACCTGGTCACCTTCATTCGCTCGTTGGAGCAGCCATGATCCAGTACCAGACCCAGCGACTAAGCGTGCGCTTCTTCCTACTCATGCTCGTCCTTCTGCTGGTCCAGGTCGCGCTCGGCGTAGTGCTCTCGCTACAGCAAGCCGACCCTTCACTCCTGAGCGGCACCCTCAACTTCAACATCACCAGGTCACAGCACGTGAACCTGGGCGTCCTGTGGATCCTCTCCGGCTTCATAGGGACCTTGCTGTTCGTGGGCCCCATCCTGGCCAAGCGAGAGCTCGTCGCCCCCTGGCTGATCAGGTTGCTCTTCATCGCACTCATCGGCGTGACCGTCTGGAACGCCATCGCGATCTACTTCGCCCAGCAGGGGATCGCCGGTTGGTGGCTGGGCCAGCCGTGGATCCAGGAAGGGCTCGAGTACCTCGAGGCCGGCCGCATCGCAGACGTGCTCATCCTGATCGCCTTCGTGGTCATCGCGCTCGTGATCGTCAGGACGTTCCCGCACTACAAGACGTGGAACGAGATCCACTGGGGCCTGGCGATCGGCGTCACCGCGCTCGCGGCGATGTGGGTCTTCGGCATGTTCTTCGTAGGCCGCATCGATCTGCAGGAGTACTTCAGGTGGTTCGTCGTCCACTACTGGGTCGAGGGCGTGTGGGAGGTCATCCACATCAGCCTCATCGGCATCCTGTTGGTGCTCATGTTCAAAGCCGACGTGAAAGCGGTCGGCTACGCGGTCTTCTGGGGCGTCACCCTGGTGTGGCTCTCCGGCCTACTCGGCAACGCGCACCACTACTTCTGGGTAGGCACGCCCGAGTTCTGGCAGTTCTGGGGCTCCCTGTTCAGCGCCCTCGAGCCGTTGCCCCTGATCCTGTGCTTCTGGCACATGTACCTAGACGCCCACCACGACCGCAAGCCGCTCGTGAACAAACCGGCGTTCTTCTTCCTACTCGGCTCGGCGGTGCTCGAGATGGTGGGGGCCGGCATCCTGGGCTTCACCATGACCTTCGCGCTCACGAACGTCTGGTCGCACGGCACCTGGGTCACGCCCAGCCATGCTCACCTCGCGATGTTCGGTACCTTCGGCATGCTCGGCCTGGGGGCCGCCTACTGGATCGTCCCCGCGATCAGGGGCGTCAAGGACTTCGATCAGCGCTTCGGGCAGCTGTCGTTCTGGTTGGTGTTCCTGGGCATGCTGGGCATCGCCTTCGCGTTCGCCATCGGCGGAACCGTTCAGGTGTTCCTGTACAGGACGCTCGGCCTGGACTGGTTCGGCGGCGACCTCTACCCGCAGATGATGACCTACAAGGTCCTCCTCGTCCTCTTCGGCCTGGTGTTCTTGAGCGGCGTCCTCCTCCTCGTGTTCGACCTCTACACCCTGGGTCACAGGGTGAGACAGGCTGCCCCGACCGAGGCACTCGCCACGTACACCCCGCCGGCCACTGGCTGGTCCCGGCCGCTGTCCGGGTTCGAAGCCGGCGTCTGGCTCCTCTCGATGTGGGTGTTCGGCTTCGTGATCACGCTCGGACTGCTCAGCTTCAACCTGCCACGCGTTCAACTGGGTGACCCCACCCTCCCCTACATCGCGGCGGGCGTGGGGTACCCCGGCCTGCTCATCGTGACGTTGCTCTTCGTATGGCGCTTCCTGGCGTCCCTGGAAGCGCGAGAGGCGGTCTCCGAGGCTCCCATGACCCGCGTCGCGGCCGCCCACGCTGCGGACTAGGCGGGGCGGAGATCCACATCTGTCACGTGGGGGCCGGCCGCGAACGGCACTGGCGTCCGGCCCCTACCGCTTCACGCGCACGAACGCGTCCTTGCCCTTCTGCAGGACGACAGGCTCGCGCAGATCGAGCCTCAGCTGCGGGTCCTCGACGACCTGGCCCCCTAACCTCAGGCCCCGGTTCTGCACCAACCGGCGCGCCTCGCCGTTCGAGGCGGTCAGCCCGGCGAGCGTCGCCAGGCGCAGCAGCCCTACCTCGCCGTCCTTGAACTCCTCGGCGGGCACGGCGAACTCGCGCATGTCGTCCGGTATGTGGCCCCGAGCGACCTCGTCGTAACGCTCCTCCGCGCCGGCGATCACGCCCTCACCGTGGTACGTGCGCACCAGCTCGCGCGCGAACACCCGGTGGGCCTCCACCGGGTCGACGCCGGCCAGTTCGCCCATGCGATCCAGGTCGAGGCCGGTCGCGAGCTCCACGTACTGCAGGAAGACCGCGTCCGGCACGCGCATCGCCTTCTTGAACATCTCGGCCGGCTCGTCGTGCAGCCCGATGTAGTTGCCGAGCGACTTCGACATCTTCTCGACCCCATCGAGACCCACCAGCAGCGGCGTGGTGAGCACCAGCTGCGGCTCCTGGCCGTAGGCGCGCTGGATGTCGCGACCCACGAGCAGGTTGAACAGCTGGTCCGTGCCGCCCAGCTCGACGTCGGCTCGCACCGCCACCGAGTCGTAGGCCTGGGCGAGCGGGTAGAGGAACTCGTGCACCTGTATGGGCACCCCGCTGTTGAAGCGCTTGGTGAAGTCGTCGCGCTCGAGCATCCGCGCGACCGTGTAGTTGGAAGCGAGCTTGATCAGGTCGGCGAACCGCAGCTCGCCTAGCCACTCCGAGTTGTAGCGGAGCTCGAACCGCTCCGGGTCCTCGTCGAGGACCGCGCTCGCCTGCTGCACGTAGGTCTGCCCGTTCGCGCGCGTCTGCTCGAAGCTCAGCACGGGACGGGTCTTCGACCTTCCCGAAGGGTCGCCGATCATGGCCGTGAAGTCACCGATGATCAGGACCACCTTGTGACCCAGGTCCTGGAACTGCCTGAGCTTCCGAAGCACGACGGCGTGCCCGATGTGCAGGTCGGCGGAGGACGGGTCCACCCCGAGCTTGACCCTCAGCTGCCTGTTCTCCTGCTGGGCTAGCTCCAGCTTCTCTCTCAGGCCGCCCTCCGGGACGATCTGGTCCGCTCCTCGCTGCAGGAGCTCCTCGGCGACGGCGATACTGTCCCTGGTCACGCGCGGGAGTCTAACACTGGCGTTCGTGGTGGCCCCGCGCCGGGAAGGGGAACGATGCGGGAAGTACACGTGCTGGGCGTGCCCATGGACCTCGGGGCGGGGCGGCGCGGCGTCGACATGGGGCCCAGCGCTCTGCGCCTGGCACGGCTCGCCAGGTCGCTGGAGTCGCTCGGCTACGAGGTGAAGGACATGGGCAACGCCGAGGTGCCGGTACCGGAGTCGTACG
>DASVCK010000070.1:0-3137 GCA_036381675.1 Trueperaceae bacterium | reverse complement strand
TGGTCGCCCAGTAGCGTCGCGGCCTGCAGGTAGGCCAGCGCCCCTTGCGCCAGCGTGACCACGGGCACGGGTTGGCTGAGCGTGCGATCGAAGAGGGCGAAGCAGCGAGCGGCGTCGCTCTCGGCCAGGGCGTGCTCGGCGGCCGTCAGGTAGTGGTCGAACGCCGAGTCCGGCGACCCGCCGTGCTGGAAGTGCTCGGCCGTGAGCTCGGCCAGGGAGAGAGGCGCGTGCAGCTCGAGCCACGTCGCTATGCGCAGGTGGAGGTGGGGGCGGTCGCCGTACGGCACCATGCGCAGTACCGCGTTGCGCAAGAGCTCGCTCTGGAAGCGGTACTCCACCTGGTCGGGTATCAGCGACCGCGACTGCTTCACCAGCAGGTTCTCGTTGACGAGCGTGCGGATCTCGGCGACGTCGGCCCCCGACAGCTCGCGCAGCAGACCTTCCCAGCACTTCTCGCCCACCAGCGCGGCCTGCGCGAGCAGGCGCCGGGGCCGCAGCTCGAGCATGTCGAGGCGTGATTGCAGCAGCGACGCGAGCGAACCGGAGAAGGAGTCTTCCTGCGTGATCGACAGCGCTCTGCCCAGCTCGAGCACGTAGGCGGGCACGCCGCCCACCTGTTGCACCAGGCTGTCGGCGGCCAGCCGCAGAGCGGGGCTGACGACCTCGCCCAACAGCGCCATGCTCTCCTCGAACGAGAGCGGTGGCAGGTGGATCGCGTCGGCTCCCTCGGGGAGGGTGCGGGCCCGGCTGCTGCGGAGGATGAGCACCGGGGCGGCGGCGGACTTGAGCAGCTCCAGGAACTGCAGCAGCTGTCTGTCGCGCGGCTCGCCCTCGACTGCCAGTATCAGGGCTCCCGGGCGGTCCTGGGTGCCAGGCAGCCGTGCCAGCAGGTCGCGCCAAGCGAGGCTGGTGCGATCCACGCGCCGCCGCTCCAGGCGCGTCCAGGTCTTGAGCGGGGCCAGGTCGATGCTGCCCAGCACCGCGTTGTGGGAGCGGTTGTCGCTGGGCAACGCGGCGTCCAGCACCGTCCTGGCCTGCTGGACGGCCTGTTCCTCCTCCTGGCCCGGACGGATCCCGAACACCTGGCGCGCCAGCGGGTCCCACGAGAACTCGGAGGCCGGCGTCAGCTCGAGCCACAGCGTGATCGCCCTGTCCTGCGCACGGGCCAAGAACTCCCGCAGAAGTCGTGTCTTGCCGCGACCCGCCACGCCGGCCACCCATAGCTCGGTGGCGTTGCCAGTGGCGCTCACCGTGTCGAGGGCGGCGAAGAGACGCAGCAGCTCGTCCTCGCGGCCCACGAAGGTGAGGTGCGCGAACGGGTCTGCCTCGGGCTGAGAGGGTGGCGCCACCAACCGGTACGCCTCGCGTACCGCGGGGAAGCCGTTCAACTCGATCTCGCCAGTGGGCTCGTAGAAGAGGCGATGCCGCGTGGCCTCGTAGGTCTCGGGGCCGACCCAGACCTCGTCAGGGCCGGCCGCCTCCTCGAGACGCGAGGCGAGGTTCACGGCGCTGCCCATGACCGTGTAGTTGCGCACCTTCCCCGAACCGATGGCACCTGCGATGACGATGCCCGTGTTCACGCCCGCGCGTCCCGACAGCGAGCGGCCGCGCTGCCTGCCCGTCTCCCTGATGACCTCGAGGGCCTTGGCGGCCGCCAGTACGGCCCGCTGCGGGTCGTCGGGATGCGAGTGCGGGGCACCGAAGAGGGCGATGAGGCCGTCGCCGCGGAACGAGTCGACGTAGCCGTCGAAGTCCTCCACGACCCCGGCAACCGCGGTGAGGACGCTGTCCGCCAGGTCGCGGACCTCCTCAGGGTCGAGCCCCCTCGTCATGGAGCTGAAGGCGACGAGATCGACGAACAGCACGCTCACCTTGCGGCGCTCCCTGCCCGTCAGCTGACGGGCGAGAGGGCTGCCGCACATGCCGCAGAAGCGGTTGCCCTCTGGGTTGTCGTTGCCGCAGGTAGTGCAGGTCACCTTACTCACTCACCAGCCGAGCATCGGAGCCGGGTCTACGTACGTGTACGCGCCGTCCCCCGCCGCGCGCCGCACGTAGAAGTGCAGCGTGTCGTTGTGGACCAACGTGCCGCCACCAAGGTAGCCGAGTAGCTGGCCCTGCGCCACCACCTGGAGCTCGTCGACCACCGGCGGCCTCAGGTTCACGTAGACGCTGGTCATGCCCCCACCGTGGTCGACGGCGACGAGGTAGCCCAGGTTCGCACCCAGGTAGTTCGTCACCTGCACGACCCCGGGCGCGACGCTGTAGACCGCTGCGTTGGCTGCTCCGGCCTCGAGCTCGAGGTAGGAGTTGTTGGCCGCTCCGAACCGCGTCACGAGCCTGGCGCCGTCGAGCGGCCGCACGAAACCCGTGTTCAGCGGCTCGAGCGCCTCCACCAACGCGTTGAGCTGGTCGGCGGCCTGATCCGCCTGTCGTTCCGCCGCCAGGCGGCGCTCGCGGTCCTGAGCAGCGCGCGCGGCCTCGGCGCGGGCGGCCGCTTCGGCGGCACGCAGCCGGTCCATCTCGGCTTCCAGCGCCGAGTCGAGGTCGCTCAGGCTGGCCTCGATGCGCTGCTGCTCCTCCAGCAGGTCCGCCTGCAGCGCCAACTGACCCTGGCGCGTCGACTCGAGGTCGGCGACGATCGCGTCCAGGCGCGCTTGCGCCGCCTGCAGCTCCGCCTCGGCCGCCGCGAGCTCCGCCTCGGCGTCCCGCAGCGCCGCTTGCTGGTCGGCCAGGCTCTGGCGCTCCATCTGCAGAGCGAAGAGCAGGGAGTCGAGCTCCCCGATCACGTCCGCGTCCTGTGAGGAGAGCAGTGACACGTAGTGATTCCTGACCCTCAGGTCCGAGAAGCTCTGGCTGCGCGACAGCGTGAACAGCGCTGGCGAGCCCCGCTGCTTGTAGAGGGTCACCAGGAGTTCGCTCACGCGCTCGTGCATGGCGCCGAGCCGCACCTCCAGGTCGCCGATGCGCGCCTCCGTCGCCAGCCGCTCCTCCTCGAGGACCGCGATCTGGTCGACGATCTCCTCGCGCTCGCGGCCGCGCTCCGCCAGCTCGGCGCTGACCTGGTTGCGCTCGGCTATGCGTTGCTGCAGCTGCGCGGAGGTCGTACCGAGAGCGGCCTCGATCTGCGCGAGCTCCTG
>DASVCK010000069.1:0-4087 GCA_036381675.1 Trueperaceae bacterium | reverse complement strand
GTGGCGCACCGGCAGCACGCACAGCGACAAGCCGCTCCGCTCACGAAACCGCGTCAAGCCCGAGCGGGCAGCCACGCCCATCCTGATCGCCCACCCCGTCGCCGCGAAACGAGCAGCGAAGGGCCTCCCCCCCGCCTCAAGGCATGAACGCCTAGCCGCCCTCGCAGCGCTGGCGGAGTCCCACCCGACACCGGAGCGGTACGAAGCCGAGAAGGCCCGCATCCTCGGAGGGAGTGGAGCGTGAGCCTACGGTGCTGCACGCGGTGCGGCCTCATCGAACGGCGGCCCGCGTGACTCAGGGGGTTGTAGTGCCTGAACGTCCACCCACGCCAACACCACCCGACCCGCCCAGCCTCACGCGAGACCAACAGGCACACCGCGCCATCGCCAACGCCCTCTGGAAACCCCTACGCGCCGCCGTGACCAACGCCATGAGCGGCGGCGACTGGCCGCACGGCACCGCCTACACCGTCAACGACCCCACCGGCAACCCACGCAGCGGCATGCACAGCACCGCAAGCGGCGTGCCTGGCCCCGTCCCGCGCGTCGAGCCCCTCGACGAAGGCCGCGTGCACGCCGTCGTGCACCCGGAGGACTGGCCGCGCGGCGTGAAGCTCGCCGTGCGCCTCACCAAGACCCAGTACGAGCACGCCCTCGAGGAGCAGGAGGCGGACACGTACGAGGAGTGGTGGCGCGCCCTCTGGCAGGCCACAACCCGGCACCCGTTCACGCTCGACCACAACCGGCACGGCACGCCCGTTCTCAGGCGCAACCCGAAGGACCCGCTCATCACCCCGAGGGTCGCGGCGTTCCTGGAGCACCTCGCGGCGGTCGCGTTCGTGGAGGTCGTCACGCCCGAGCTGGAGGACGCCCTGATCGACGACCTGGACATCCGAGCGACGGAAGTGTTCGCGATCGCGGAGAAGGCGGGCCTCACCTCCCCTTGACAAGGTGTGGGATTTGTGCATGTGCTACTATGCTTTCGTCCGATGGTCTCGAGGGACCTCGGCAACCTGGGGGGCCTCCTGAGAACTGGTGCTCCCACGCCCCGCTGGTAGGACTGGGATTTCCCGGTCGGCGTTCCCACACAAGGGCTGCGATGCCTGGGAAACGTTGAAGGACTGCGAATGTGGAGCGGTCGCCAGCGGGGCTTCTCTCTTGGGGATGACCGGCATAGACCCGGCACCGGTCGGGCACGGCGGTTCGACTCCGCCCATCTCCACCACGCGCGCCCCTGCGACACACCACACCCCCTAGTGACGCTGTGGACCCCCCGCCGCGAGGGGCGCGCAACCCCGGCCCCGCCACCTCCCAGGCGGGGCCAACCCCAACAACACGAGAGGAGCGCACCCGTGGCCAGGAGAGACAACGCCCGAGCCGCTCGCGCCCTCGCTGAATGGGCGCAACACGGCTTCACCCGCGCCGCCGCCGACCAGATCGCTGCAACCTACGAAGTCGCGCCCCGCACCGTATGGAACTGGAAAGCCGCGCTGGACACGGATTCCGAACTTGCAGCGCTTTTCAAAGCCAGACTCAACGACATCCTCGACCGCGACTGGGCCGCCCACCTTACCGACGCCCTCGCCGAGCTCGTGCAACGCATCCGCACCCTCGCAGCGGACGAACCCGACCTCGGCAAGGTCGTGGAAGCGTTCCGCGCGCTGTCCGAGGTGGAGATAACGAGGGAGGTGCTGCGTGGCGCTACCGATGCTGGCCAGGATCGAGGCTACGCAGCGGCGAGCGGCGAAGATGCGCCAGCTCGCGCGGCCCTCCCCAACTAGAGCCCGGGAACCCCTAGCGGCGTTCCTCGAGCGGCACGGCCACGACCTGACCCGGCCAGTGAAGGTCATCACCGAGCTGGTAGAGCGCTCCACCCGCGAAGAGGTCCGCGCGGTCGTCAGCATGCCGCCACGGCACGGGAAGACCAGCACGATCCTGCACGCGTTCGCGTGGCTCCTCACCCTCGACCCGAGCTTGACTCACGCGTTCGCGACGTACGCGCAGGAGCTCGCCAACAGCAAATCCCGCACCGCGAGACGCATCGCCAGGGACGCCGGCGTGCAGCTCGCGGACGACGCGCAGACCATGCGCGAGTGGCGCACCAACGCCGGCGGCGGGCTGCTCGCCACCGGCGTAGGCGGCCCCCTCACCGGTCAAGGCATCACCGGCCTCGGCGTCGTGGATGACCCGGTGAAGAACCGGCAGGAGGCCGAGTCTGCCCTCATCCGCGACCGCGTTTGGGAGTGGTTCACAGACGTCTTCTACACGCGCCTCGAACCCGGCGCGTCCGCGATCGTCGTCGCCACCAGGTGGCACCAGGACGACCTCAGCGGCCGCCTCCTCGCCGACGGGTGGGAAGGCATCAACCTCCCCGCCCTCGATCCCGACACGGGCGAGGCGCTGTGGCCCGAGCGGTACCCGGTCGAGCGCCTGCTGCGAATCAAGAAGCAGGTCGGCGAGTACACGTGGGCGAGCCTGTACCAGGGTGAACCCGTCCCGCGCGGCGGCAACGTCTTCCAGAACGTCACCACGTACGACGCGCTCCCGAGCGAGGGGGCGTACCGGGAGGCTGTCGGGTTCGACGCGGCGTACACCGCCAAATCCCATGCCGACTACAGCGTGGCGGTCACGGGCCGCCTGGTCGGCGACGTCCTGTACGTCACCGGCATGGTGAGGGCGCAGGCGGAGCCGGCCGCGTTCCTCGAGCAGCTCCGCGCTAGAGGCATCCGGCGCGTGACGTGGTTCCGCAGCGGCACGGAGAAGGGCCTCGAGGCGTTCATGCGAAGCAAGGGCGTCAGCGTGGACGCCGTGACCGCGACAGGCGACAAGTTCGCGAGGGCGCAGCCGGTCGCCGCCGAGTGGAACGCCGGCAAGGTGGCCGTGCCGAGCAGCGACGCGCCGCAGCACGGCGCGTGGGTTGAGGCTCTCCTGGACGAGGTGCTCGCCTTCACCGGGTTGGGTGACAAGCACGACGACGTGGTGGACGCCCTAGCCGCGCTGCACCACGCCCTAATCGGCAAACGCACGACTGACCCGGCTACCGCCAAACGCATCTACCGCTAGCGAAGGGAGGGACCGCGTGCCCATCGACCCCGCCACGCTGAAGACGCAACTGTCGGGCCTCACGTCCCGCGCGGCCCTCAAAGCCAAAGCCGAGGAGTGGGGCACCGGCGACCTACGCGCCATCCCCGACCACCTCCTGCCCAGCATCGAATCCGACGAGGCCAGAAAGGCCCTCAGGAGGCTCGCCGCGCAGGCCCAGAGCATCGGGCCGCGCATCGTGTCCGTGAAGCGGTTCGGAATCCTCGGCGAGGTCAACTGGGGCGGCGACAACCAGGCCGCCGACGCGGCCCTCCGCGCGATGGACCTCGAAGCCATCGCGGACGAGATGCTCGAGCAGGCCCTCTACAGCGGCATGCTCGCCGGCATCAACCGCCGCGACCCCGACCTGGGCGTGACCAGGATCGAACCGCTGATCGGGCACGTCGAGCCCGTCTACAGTCTCGCGTCCCCGACGCTCGTGGCTGGGTTGATTCACGCGTGGGTGCAGCCGGAGTCGGTCGGCGCCGCGACCAAGTGGACGGTCAGGCTCTACGACCTGCTCGAGCGCACCATGCGGGAGTGGCGGGACGTCACCGACCCCAGCCGCGTCCACCAGCTCACACCCGCCGAGGTGGTAGAGCCCAGCGCGGAGTATCCAAGCGGCGCGCCCATGCCGCGGTTCGCGATCGTCAGCCGCGGCGCCGACCGCATGCCGCTCGGAGAGATCGCCAAGGTGCTTCCCCACCTGTACGCCGACTGGTCCTCGCAGGTCAGGGGCGACCGCATCGAAGAGTCCACGGCCATTCCCCAGTTGCTCGTGAAGGGCGAGGTCAAGGACGGCACGGACGAACGCAGCCCCACGCACGTCATCCGCGTCGTCGAGGACGGCGACGCGCGCTACATCGTCCCCGGCGACCTCAGGTCCTTGCACGAGCATCACAACCGCAAGCTCGAACGCATCAGGGAGGACGCCAACCTCCCCGGCGGGTTCCTCGGCGGCCAGACGCCGTCCGGTGAGGCGCTGCGGGAGGCTAACGCGAAGTTC
>DASVCK010000068.1:0-4102 GCA_036381675.1 Trueperaceae bacterium | reverse complement strand
TGCGCGGGTTGTAGAGGTGCATGAACTGCCAGGTCTCGCTGGCCTGCCGCGCGCCCACGTTCGTGAGGTCTGGTCCGGTGCGGGACGAGCCCAGAAGGGCCGGTGCGTAAGGGGAGAGGGCGCCCAGGGGCTCCACGTGCGCGTAGTCCCCCGGCACGGCAGCCCGTCCCCAGACCTCGTCCATCTCCAGGGGGCGTACTTGTTGCGTGTGGCAGGCTACGCAGCCTTCCGCTATGTAGACGCCCAGGCCCTGTTTCTCGATCTCGGTCATGGGCAGGGTGTCCGGCAGGGGGCGGATGCTGCTCTCCACGCCTATGGCGGGGGCCACGGCGATGATCATCGAGAGCGCGATGAAGCCGAAGAGGATGACCGAGAACAGGAGCCGGTGGTTGCTGTGCATGTTCATGACAGTGCCCTCGCCGCCGCCACGGGCGCCTGCACTGGAGCGGGCACCCTGGCCGGGCGCATGGTCCACAGGTTGTAGGCGAAGACGAGATGCGACAGGAACATCAGGCTGCCGCCCACGGCACGCCACAGCCAGAACGGCACCATCGTGTTGACGGACTCGATGAACGGGGCGCCCGAGAGCCAGCTCATGCCCTGCATCGTCCCGCCGATCATCAGGGCCGTGCCGTAGAAGGCCAGGCCCACGAACGCGAACCAGAAGTGGACGCCCACCAGCAGCGCCCGCGGCTCACGTCCCGTGAGCATGGGTACGAGGCCGTAGATGCCTCCCCAGATCAGGAACGCGACGAAGCCGTACATGGTCAGGTGGCTGTGCGCCACCGTGAAGTTGGTGAAGTGCCATACGAGGTTCAGTGACCTCAGCGCCTCGAGCGAACCCTGGGCCGACCAGAAGAAGTAGGCCAGCACCCCGGCCAGGATGAACGGGAGGGAGTAGCTGCGAGCGATCGTGCGGAAGCTGCCACGCATGGTCAGCAGGAAGTTGCCGGTACCGGCTGCCAGTGTCACGAGCATGCCGACGCTGAAGATGATCGCGACCGTCTGGATCCACCATGGCGTGGGCGCGAAGACGAAGTGGTGCGCGCCGATCATCGTGTAGAAGAGCATCTGAGTCCAGAAGGCGAGCACGCCGAGCGAGTACGAGTAGATGGGCTTGTTGAGCAGCTTGGGAAGGAAGTAGTACGTCAGGCCCAGCGCCAGCGGCGTGAACCACATGCCCACGCCCATGTGCATGTAGTAGCCCTGGATCACCGACTCGCTGATCGGGTTCGTCTGGTAGAAGGGCAGGTACGCGATCACCAGCACCACTGCCGTCCACAGGAAGGCGGCCACGATGTACCAGTTCGAGATGTAGATCTCCTCGACATCTCGCTTGGCGATCGTCTGGATGAGGTTGTAAGCAACCAGGACCGCCCCGAGAGCGAACACAGCCTGCACCGGCCACACGTACTCGCGGTACTCCTGACCGCCGTTGTTGATGCCGGACATCAGCAGGACGTCGCCCACGAGCACCGCGACGTTGATCAGCACCAGGCTGGTCCACGCCAGCGGGATCGAGAACAGACGCCGGTTGCTTGTCTTGGGCACGACGTAGAGCGCGAGCGCGATGAGGGCCAGCGACGACCAGCCCCAGAACACTGTGTTGGTGTGGACCGGCCGCAGGCGCCCGTACGAGAGCCACGGCAGGTGATCCATGTCCGGCGACGAGAACTTGATACCCAGGTACTCGCCGATGAACGTGCCGATCACCAACCAGAGCGCGGCGCAACCGAGGTAGGCGTAGATGAGGTTGGTCGCCTGGGTGTCCCGGTCTGCCACCGGGTTGAGACGCGCCTTCGTCACTGCCAGGGGCCGGCTGTGGTCGCCTGTCCGCGCCCTGCCGTTGCCCGTGACGCTAGCGCTATCGCCTGTCATGTCTCTCCAGCGCTCGACCCGTGTTGAGTGCCGGCGGACTCGTGTGCATGATGACCTCCAACTCGGACATGCGCATCCAGATATATGACTGTCGGCGATGCGGCGGCGGGACAAAAGACCCGGCAAGTACATCGGTGGCTCGACTACCGGCGCAGCTAAGGGACGCAAGAGCCGGATACTGCATCCCGAGCAGGTCTGTGAGGCGTTCGGTCGTGTTAGCAAGGGGCCAGATGATCACCTTGCCCCAGACCGTCCAAGTTCTGCGCTCGAGGCGCAGCGTCGGCCAGCCGCGCCTCGTCGGCAGCGTCATCGAGGACCACGAGGTGGTGAGGGAAGCCCTCGAGTCGGCACGGTGGGCCCCGAACCACAGGCACACGGAGCCGTGGCGTTTCTACCTGCTGAACGACGAGCGGATCCGGGCGTTGGCCCGTATGAACGCTGAGCTGCTGGAGCGCGACGGCTCCGGACCAGAGAAGGTGGCGCTGAAGCGCCGGCAGTGGGAGGGGGTGCCGGGGGTCGTCGTGTTCACCGTGTGCTCAGCCGCCGATGCCGACGCCGTGACCAGGCGCGAGGACTATGCCGCCGTCGCGTGCGCCGCCCAGAACTTCATGCTCCACCTGTGGTCCGAAGGCGTGGCCAGCAAGTGGTCCACTGCCTCGGTATGGCGGCACGAAGGCTTCTGGCCGCTCCTCGGCCACGAGGGTGACCCGGGCGAGGAGGTCGTCGGGATCTTCTTCTACGGCAAGTCCAGCGACGTACCCGCCGGCCGGAGGCGGCTGCCGCTGGAGGCGGTGCTCACGGACTTCCGAGCTGCTGGACACCCGAAAACCTGACCGACCAGCAACCGACGGACCGTAGACTTCGGACGATGACTCGGCCGATAGGTGCGAGCGGCGGCATGAGGCGGGCCGGGCCGTGAGGCTCCTTCGGACCGTCCTGGGCACGGTCCTCGTCCTCGCCGCGTTGGGCCTCGCGCTGGGCAAGCTGTGGCTCGACGCGGGCGGGCCGTATATCGAGTCGCTGCCGCTCTACCCCTACTGCGCCGAGGCCGAGGCGGCGCTCGCGGACGGTCGTCACCTCGACGCCATCGAGCTGGCCGAAGCCGGCGGATGCGAACGCGTGTTGGCCGCAGCGAACGCCGAGTGGAACAGCATCGGGGCGGTCTTCTCCCGCTGCGTCGGCGGTGTCTGGACGGGCAGAGCTGAGGACGGAGTAGGCCTGGGCTGCGCGGTAGCGAGCGACCTCGTCGTGTTCGGCGACGTTCGCGACCTGACCCGCCAAGGCATCGCGTGGTTCAGGGGTGAGGACACCGACGAGGTGCTGGTCGCGTTGTCGACCGCCGGGATCGCCCTCACGCTCACGCCGCAGCTTGGTGCCGGCACCTCGCTGCTCAAGGCGGCTCGACGGGCCGGCACTCTGGCGGACGGCCTGGCGAGGGCCATCGTCAGGCTCGTGCGGGAGCGGGCGTGGCGTCCTCTCGCCGGCTTCCTGACCGACGCCGGCCGCATCAGCGTGAAGGTGGGCCCGGCCAAGGCGACACGGGCGCTGCAGTACATCGACGATCCGGCGGACTTGTCCACGGTGGCCCGCTTCGTGGAAGACGCCCCCAACCCGCTGCTCGGCCTGAAGTGGGGAGGTAAGTCCGCGGCCCGGTTAGGCGACGACGCCCTGTACGTCGAGGCGCTGCGCCGCGGCCCCGATGGCGTGCAGCTGGCGATCGAGCGGGGCGGTCGTGCGCTGCTCGCCAGACAGCCGCTCATCATCACGGCGGCCAAGACCGTCTACAGGAGCCCCGAGGCCGTAGCTGCTGCGATCGCGGCCATAGTCGCGTTCGTGGTGCGTTGGATGGATTGGCCGGTGACGCTCGCTGTAGCGGCGGTGCTGCTGCTGTTCGGGCTCTTGAACCTCAAGCGTCGAAGACGCCCGCGGGGCCGGTGGGCCCGGCCTGCCGCCTCCTTGAGGCGCTAGCGGAGGCCCCGGCCGACCGCGGGGCGAGTCTTGCCGAACAAGGCCAGGATCACGGACCCATCGCCCGATTTCCTATGCGCTCGAGCACGTTAGAAGCCCGTTCAGGACGGGATCCGTGCATCCTCTTGACGAATGGCGCATACGGGGGTATCTTGAAGATATCAGCCGCGCTCGACAGCGCGGTTTTTTCGTGCCTCGATCTCGCACCTTCAGGGCACGGGTACCGTCGAACGGCAGCCCGCGACCAGCGCGACTC
>DASVCK010000067.1:0-27000 GCA_036381675.1 Trueperaceae bacterium | reverse complement strand
CGCTCGCCGCGCGGGCGACCCGAAACGCGGCCCCGCGGTGGCAGGTGGCGGTGGGCGCCGTAATGAGCAGTCTCCCGCGGCGTCGGGCGCAGCGGACGCTTCGCACACCCCTGGCGCTCTCGACCCGGCCAGGGCCGAGGTGGCAGCCCGCCTGGCGGCTGCGCACGGCCTCGCGCCGAGCGACGCCGACGCGCTCGCCAGCTCCGGGGAGCTGGTGGCGTTCTTCGTACTAGTCGTCGCTCACGGCGCGCCGGCGCAGGCGGCTGCGAACCTCGTCGTCAACGAGGTCGCGAGGGAGCTGCGCGAGCGCGGTGACCGTCCCGGACTGACGCCTGCGGGCGTGGCTGGTGCCGCGCGGCTCCTGGCCGACGGCACCATCACGGCCACCGCGGCCAAGGAGGTCCTGGCCGAGGCAGCCGCCAGCGGGGCGGACCCTGTCGAGCTCGTCGCCGCGCGCGGCCTGGACCGGGCCCTACCGGAAGCCGAGGTCAGGCGCCTGGCCCTCGAGGCCCTCGCGCGACATCCGGACGAGGTCTCCTCCTACCGGGCAGGCAAGCAAGGCCTGCGCGGCTTCTTCATCGGTCAGGTGATGCGCGGCGCCGGGGGCAGAGCCGACCCGCAGGTGGTCCAACGCGTCGTGGGCGAGGTGCTGGGCCAAGAGTAGGGACAGCGGCCGGGGCCGGGCCTACAGGGCGATCAGCCTGGCGGCCATGCGCTTGGCGGCCTGCCTTAGCTCCTCGGGGCCCTCGATGCGAACCTCGCACCGCAGGCGCAGCAGGTGGTGCACCACCCAGTCCAGGCCGCCCTCGTCCGTCCTCACCGTCAGCCGGACGCCCTCGTCCACGGGCTCGAGCAGCACCGTCGTCATCGCCAGCCGCCTGCTGGCCGTCTGGATGTCCGTGCTCAGCAGCGCGCGGCAGATCAGGTCGCCATGGCCTGGGGCCATGGCGATGGCGTCGGTCACGTAGCGGTAGACGTCGAACCCCTGCGGTCGCTCGAAGCGCTCCTCGGTGGGCGCGATGCGGCGGATGCGGTCCACCCTGAACGTGCGCAGGTCCTGCCTCAAGTGGCAGTAGGCGACCACGTACCACGGACCCAGCTTGGCCAGGCCGTAAGGGTCCACCTTCCTCTCCGTGACGCGGCCGCCGGAGTTGTAGCCGATCGTCACCCGGTCACCGCGATGGCTCGCCTCGGCGAGGGCGATCACGTGTTGACTGGGCGCCGGCACAGTGGGGTCGGGAGACAGTTGTCCAGGTGAGAGCGTCTGCTGCAGGGCGCGCACGCGGCCACGGGTCTCGGGCGACAGCACTGTCTCGAGCCTCTCCAAGGCGCGGTTGGCCGCGTGCCCCAGGGCCGCGTCCGTGTCCGCCGCCACCGCCTTCAGGCCGGTCGCGAGGGCGAGCAGCTCGTCGTCGGTGAAACGCACCGCCGGGAGCAGCGCCCCGGCCGGCAGGCTGACGCCACCGTTGCGCCCTGGCTGGGTCTCGACCGGCAGGTCCAGCTCGATCAATCGGCCGATGTCGCGCCTTACGGTGCGCTCGGACACCCCGAGTCGCTGGGCGAGCTCGGCGGAGGTCCGCAAACCTCTCCCCTGCAGCTCTTCCACCAGATCGAAGAGCCTCTTCGGGAGCGCTGAACCCATGTCAGGCAACATAGCTGGAAACTGGCCAGCCTGTGTCCGGGTATCTGACTAGCCTGTGCAGGTAAGTGAGGTCGTCGAAGGAGGCGCTCATGACACACGAGGCCAACGCCTATCCAAGGCTGGGGTACTGGAACCGCCAGAAGGAGCTCATCGAGGAAGCGCGGCGCCTGCACGAAAGCGCCAGAGCGGTACGCGAGGCCAAGCGCGAGGCCCGCGCCGCCAGGACGGCCCACCTGGCCGGCGTCTCGACGACGCCTCACACGCCCGCGACGGGCGGCCCCGCCAGAGTCCCGCCACGCGCCGGCTCCGTGCGCGGCGCCAAGGCGCCCAGGCAGCCGCTCCCGGTATGGCGGTCCGCGGCCGCCCGCATGGGCTCCTCCCTCGTCGCGGTCGGCGAACGGCTCGAGCGCCTGGCGCTCAGACAGAACTGACGGGCCACGGCCCGCGGCGGACCTGGGGGCGTCTACGCCAGCTGGCGTCCCCGGACGTACACCTGCTCCACGCTCAGGTCGCCACCCAACACCAGGAGGTCAGCTCGCGCGCCCTCCGCCAGTCGCCCGCGATCGCCGAGACCCAGGTAGTCGGCGGGGGTGGCGGCCGCCATGGTCACAGCCGCGTGCAGGTCCAGCCCGGCCGCGACCGCGTTCCTCACCGCCCGGTCCATCGTGAGGACGCTGCCTGCCAGCGTGCCGTCCGCGAGCCTAGCCGCGCCGCCCGCCACGATCACCCTCTGACCCCCTAGCTCGCTCTCGCCGTCGCCGCCCCCCGTGGCCCTGATGGCGTCGGTTATCAGCAACGATCTCCCCGGCTTCGCTGCGACGGCCGCCCGGAAGGCCACCGGGTGGACATGATGCAGGTCGAATATCAGCTCCGCGTACGCGTCCGGGCGCGAGAGTGCGGTCCCGACGACGCCGGGCTCCCGCGAACCGAGCTGAGTCATCGCGTTGTAGAGATGGGTGAAACCGGGCGTGCCGCCTGCTCCCAGCACGGCGTCCACCCCGCGGCCCGCCTGCTCGGCCGTGGCCAGGGTGTGGCCGAAGCTGACCCTCACCCCGGCCCGTGCGAACGCCTGAGCCGCCTCTAAGGCGCCGTCCAGCTCTGGCGCCAGTGTTGCCAACCTGACCACCCCGAGCGAGATCACCTCCGCGACGCGTTCCGGGTCGGGCGGAAGGGCGTTCGGCGGCTGGGCACCCAGCTTGCCGGGATTGATGAACGGCCCCTCGAGGTGGGCGCCGAGGACGTCCGGCATGCCCGGGGACACGTCTCCCATCACGTCACGGACGCCGCGCAACGCCGCGGTCACGTTGTGCCACGGGTTGGTCATGGTGGTGGGCAGGATCGTCGTCGTGCCGTGCCGCGCGTGCAACCGCGCTAACGTCCTCACGCCGTCCGGGCCGTCCATCGTGTCCCCGCCATCACCGCCATGGACGTGCACGTCGATGAAGCCCGGGCAGATGATGGGCGCTCGGATCTGCCCGCTGGCGGTCGTGCCGGGGCCGGTCGCCTCGATGCCCTCGATGAGAGCCCCGAACTCGATCGCCCCCTGCACGGCACCGTCCGGCAGCAGCAGTGTGCCCTCTAGGCGCGTCACAGACGCCACTCTACGCGCGTGGGCTGTGGGGGGTACCTACGTCCCTGGCCTTGCCTCAGGCCCAGGCCCCATACTCGAGGTCGAAAGGGAGGCCCACGGTATGCCTCGTAGCGAGTACTACCCAGAGCCGACGATCAGCAAGTTCCTCTTCGCCTCACGCTTCATGGCGCCCGTATGGACGGTGGTGAGGGTCTACCTCGGCTGGCTATGGCTCAACGCGGGTTGGCACAAGGTCAACGACTCCAAGTGGGTAGGCGCCGAGGCCGGGACGGCCGTCACGGGGTTCCTCAACAGGGCCCTGAGCCTCTCTGTCGGCGACTCGCCAGCCGTTAGCGGTTGGTACGCCTGGATCGTCGAGAACGTGTTCCTGCCGGCGGCGCCGGTGATGTCCTACCTCGTGGCCTTCGGCGAGCTGCTGGTCGGCATCGCGCTCATCGCCGGGTTCCTCACCGGGTTGGTGGCGTTCCTCGGCGGGCTGATGAACGTCGCGTTCATGCTGGCCGGCACGCTGTCCACGAACCCGATCATGTTCATCCTCGCGACCTGGATCGTGCTGGCCTGGCGCATCGCCGGTTACTACGGGCTCGACTACTGGGTGCTGCCGCGGCTCGGTGCCCCGGCCGACGGCTTCAGCAGGCGCCGCAGCCTGGCCAGCGGCACGCGCACTTCACCCGCCTGAGAGGGCGGCAGGCGTTCCGGCCTGGGTTAGAAGAGGAGCGCGACCCGCTGAGGCCTCGCACGAGCGGCAAGAGAACGAACGAAGGCCGGCCCTGCGTAGATCGCGGGGCCGGCCTGTTACTGCTCGTCGGCGCCACGGCTCACGCGAGCCGGCGCCGGAGCCGCCTACTCAGTAGCGCCGGTTACGGCCGCCGCGACCACGGTCGCCACCACGGTCGCCGCCGCGATCGCCGCCACGGTCGCCGCGGTCACGGTTGTCGTAGCGACCGCCGCCGCGCTCACCGCCGCCGAAGCGGTCGCCGCCACCGCCGCCGCCACCGCCGAAGTTGTCGAACGAGGCGGCCTGGACCGGAGCCCGGTGGGTGATGACTACGTTGCGGGCCTGCGGCCCCTTGGGACCCTGCTCGACCTCGAACGAGACCTCGTCGCCCTCGTTGAGAGTCCTGAACCCGTCGGCTTGGATGGCGCTGAAGTGCACGAACACGTCATCACCGCCCTCGTCGTTGGCGATGAAGCCGTACCCCTTCTCGCTACTGAACCACTTGACCTTGCCTTCTGCCATGACCTTCCTTCGCCGCCCGGGCCCCCGGGCACAAGAGACTGCCGGGCCCTTTCCGCGGGCGCACTCCACCTGTCACCGGTGTGAACCGGTCCTTGGGTACGCCGACGTTGCCTGGCGCCAGAAGTGTAGGTGATGGACGTACCTGATGACAATACGAAGCGGCACTTGCCTTGACACCCGCGGCAACCGCCCAACAGCCACGGTACGTTGTCGCGCGTGGAGGAACAGATGACGAACGGTGGGGTCGCTGGCCGGAACGACGTCGCCTCGCTGGAGGCGGAGCTCGATGCTCTCGAGGTGGAGCTAGGGGGCGCCCTGGACCCTCGCTTCGGCAGTGGAGCAGAGCCGGCCGCTCGGCTGGGCGTGGTGGCGTTCCCCTTGGACGAGTGCGGCACGGCTGCTGCGGTGGCGCGGCGCGCCACCGAGCAGTTCACGGCGGCCAGCACGATCAAGGTCTACATCCTCCACGCGCTGCTCGAGGCCGTGGCGGCAGGCGAGCGCGACCTCGACGAGCCCGTGCGGCTAACAAAGACGGACCAGGTGACGGGGTCAGGGGTACTCAAGACGATGACGCCAGGCACCGGCTACACGTTGCGAGACGTCGCCAACCTGATGATCGTCGTGTCGGACAACACCGCGACGAACCTCCTCATCGAGCTTCTGACCCCTGAGCGCGTCAATCACCTGGCGACCGCGCGCGGATGGGAGGGAACCTACCTGCGCGGCAAGCTGCAGGTGGCCGCGACGCCCGGTGCCGGCCCGGTCACGCCCAGCCGGACGACGCCGCGGGACCTGGCCGACCACTTCGCCCGGCTGTGGCGTGGAGAGCTGTTACCGCCCGAGCTCACGGACGTCGCCAAGCGCATCTACGGGGCGCAACAGTTCACGGAGCTGGGCCGGGCGCTCGACTACGACCAGTACAGCGCCGAGGTGGGCGAGTCAGACATCCTGATCGCGTCCAAGAGCGGGTCGGTACGCGGCGTTCGCAACGACGCCGGGGTGTTCACCTTGGGTGCCCTCGGGGACGACCCCAGGCAGTACGTGGTCGCCGTCATGACCGACGGCTGCCCCGACCGCCGGTTCCACCCGGAGAACCTGGGGGCGCGAGTCGTGGGCAAGGTCGCGGCCACGGTGCTGGGTCACCTATCCGCAGGGTGAGGCTGGGCCGCCCGCGGGCGGCGTGAACCGCCCGCACGCAGGGTTGACAGCGTGCAGCGTGAGCCGCGCTGGCAAGCGAGAGCTGGCCTCGCGCAGCGTGAGCCGGGCGGCTAGCGGTAGTCACCAGGCCGACGCGTCCTCCAGCGCCAAGCGCAACCGGACACTGGTCTCGCCGGGCCACACGGTCCAGTCGCGCGTCTTGACCGTCACCAGCCCCTGGTTCGTCACGAAGGCGAGCGGCTGGCCTGTGCCCAGCGTCCTGATGAGATCAGGCAGCTGGGCGGGCGGTACCTCGATCTCCCATTGGAGCTTGGCGTCCGAGGCGCCGACGATGAACCCGTCCAGCCCCGCCAAGCTGGCCTTCCGAGGTAGCGAAACCGGTTCGTCCATGCCGCCAGCATCGCGCGAGTCGGCCACCGGTACCGTCCCGGCTTAGGCACTTGCCTACCAGCGGTGGGCTTGGGCCGCGAGCCAGTCGGCAGACATGAAGGGCGCGGCCGGCTTGCCTTGCGAGGCGGGAGCGCATGCGCAGTCGCGCCCGGTCAGGCCGCACCAGGCCGGGTGCGCGGCTTGCTGGGGACCGAGATCAGCCGGGGCCCAACACCCCCGAGCGCCTGAGGGCGTCCTGGAGCACGTCGGCGTCCAGCTCGACTACCTCGCGGGGCCGCAGGTAGACGAGGCGAGCGCGCGGCGACACCCCCAACGCGCTCCTGACCGTGTGGAGGTACAGGCCCAGTTGGACGTGATAGCGCTCTGGGCGTACGTGGCGGTCGGTCTTGTAGTCGTCTATCCACCACTGGCCCGACACCCGGTACAGCCTGTCGATGACGCCTTCCCACACCGTCGGCCCACCCGGGTAGGCGAGCGGGAGCTCCGCTCGGTCGTCTTCCCGGTCTGGCAACGCGGGCAGCTTCGCGCCCAGCAGGCCGTGATACGCCGCGAGCAGATCTCTCACCTCGTCGAGCAGGTCATCCTGCTCGGCCGCCGAGTACGGGAACATGACCTCCTGCGCCCGCAGGCTCTCCAAGCGTCCGTCGTCGGGCGACCAGTCCTGGCTGATCGCGAAGTGGACGAGGGTCCCGATGACGCGGCCCCGACCAGGCAGCGAGAGGTCGAGTCCAGGAGCCGGCTCGTCGCGCTCGACGACGCCAGCCTCGTGGGTCTCTTCCCCGCTACGGATGGCCTCGAACCGGGTGAGCGGCTCGTCGAGCTCGACCGGCCCGGTCACGTCCGCCGGACCTTGACCCGGGTTGCTCCGCTCGGCGAGCAGGTCGACGAGACGCGAAGGGCTCGAGAGCGGGCCGTTCACGTGGTGGGGGAACGTGACCTCCGACCACTCCGCCGGCGCCAGCGTGGCCCTGGGCTCGCCCGCCACCGTTGCCGCCAAGGGGACCGGCCCGTGCGCCTCGACCTCCGTCAGGCCAACGGCCTGGGGCAACTCCCCGCCGGGCATGACGACGTCGAGCAGCGTGCCTAACCAACCGGCCGGTCCCCGGAACCCCACGCTGCCCGTGACGATCAGGTGGTCCCGCGCCCGCGAGGCGGCCACGTAGAGCAGCCGGTGCTCCTCCTGCGCTGATCGGTCGGACCAGGCCTGCGCCGCGGCCGGCTCCGCCACTGCGCCGAGCAGCGCGACCCGACCGGTGTCCGGTTCGACGACGGCGCCGGGCGCGTCGCCACGCGGCGTGTAGCCCGCGTCGTAGACGGCCACCAGGTCGTACTCGAGCCCCTTCGAGCCGTGCACCGTCAGCAGGCGCACCCCGCTCCCAGAGCCGGGGACCTCCTCGGCCTCGGATCGCTCCTCAAGCTCGGCCAGCAGCTCGAGGAGGCGCGTCAGGTCGTCGGGCTCGTGCGCCGCTACCTCGAAGAGCATGGCGTCCAGGTTCGCCCTGGCACCGGCGGACAGCCGGTCCACAAGCGGCGGTCCCCCGGCCAAGCCGCGCCTCAGGACTGCCTTGAGCGCCTCGAGAGGCGGTGCCCTCACGATCGCGCGCAGCTCCTGGACGACGGCCCGCGCGGCGGGCGACACGGCGGTCAGCGCCGCGACCGGATCGGCCGCCGTCATGGCCGCCCTGAGCTCGTCCAGCTCGAGGCCCACCAGGGGCCCGCGCAGGAAAGCGGCGAGCGCCTCACGCGTCGGGCCGGCGCCCACCTCCAGCGCGTACCTGACGTCTCGGACCTCCTGCCTGGCGAAGAGCCCCCTACGCCCGTACAGGGCCGGCACGCCGCGGGCCGCCAGCGCCGTCTCGACGCGACCCAGCTGCCGACGCTTCCGGGCCAGCACCGCCATGCGGTCGTACGGCACTCCCTGCGCGTTGAACGCGATCAGCCTGTCGATCAGCTCCTGCGTCTCGTAGGCCCTGTTTCCGTCCAGCCCCTCCGCCCCGCGCACGGCGATGACCTCGACCGAGCCCTCTACCTCCGCCTGCGGGCCGGCGGCGCTCACCTCGGGCGCCTCGTCCGGTCCGAAGCCCATGCTCCGCTCCGCGAGCCTGGTCGTTAGCCGGTTCAGGAAAGCGGCGACCGCTCGGGCATGGCGCCGCGACTCGGTCAGCGGCGCGAGCACGTCGCCCGTCTCGCGGGCGCTGGCGAGCGCCCGGCGGAACACGTTCACGTCGGCGTTGCGGAACAGGTAGATCGACTGCTTGGGGTCACCGACGAGCTCGAGCCGCGCACCGGCAGCCTCGAGCCCCTCGAAGAACGACCCCTGCATGGGGTTCACGTCCTGGTACTCGTCGACCAACACGACCGGATACCGCGACACCAGCCGCGCGCATGCCACCGGGTGCGCCAGCAGCCTCAGCGCCGCCCGCTCCACCTCGCCCGGCCCCAGGCGCCTGGAGGCGTACCGGTCAAGGAGCCGCCTGTAGGCCGCCCGGTAGATCTGGCCGACGGCCGACGACAGCGGGTCGTCATCGAACCGCAGCTCGGGAGCCAACGAGCGGGAGCCGAAGATCACGGAAGGCAGGTCGACGCCGTGCTCACCGGCGACCAGGACGGCAGCGTGCAGCTCATGCGCCGGGTCACGCGCCAGGAGGCGCAGCGAGTCGAGCTCCTCGGCGAAGTCCGCCTTCGCCTCGGGCTCGGGCACCATGGCGAACCTCGGGTCGAAGCCGAGGAGCGGCGCGCTCAACCGTAGGCCGGCGATCATGAACCCGTGGATCGTGTTGAGCTGCGCACCGCCCAGCTCCCTGAGCGCCTCCTCGAACGGCGCCACGTCGTCGTCCGGCGGCGAGTAGAGGCCGCCAAGGTAGGCGCCCTCGGCGACCAGCTCGCGCAGCCCGGCGCCTACGCGGGCGCGCAGCTCGGCGGCCGCGGCCCGCGTGAAGGTCACGCCGGCGATGCGCCTCAGCGGCACGCCGGTGCCGATCAGCTCGAGGTAACGGCGCACCAGGCTCGTGGTCTTGCCGGTGCCGGCCGACGCTACCCTCACCCTCATTCGCGCTGACCTCGCCTGCACACGTAGAACAGGCGGCAGTCGCCGCACCAGAACCCCGGCGAGGGAGCCACGTCCCTCGCGAGGATCTTCTCCCAGGCCGACGCGACGCCCCGCACAGCCTCTTCGACCCTCGCCCTCGTGTAGTCCTTCGATGACCTCTCGACGGTGATCGGGTCGCCCAGTACCGGCCACACCACCACCTCGACGTGCCTGGCCGGCTGCGTCCTGTGGGTCAGGAACCTGTGCATGACCAGGTACTCGGTCCAGCGGTGCCGGAGCTTGTCCCGGGCCCATCTCCAGCCGTCGCTCCGGCCGTCCCAATCGGGCGGGGCCGGCTCCACGAAGCGGTAGAGCGTCGCGGTGCGGCCGGCGTTGTCGCGTCTGCCGGCGTGGACCCGCGCCTCGTAGCCGCGGCCGTCATCCGCCTCCCTGACGACGGGCCGCCACGACAGGCTTAAGAGCGTCTGTCGGTGAGCCTCCAACCAAGGGGCGGCCCACGGGTACTCGGTCAACAGCAGTTCGAACCTGTCCGGCGTGAGGGTGGCGTGGCGCCCGAGCTCCCTGACGAGGTCGAACCACTCCGCGCCCTCGGCAGCCGCGGGCATGAGCAGCTCCTTCAGCTCCCGCTCCGGGTCGGGAGCGTCATCCGGTGCCGGGGCGGTGATGTCCTCCGCGGGCACCTGAGGCAGGACCACCTTCTCCCCCCACGCACGGAACGCGCAGACGGCCCCGTAGGCGCGCAGCCACTCGGCGTCGGGCAAGCCGGGCCCGTAGGCGGCGGCCAGCGCACCGGGGTCCTCGAGGCGGAACGCGGGCGTGTACAGGTCCGCGTCCCTCAGCTCGAGCCTGCTGCCGGCCGGCAGCTCGGGCAGGGGCGGCAGGTCGTCCGGGTCGCCGACGAGGCGCTCGTCCGGTACCAGCTTGCCGTCCGTGCCCGCGGACGCGGCCGTGATCACGGTGGTCTCGCCGCGCGTCAACAGCTCGGCGATGACGATGGCGTCGCCGCCCGCGAAGCGCCGGGGCAGGGTGCCCGCCGATGGCGGCTCGCTGCGGCGCTCGTCCGGTACGAAGTAGTCCTCGCGCTCACCGGCGCCGTACGCCCCGACGGTGGCGCCCATCACGTGACACCGCGCGAAGCGGCGCCCCGAGGCGAGGTCGGCGGTCAGCAGGGCGACCCCACCGCGCGGGTCGCGCGGCGCCCGCACGTCGCGCAGGAGCGCCGCCAGCCAGGCCCGGAAGCCCGCACCGCCGCCCAGCCTGGAGGCGTGCTGGGCGGCCGCCATGACGCTGTCGGCGAAGCCACGGGGCAGTTCGGGCTGCGTGAGGGGCAGCACGTCGTCCAGCAGCGATCGCGTCCACGCGACCGGCTCGACGACATCCGACAGGCGCTCCTGCCAGCTCGCCAGGCGGTCCTTCAACCCCACGCTCTCGGCCACCCGCGCCAGCGCGTCGCCGCCCGTGACGCCGAGGCGCATCGCCAGCGTGGCCACGGGTGCGAGCTCGGGGACCGCGAGCAGGCGGGCCGGGGTAGGCGTGTCGGGCAGTTCGAGCAGGTCGAGGAGCGTGCGTCCAGCCGGGGTGTCCGCCAGCGCGGATCCGCGCTCGTCCATGAAAGGCACCCCGTACTCGTCGGCGAGGGCGATGAGAGCGTCCCCGGCCGTCCGCGGCGCCACCACGGCCAGCTCGAGAGGGTCCAACCCGCCGCCCAGGTCCCGCTTGAGGCTGCGCAGCACCATGCGCGCCTCCTCGACCGGGTTGACCGCGCCGTACCGCTCGACCCGAGTACCTGCGGGTAGCGGCTCGAGCGTGGTGTCTGGCACCATGCCGTCAGGCGCCTCCGGCAGCGCGACGTTAACCGTCACGTAGCGCGCCATCCCCTCCAGGAAACGCCAGTCGAGGGGCCCCAGCTCGCGCCAGCCGTCAACGATCAGCACGTCGGGCAGTCCGGCGGCGGCCCTGGCGCGGTCGTCGCCGAGCACCGCCGAGGCGGCCACATCCTCCACCAAGCGGGCCGCTGCCGAGCGCACGTCGTCGTAGTCCCACAAGCCGTGGAGCGACGACTGGTAGCCGCGGTACACCCGGGCCAGCCTCTCCGCTTCCGCGTCTTCGATACGAGCGGCTAGCGCGCCGGGTGGGACCTCGTAGCGTTTGGCTTCGGCGATGCCAGCCGCGAACAGCTTGGCCTCGCCCGGCGTGGGTACCTGCCCCGTGACCTCCTGCAGCACCTCGGCTACCCGCACGATCCGGGCCGTGCCGACGAGAAGGGGCCGCAGAGCGCTGGGCGTGACCGCCGACAGCACGCGGTAGTACGCCTGCTGGGCACTCATGACCTCGAGGCCGAGGAGGGCGACGCCACCGTCCGTGGCGCGACGGAACACGTAAGCGCGCTGGTGCGGGAGGGCGATCCACCACACGCGGTCGCCGGCGGCGCAGGCGTCACGCGCCACCGAGACCATGGCGCGCGTCTTGCCGCTGGCCGGGGGGCCGACCGTGAGGGTCAGACCGCTCCGGGTCGCCTGCCCGGTTAGCGACCGGCTGTCAGGACCTGCCGTCACCTAAGCAAGCGACCTCACATGCCGGGGAGGAGCCGCCTGTCCCACGGGATGGCGTACGCCATGGCCGCGGCGGCGAGCAACCAGAAGATCAGGGCGACGCGCGGGTTGTCGGTTTTGCGGCCGCGGCCGCCGCCGATGCCAACCAGCACGACGGCGACGATCATCAGAAGGGGATGCTCGAGGAGGAAGAAACGGCGGGTGGGATCGCTCATCGCGCTACCCATGTCGCGCAGCGAGCTTTGGACGAGGTCGCTGACGAACCACAGGATGAGGCCGATCAGGACCTGCACACCGAAGACGATGGAGAACCAGCGCGCCAGCGAGTTGACCGCCGGTGTCCAGCGCTGCGCCACCAGCGCGGTGACTATGGCGACCACCGCCAGGACGACGACAAGCCAGCGAACCACGTTGTGAAGGTCGAGCAGACCGGAGTAAAGCATGATCCCTCCCTGCAGGCGCGCCGGCCACCCTAGCGCGGCCCGCGCTCACGCGGCCAGCATCGCACGGCGAACGCCGTCGGCGTCGTGGACGGGAAGGCGGCAGGCGCCGCCGCGGCACACGTACACCGTGGCGCGGCCGCCCTCAGGCGGGTAGCGGCCTTGTGTCAGCGGCAGGTCGGCCAGCGGATGGGAGCCGCCTCGCTCATCGGCCGGGTCGAGGAGCAGCAGCACGTCGCCGGGCCCGGTGCCCTCGCGTACCGCCCGTAGGATCGCGGGCATCTCCGAGCCGCCCCTCGAGCCGACGAGGACGACCTCCCTCTCGGGTCGCGCCATCTCCGCGAGCAAGGCCAGCGCGGAGCCGAGGGCCTGGGGAGCCTCGGCAGCCGCCCGGGCCAGCGGAAGCACGGCCGAGACGGCGCGGTCGATCCGCTCGGCGTCGGAGAGCAGGCGGCCGGCGCGCCACGTCAGCCGCGCGGCCGCGACGTAGCGGCTGGGCACGGCGCCGTCGGTGTGGCTCTTCAGCTGCGCGGGCGCTCCGGCCAGCCAGTCCGCCGTGTCGAACCAACCGCCGCCTACCGCGTCCGCGAAGTGGGCGTCGACGTCGTCCGCGAGCCGCAGGGCCTCGGTCAACAGCCACGGTTCCAAGGTGGCGCCGTACAGGTCGAGGAGTCCGTTGCCAAGGAACACGTGGTCTTCGAGCAGGCCGGCCCCTCGGGTCTCCCCGGCCCGCCACATGTGTAGCAGCCGGCCATCCTCCCGCAGCCCCACGAGGAACCGCGCCATCTCAAGGCCGCGCTCCAGCGCCTTGGTCTCGCCCGTTGCCATGCCGATAGCGGACAGCGTTGAGACGACGAGCCCGTTCCACGACGTGAGCACCTTGTCGTCCGTGGCCGGGCGCACCCGTCGCGCCCGGGCAGTGGAAAGGGCATCTACACCTCGTCCGACCAGCCGCCCTATCTCGTTCGACTCGAGCCCCATGGCGGCAGCGACGTCGGCAGTCAGGGCCGCCAGGCGCAACACGTTGCCGCCCTCGAAGTCGCCGGTAGCGGTGATGCCGAACCGCAGCGCGGTCGCGCGGGTGACCGACTCGCCCTCGGGCATGAGCGCCGCCCTGAAGTCCTGCTCCGTCCAGGCGTAGAACCTGCCCTCTTCGCCCTCCGAGTCGGCGTCGAGCGCCGAGGAGTAGGCGGCGAGACCGGAAGCCGGGACCTGGAGCATCTCGGCGTCCAGCCACGCGAGGACGCCCAGCGCTACCTCCCGGTAGCGCTCCTCGCCGGTCGCGGCGTAGCCCAGGGCGTACGCCCGCGCCAGCTGGGCGTTGTCGTAGAGCATCTTCTCGAAGTGCGGCACCCGCCATGCTGGATCCACCGAGTACCGGAAGAACCCGCCCGCCAGGTGGTCGTACAACCCGCCGCGCGCCATGGCATCCAGCGCCCGCCTCACGATCTGGAGCGCGGTGTCCCCACCGGCGCTCAGGAGGAAGGCCAGCGCGGAGTGCGGCGGGAACTTGGGGCCGCCCCGCGGGTCGCCGAACCCCCCGTTCTGCTCGTCTTCCTGGGCCGCCAGCGCTCTGAGCGCCGCGCTCTGCGCCGCCTCCACCGACGCGGCCACGTCGTCCGGGGCGCCGGCCTGGAGGTCGAGGCCGGTCAGCAGCGGACCTCCGATCTTCCCTATGCTCTCCGCGATCCGCTCGGCGGAGTCGATCACCTCGTCGCGCCTCTCGGTCCAGGCCGCCATCACCGCCCGCAGCAGGCGCGTGAAGCTTGGCATGCCGTGCCTGTCGACGGGCGGGTAGTACGTGCCGGCGTGGAACGGCTTGCCGTCGGGCGTCAGGAACACGCTCAGCGGCCAGCCGCCGGCGCCGGTCATGGCCTGGGCGGCCGTCATGTAGTAGTCGTCGATGTCGGGCCGCTCCTCGCGGTCCACCTTGATGCTCACGAAGCCGGCGTTGAGCAGCTCGGCGACGGCAGGGTCGCGGAACGACTCCCGGGCCATCACGTGGCACCAGTGACAGGACGAGTAACCGGCCGAGAGGAACACGGGCCTCTGCGTCTGCCGCGCGAGCGCGAACGCTTCGTCGCCCCACGGGTACCAGTGCACGGGGTCGTTGGCGTGCTGCCTGAGGTAGAGGCTCAGCGAGCCGGCCAAGCGATTCGACATCCCCCAAAGCTAACCGCGTGGCGGCGGGGGCCCGGTAGCGACGCAAGAGCCAAAAGGGTCCCGGCGCCAGCTTGAGGTCTGGCGCCGGGTGCCGCGCTGGTTGTGGTGACGCACTAGATCGCGAGAGAGGACGCGGATCGACGTCCAGCGCTGGTACCGAAGCTAACTTCGCCGGGCTTACGGATTCCTTACACGAAGCTACCGGTCGGAAGGAGATCTTCTCAGACAGGCCAGGCTAGCTGGCGAAGCGCCGCTCCCTCAGGGCGCTGCGAGGCGTTCCGGGTAGGTGACCAGGCCGGAGCCGCGCATGAGCCCGGCCATGGCGGCCGAGGCGGCGTCGGCCGCGACGCTCGCGGCGACGTCCTCGCGAACCTCGTCGAAGGGCCTCACCTGCTGTGGATGATGCTCGTAGACGACGAGGGCGTGGTAACCGAACTGCGTCTGGACTGGCCCCGTCACCTCGCCCACCGTCGCAGACACGACGGCGTCCTCGAAGTCGGAGACCATCATCCCGCGCTGGAAGCAACCGAGGTCGCCGCCGTTGGCGGCGGTGCCGTCGGTGCCGTGCTCCGCGGCGAGGGCCGCGAAGTCCTCGCCCGCCTGCGCACGCTCGACGAGCTCGGCAGCGAGGGCCTCGTCGGGGACGAGGATGTGCCGTGCGCAGAACGTCTCAGGGTCGGTGTACTGGCTCAGGTCGGCCAGGTACCTGACGCGGATCTCCTCGTCGGTCGGTGCCGACTCGGCCCTCAGCGCCTCCAGCACCTGCGTGATGAGGTCACCCTCGCGGATGATCTGCACGAGGTTCGACTCGGCGGGGAACCCGGCCTGGGCGAGGGCCGACTCGTACTCGCCCTCCGGCACCGACGCTTTCAGACCGGCCAGCGTCTGCTGCACAGACTCTTCGTCCGGGGTGAAGCCGCGGAGGTCCGCCTCGCGAAGGAGTACGAGCTCGGTGCCGCGCTGCTCCAGGTAGTTGGGCAACAGGCCGCGCAACTGGGCGGCGATCTCCTCGGTGTACGGGACGCCTTGCCCGGCGGCGAAGCTGCGCATGGCCACCTCGAAGCGCCACTCGATGTCGCTGCGCCGCTCGACCCTCTCGCCCAGGCGCACCAGCACGGGATCGTCTTGGGTGGGCGCAGCTTGGGCCTGTTGGGCCTGAGGATCGGCAGCCTCGGTCTGCGGTGCGGGCGGCTCGGCGGCTTCCTGGCCACCCTGGGCGGCGGCCAGCGGGAGGCCGGAGACGAGCAGCGCTACAAGGCCGAGCACCGCGAGGCGGCGCCGGCCGGCTGAACGAGGGAAGGTCTTCACGCGCGCAGGGTACTACGGGCGACGCCCGGCGACCTGAGCCGCCGTGGCGAGCGTGGCCGGGCCTGCCTCCTGGTCGGTATGTGGGTCGCGGGCCAGGCTGCTCAGCTATCGGCTTGGGCCTTGGCCAGCTTCTGGTAGAGCTTGCGCTGCTCGGCTGTGAGCGACTCGGGCACGGTGACCCTCACCTCGGCCAGGAGGTCACCGCGACCGCCGCTGCGCTGGGGCCAACCCTGGCCGCGCAGGCGCAGCACGCGACCGGTCGAGCTGCCGGCCGGCACGCTCAGGTCCACCTCGCCGTCCAGCGTTGGCACCTTCACGCTGCCGCCCAACGCCGCCACGTGATCGGGCACGCGGATGGGCACCCTGAGGTGGTCGCCGTCCAGCCTCCAGATGGGATGCGGCAGGTGCCTGACCTGCAGCAGCAGGTCGCCTCCGCTGGGCGCTTGGCCGCGCAGGCGTAGCTTCACGCCGTCACGTACGCCGGGAGGGACGGTCACGTCGAGCTGCTTGTCGCCGACGCGTATCGTGGTGGGCCCGCCACGGTAGGCGTCCAGCAAGCCCAGGTCGAGGCGCGCCTCGGCGTCGGGCGGCCGCCGGCGCGCAGCGGTAGTCTGCCTGCCGAAGGCGAACGGGTCCGCCGGCACGCCGCCGCCCGCCGCGCGACCGCCCATCGCGCCGCCGAAGAAGCTTTGGAAGAAGTCGGAGAAACCAGCGAACTCCTCGGGCGAGACGTTCGAGTAGACGGTGCCACCCTGCCCGAACGGCGCGCCCTGCGCGAAGTCAGGGATGCTGCCGGTGCGCCCGTAGGTATCGTAGAGGCGCCGCTTCTCCTCGTCTGAGAGAACCGTGTACGCCTCGTTGATCTCCTTGAAGCGCTCCTCGGCGCCGGGGTCGTCCGGGTTCCGGTCCGGGTGGTGCTTGGCGGCGAGCTTGCGGAAGGCGCGCCGGATCTCGTCCTGGGGCGCGTCCCGCCCGACGCCCAACAGCTCGTAATAGTCCTTGAACTCGGCCACGGTCTATCGCGTCTCCGCTCGGGAGCTCCGGCTCAGGAGTGTTCCTTGGCGACGACCACCTTGGCCGGCCGCACGAGGCGGTCACCCTTCACGAAGCCCGCCGAATACGTCTGGACGATCGTGCCCTCGGCGGCGTCGGGGCCGGGCGGGACTACCGCCAGCGCCTCGTGGAGGGAGGGGTCGAATCCCTCGCCCCGCAGGCCCACGGGCGTGATACCCAACGCCTCCAACTGTCTGAGCAGCGAGTCGCGCACCGCCCTCACGCCGGTCACGAACGGGCCGTCCTCGTTGGCCGCCGCCGCAGCGTCGAGCGCACGTTCCAGGTCGTCGTAGACGTTGAGCACGGGGAGCAGAGCGCTGTCCGCTCCCAGCTCGCGTTCCCGTGCCAGCTCGTCCTGCATGCGCCTGCGGTAGTTCTCGAACTCGGCCCGCGCACGCAGGTAGCGGTCCTTGGCGTCGCTGACCTCCGCCTCGAGCTCCTTGAGCCGCTCCTTGGCCCGGTTCAGCTCGTCGCGCAGGATCGCCGCCTCGTCGTCGCTCATGCCCCGCTGCTCCCGGTCGGCGGCGGGGGCGTCTGCCGCCCCCGCCGCGTGGTCGTCTCGCATGTGAGTGTCGTCGTGCACCGGTACAGCCTCAACCCGCCGGCTTGAAGTCGGCGTCTATGACCTCTTCGTCATCGCCACCCTGACCCGGCTGCTCGGCCTGCGCTTCACCCTCCGGCTGCGCGGGCTGGCCGGCCGCCTGCATGAACGCCTGGAGCTTCTCGGCAAGGTCGCGGCTCAGCTTCTCGAGCTCGTCCTTGCCCGGCTTGCCGCCCAACGCCTGCTGGGCCGCCGCGATGGCGTCCTGGACCGGCTTCTTCTGCTCGTCTGTGGCGCCCTCGGCGTCCGTGACCGCCTTCTCGGCCTGCAGCCTCAGGCTGTCGAGCTCGTTCTTGGCCTCGGCCAGCTCGCGGACCTTCTTGTCCTCGTCGGCATGCCTCTCGGCCTCCTTGACCATCCTGTCGACCTCGTCCTCGCTGAGGGTGGTCGTGTTCTGGATGGTGATCGAGGCCTCCTTGCCCGTGGACTTCTCGCGGGCGGTCACGTGCAGGATGCCGTTGGCGTCGATGTCGTACGTGACCTCGATCTGCGGCACGCCGGCCGGCATGGGCGGGATGCCCTCGAGGTTGAAGCGCCCGAGAGACTTGTTGTCGGAGGCCATGGGCCGCTCGCCCTGCAGCACGTGGATGGGCGCGGTCGTCTGGTTGTGGTCAGCGGTCGAGAACGTCTCGGTCTTGCGGACCGGCACGGTCGTGTTCCTGTCGATCAGCTTCGTGAACACTCCGCCCTTGGTCTCGATGCCGAGGGACAGCGGCGTGACGTCGAGCAGCACGATGTCGTCCACCGCGCCGGTGAGCACGCCCGCCTGAACGGCGGCACCCAGGGCTACGACCTCGTCGGGGTTCACCGTCTGGTTGGGCTCCTTGCCGAGGAGGTCCTTGACGATGCGCTTGACCGCCGGCACGCGCGTGGCGCCCCCTACGAGGATGACCTCGTCGATCTTGCTCTTGTCGAGCTTGGCGTCACGGAGCGCCTGCTCCACAGGGCCCTTGATGCGGGCGAGCAGCGGCTGGACGAGCTCCTCGAACTTCGCCCTGGTGAGCTTCTTCTCCAGGTAGAGCGGCGCGTTGGAGCCCGGGTCCATGGCGATGAAGGGCAGGCTGATCGTGGTCTCGGGCAGGCCGGAGAGCTCGATCTTCGCCTTCTCCGCCGCCTCGATCAGGCGCTGGAGGGCCTGCTTGTCCTTGCGGAGGTCTACGTTGTACTCGGACTTGAACTCTTCGGCCAGCCAGTCGACGATCGCGTAGTCCATGTCGGAGCCGCCGAGGTGCGTGTCACCGGCGGTGGACCTGACCTCGAAGACGCCGTCCCCGACCTCGAGGACCGAGACGTCGAACGTCCCGCCACCCAAGTCGAAGACCAGCACGGTCTCGTTGCCCTTCTTGTCGAGGCCGTACGCCAGCGCCGCGGCGGTTGGCTCGTTGACGATGCGCAGCACCTCGAGGCCGGCCACCTTGCCCGCGTTCTGGGTGGCCTCGCGCTGCGAGTTGTTGAAGTACGCGGGCACGGTGATGACGGCCTTGGTGATCTTCTCGCCCAGCTTCTCGCTGGCGTCATCCACGAGCTTCCGCAGGACCATCGCCGAGACCTCTTCGGGCGTGTACTGCTTGTCGCCCACGACGAACCTGACGCCGCCGTCCGGGCCCTTCACGACCTCGTACGGCGCGCGCTCGGCCTCGGCCTCGATCTCGTCCCAAGTCCTGCCGATGTAACGCTTGACCTCGAACAAAGTGCCTCTGGGGTTGAGGACCGCCTGTCTCTTGGCGACCTGACCCACCAAACGCTGGTCGTCCTTGAAGGCCACAACCGAAGGGGTGGTGCGGTTGCCCTCCGAGTTCACCAGTACGACGGGCTCGCCGCCCTCTATGACGGCGATCACGCTGTTCGTCGTGCCCAAGTCGATACCTACGGCTTTTGCCATGTCTGTCGTCTCCTCTAGCAGGAATCAGCTTCGTGGTGCGCCCGTCGGGCCGAGCGTGCCTGAGGAAGCCACGGCACGAAACCTATGCGGCTTAGGCGCAGGCTCACGTCTACCTGATAGTATAGGAGTTTCCGCTACCCTATGTCAACAGATGTGAGTCTGGTCATATCAAGTTTCTTCTATGAAGCCTTGCTCAGCCCGGGCGTCCCTGGTCCGCCGGAGCCTCCCTGTCGTACCAGCGCTGGCCGTGCTGAACGGCGAACGGACGGCCTACAGCGTCCAAGTGGAAGCGCCCGCCGTCCCACGCGCCTTGGTCACCCACGATGACGAACTCGAGCGTCCCCTGCTCGCCCGGCTCACGCAACAGGGCCAGGCGCCCGATGCGCTCCCTGTCGTCGCCCGAGTAGGCCACGAGGTAGCTACCGTCGGCGGCCCGGCCGGGCGCGCCCGCCGGGTCACCGGCGTAGGGCTGCGCCACGAGCTCGAGCCGCCCCCAGGGCTCGCCGGAGGAGTACACGCCCGCGTAGGGGCCGAGCTCGGACTCCAGGCTGCTCGGCCCCGCCCAGAGAAGCTCGTGGCCGGTACCATACGGCGGAGCGTCCGCGGCCTGTCCCAGGGCGAGGTTCACGGCCCCGTACCAGGCCCGCATGACCGGCGCCCCGTCCAGGTTCATCAGCACGGCGACCCCCAGACCCAGTTCCGGCACGAAGCCCTGACAGGTGGCCACGCCCTTGAGCGAGCCGCCATGGCGCACGACCGTCACGTCACCGTGCGTCCGCACCGACCAGCCGAGCGCGTACCCGCCGCCCGGCTGCGACCACGCACGCGCCGTGGTCAGCTGCGCCATCCGCTCCGGGGTCAGGCCGAGGGCCGCCCCGTCTCCCGCGACCATGAACGAGAGGTACCTGGCGAGGTCGGACGCGCTCGACTTGAGCATCCCGGTGCCCAGGTACGCAGGTGCCCGGCTCCACGCGGGCGAGCGCACGACACCGTCCGAAGTGCGCGTGTAGAGGACGGCGTAGTCGCCTCTACTCCTCGCCTCGCCTATGTCGAACGTCGTCGAGAGCATCCCCAGCGGCTCCAGCACCTCGGCCTCGAGGACCTCTGGGAACGGCTTGCCGGTGACGCGCTCGATGGCCGCGCCCACCAGCGCCACGCATTCGTTGGAGTAGCTGACGATCCTGCCGGGGCGCTCCAGTGGGGACCGTTCGCCGGCCCGCAGGTAGGCCATCAGGGCGTCGTAGGAGCTCACATCGGGGTCGTCATCGATGCGCCGCGAGTAGTGGACGTGAGCCGGGTCGCCTACCTGGTCCGGTCTCAGCGCGTAGTCGAGCGCCCGCAGCGGCGGCACACCCGAGGTGTGGCTGAGCATGTGCCACAGGCGCACGGGCTCCGAGCCCGATCCCAGCCCCGGGTAATTGAACTCGGGCAGGTGATCCGTCACGGGATCGTCGAGGGTCCACATGCCCTTGGCAGCGAGCACCAGCGCGACGAGCGCGGTGAACGACTTACTGAGCGACGCCAGGCCGAACACGGTCCGCGGGCCGGCGGGGAGCCGGGCCTCCCGATCGCGCCAGCCGAAGCCGCGCTGGTAGACGACCTCGCCTCCCCATGTGACGCAGGCAGCGGCCCCGGGCACCTCGGCCTCGGCGATCACCTGCGACAGGTGCGCGTCGAACTCCTTCAGCCACTCCGCCGGCGTGCGCGTCATCCGTCCTCGCCCCTCGCTCCAGACCGCATGTCCGCGGAGTCTAACGTGTGGCGCGGGCGTATCCTGACGCCATGACCCGCAGCGACGTGATCGTGGTCGGGGCAGGCATCGTCGGCCTGGCCACGGCTCACGCATTAGTGAACAGACGACCCGGACTCACCGTGACGGTCCTGGACAAGGAGGGGGCGCTCGCCCGCCACCAGACGAGCCACAACTCTGGCGTCGTCCACTCGGGCATCTACTACCGCCCCGGCAGCCTGAGGGCGCGCCTGTGCGTCTCCGGTGTGGCGCGGCTGCGCGAGTTCTGCGCCGCTAACGACCTGCCCTACCAAGAGGTCGGCAAGGTCGTCGTAGCTACGGATGCTAGCGAGCTTCCCCGCCTCGAGACGCTCTTCGACCGCGGCACCGCCAACGGGGTGCCAGACCTCGAGCTCGTCGACCAGGCGCGTCTCAAGGAGATCGAGCCCCACGCCGCCGGGCTGCGGGCGATCTACTCGCCCCGCACCGCGATCGCCGACTACCCTGCCGTGGCCAAGCGGCTGGCCCAGCTGTTCGAATCGGCGGGCGGCGAGGTCCGGCTCGGCGTGCGGGTCGAGGGCATGAAGGCTACCGGCTCCGGCGTGACCGTCTCCACCGACCACGGCCCGTTGGAGACCGGCCACGTGATCACGTGCGCCGGGGTGCAGGCCGACCGCATCGCCAGACAGGCCGGCGCCGACGTGTCTGACGTGCGCATCGTGCCGTTCCGCGGCGAGTACTACCTGCTGCGCCAGGAGCGTCAGGACCTGGTGAAGGGGCTCATCTATCCCGTGCCCGACCCGGCGCTGCCCTTCCTCGGCGTCCACCTCACGAGGACGGTACATGGAGAGGTGGAAGCCGGTCCCAACGCTGTGTTCGCCCTGTCCCGCGACGGCTACAGCGCTTTCGACGTGCGGCTGGCAGACGTCGCCGACGCCGTCGCGTTTCCGGGGCTGTGGGCGATGGCATCGCGGTTCTGGCGCATCGGCGCGTACGAGCTGTACCGCTCGTTCTCGAAGACGGCGTTCGTCGCAGCGCTGCAGCGGTTGGTGCCGGAGCTGAACATGGCCGACGTCCACCGCGGCGGCGCCGGGGTGAGGGCACAGGCCCTCGGCAAGGACGGCAAGCTGCTCGACGACTTCGTGATCCGCGAGAGCGAGCGTGCGCTGCACGTCATCAACGCACCCTCGCCGGCCGCCACGGCCAGCCTGGCGATCGCGGAGCACCTGGTGGACCAGGCGCTGGGCCGCTTCGGGATCTGACCACCGGATCCGGCCCGCTCAGCGACCGCTAGGCCCGGCGCGCAGGTCTAGCCGGCCACCGGCTCCCACAAGGGCACCAGCGCCCCGCCGGCCACGTCCACCAGCCCGCGGTCCGTTAGCTTGAGCTCCGGCACCACCGCCAGGCCGAGGAAGCTGAGCGCCATGAAGGGCGACGGCAGCGTGACTCCCAGCGCGCCGGCGGCGTCTTGCAGCGCGTCGAGGGCGGCCGCCACCTCGCCCAGCGGCGCAGCGGTCACGAGGCCGGCTAACGGCAAGGCGAGCGCGGCGAGCACCTGGCGGTCGGCCACGGCGATAAGCCCTCCGCCCAGCTCCCCCAACCGGTTGCAGGCGAGGGCCATGTCGCCGTCGTCGACCCCGACGACCAGCAGGTTGTGATGATCGTGCCCGACGCTCGACGCCAGGGCGCCCCGCTGCAGCCCGAACCCCTTCACGAACCCGGTCGCCACGCCGCCGTTCCTGCCATGCCGCTCGACGCAGGCCAGCTTGGCCAGGTCCCTGGCCGGGTCGGCGACGGCCTCTCCTGCCCTGACCGTGGGCGACACCAGCTCCGAGCGGGTGACGATCTGGTTCGGCAGCGCCACCATGCACCGAGCCGCCACGCCGTCGCCGGGCGCTGCCACTGCGAGATCGCGAGCCGACAGCTTCCGAGCCTTGACCGTGTTCCTGAGCGCCGCATCGTCGACCGTACCCAGCCGCTGAGGGCGCGCGGTGAGGCTTCCCTCCTGAGCCACGAGCGCACCGTCCTTGTAGACGCGCTGCGCGTTCAGCTCGGTCAGCGATCCCGCAACGACGATATCGGCGAAGTACCCGGCCGCGACGGCGCCACGCCGGTCGAGACGGTAGTGAAGGGCGTGGTTGTAGCTGGCGCACCTGAGCGCGTAGGCGGGGTCTGCCCCGCCTGCTATCGCGGCCCTGACCACGTGGTCCACTCCTCCCTCGGTGAGCAGGTCGTGCGGGAGCCGGTCGTCTGTGACCAGGCCGACGCGGTCGGCGTACCGCGGGTCCACGAGCGGGAGCAGGGCTGCGAGGTCGCGCGTTACCGAGCCCTCGCGCACCATCAGGTACATGCCGGCGCGCAGCTTCTCCAGGCCCTCCTCGAGCGTGGTGGACTCATGGTCCGAGGACACCCCGGCGGCCAGGTAGGCCTGTAGGCCGCGGCCCGTGAGCCCGGGCGAGTGGCCCTCGGCGGACATGCCGGCGCCCTCGGCCAGGCGAACCTTGGCGAGCGTGGCAGCGTCACCCGCCACGACGTCCGAGAAGCTCATGACCTCGGCGACGCCGACCACGCGTGGGTGGGACAGCAGCCCCGCCATCTCGGCCAGGCCGAAGGTGGCGCCGATCGTCTCGAGCGGTGTGCTGGGCACGCACGACGGCACGGTCACCCACACGTCGAGGGGGAGGTCTTCGGCGGCGGCGAGCAGCCAGGAGACCCCCTTCTCACCGACGACGTTGGCCAGCTCGTGTGGATCACAGACGACGCCAGTGACCCCGCGAGGGACGACTACCTCGGCGAACGATGCCGGCGTGACCAGGGCGGACTCGATGTGGACGTGACCGTCGATGAGGCCCGGCAGCACGTATGAGCCGGAAACGTCCAGCACCTCCTTGGCGTCAGTCAGGCCGTCACCGACTGCCGCGATGAGCCTGCCGGCGACCAGCACGTCGGCACGCCGCACCTCGCCGGTCAAGACGTTGACGACCTGCCCCCCTGTGAGGAGCAGGTCGCCCGTCTCTCTGCCGGCCGCCACCGCCACCGCGGTCGCGACCTCTTGTGCTGTGGGTAGGGTCGGAGCCCGGCCGGCCCTGGCCACGCTCTAGCTCACTGACCTGCCAGCGGCGAGGTGCTCTTGTCGTCCTTGCGAGCGTAATAGGGGTTCTCCCCGGCGTCGTGGTCCGTGGCGTCGGCCACGCGGGTGACCTCCGTGACCTGCTCACGGATGATGCGGTCCACGCCCTGCTTGAGCGTGACGTCGGCGGCGCCGCAGCCCTGGCAGCCCCCGCCGAAGCGGATGTAGGCCACGCCGTCCTGGACGCCCTCCAGCGCGACGTTGCCGCCGTGGCTGGACACCCCGGGGTTGATGAACTGGTCGAGTACGTCCTGTACCTTCTGGGCCACGGGGTCGTCCCACTTGGGGCTGGAGAAGAACACCTTGAAGCCAGACTGCATGACGCCTTCCACGAAGTCCACGGTGGCGCCGTCGAGCGCTTTGGCGCTGAGCGGGTCGAGGTACACCTCGAACGAGCCCTCGTCCTGGACTCGGTCGTTCTTCTGCTTATCGGAGGACTTGACGAGCCAGAGCCGCTGCTCGGCCCGCGTGCCGGCGATCCTGAGCGCTCCCACGTCCTGCGCGGCTTGCGCTTGCATGAACTTGAGGACGCGCTGCTTCGCGAGGTCTGTGAAGGTCAGCATGACCCCACTACGTTACCAGCACGAATAAGCCCCCCGGGGTGTCGCATGTTCCCAGGGGGCGATTCTGGTCGTCTTCTGTCACACGGGGCCCAACGTGGCAGCTCGCGCGCGGAGCAGCGACTCCTTAGAGGACCTGCATGACGTACTGGTCCGTGGCGCGCTCCAGCCCGTCCATGTCCGCGACGTACACGCCGCGGGTACCCGACAGGGCGCCGTCGTTGCGGAGCTCGCCGAGGATGCGCGTGATGGTCACGCGGCTCGACCCCGTGAGGTCTGCCAGGTCCTCGTGCGTGAGCGCGAGGGGCAGCTTGACGGCGCCGCTCTGGTCATCGGACGGCAGGCCGAACTGCTTGGCGAGCCGCAGGAAGGCACGCGTCACGCGAGCGCCGACTGGCATCTCGGCTTCGTCCAGCATCTCGCGGGAGCGCCTCAGCTGGCGAGCCAGGCTGCGGAGCACGTAGTCGCGCAAGCCGCGGTCGTTCATGGCCTGCTGTGGGTCTATGGGCGTGAGGCAGGCGTCGTGGACGGCAACGACCGTCTCGGCATGCTTGCCGCCGTCCAGGGCGCTGAGGCCCAGGACGTCGCCGGGACCGTACAGGTCCGCGATGCGATCGCGGCCGAGGCTGGTGGGAACGACGGCCTTGAGCACGCCGTGGTTGACGACGTAGAGGCTGGCGGCTTCGCGGTCTGCCTCGTAGAGGACCTGACCTGGTTCGAGCGTGCGGGTAGGCAGGGCCAGTCCGGTTGGGACGATGCCTGGTGCTTCGCAACCGCTCGGCGTCTCGAGTGCTTCGAACGTGTCGAGCATGGTTGACTTCCTTTCTCGTCACAGGGGCGCGGCACTTGCGGCCGGCCGACGATGTCTGGGTGGCTGCTACCCGCACCCCCGCGCGGGGCAACTACAAAAACTATAGCACCCGGACCCACATATGTCCATACTTGTAAGGGGCCGTGATAGCGCGATGAGATGCGTTCTGGACGAGCTTCTTCGTCCCATGCCCGCGCTGCGCCCGAACTGCGCCGCATGAGCCAAAGTTAACTCTCCTCACATTTGACACATCTGAGGCACGCACCTTACCATTTTAGGCATGAGCGCAGCAAGCGGCGGGCAGCCTTTGACCCCAACACAGGAGCGGGTCTACACCCGTCTCGTCGACCATCAGAGGCGCACCGGCCGCCTGCCGGACCTCTCGGACATGGCCAGGTCCCTCGGCATCCATTACGTGTCTTTGCGCCAGCACCTCGAAGCGTTGCGCAAGAAGGGCTACCTGGAGTTCGAGAGCCGCGGCCGCGGCCGCTCACCGCACCTGTCTCTCCCAGCGCAGGCCACGGGCGTGCCGGTGTTGGGTGACATCCCCGCTGGCCCCTTCGACGCCGCGGTCGCTCATCCCGAGGCCTACCTGCCGCTGCCGGGCCTGGCGCAGGCCAGCTTCGCGCTGCGAGTGCGCGGTGACTCCATGGCGGACCTGATCCAGCCAGGCGACGTCGTGCTCCTGGCGCGTCGCGAACCTACGCGCGACAACGAGATCTGCGCAGTCAGAGTCGAGGAGGAGGACGCCACGCTCAAGTACGTCAGGCGCCTGCCCGGCGGCAAGGTGCAGCTAGTTCCCCACAACGACTCGTACCCCACCATGACGGTTCCGGCCGCTGACGTCAGCCTCGACGGCGTGTACCTGGGGCTCTTGAGGGGCAGCGCGGCGGACTCCCTGCTCGAGCCCGCCTAATGAAGCCCTACGGCCGCACGGCGGCACCCCTGGCGAACAGGGCGTCCACCTCGGCGGCGTCCAGGCCGGCCTCGGAGGTCAGGATCTCGAACGTGTGCTCGCCCAGTAGGGGCGGCACCGCAGCGCCGCCTTCCGGTGGCCGGAGACCCAGGTCTTCCCCACCCGCTCCGGCGGCGAACCACAGGGGGCTGGCCACCATCGGCACCTCACCGGCCGTGGGATGCTCACCGCGTATGACGGCACCCCGAGCCCGTGCCTGCGGGTCTTCGAAGGTCTCCGGCAGCGTGAGGACCGGCGTTGCCGGCACGCCGGCACGAGAGCAGGCCTGGATGAGATCGTCCCTGCGCCACTGCGCCACGCGGCTGGCCAACAGGGGCACCAGCTCCTCCCTGTTCTCGACCCTGCCGTCGTTGGTGGCGTAGCGCTCGTCGGCGGCCACCTCGGGCAGGCCCAGCACCTCGCACAGCTTGGCGAACTGCCTGTCGTTGCCCACGGCGAGGGCGAGGCCGCCATCGGCCGCGTCGAAGGCCTGGTAGGGCACGATCGTCGGGTGCCCGCTGCCGTGGCGCCTGGGGGCAGCGCCGGTGAGCAGTACCGATTGCGCCTGGTTGACGAGGCTCGCCAGGGCGACGTCAAGCAGCGACACGTCGAGGTGCGCTCCCTCACCGGTCGCCTCGGCCCGGCGCAGGGCCGCCAGAACCCCGAACGCCGCGTGGACACCCGTGAGCACGTCTATGAAGGCTACCGGCAGCTTGACCGGGCCCCTACCGGCCTCTCCGGTCATC
>DASVCK010000066.1:0-5921 GCA_036381675.1 Trueperaceae bacterium | reverse complement strand
CTCGGCGCCAGCAGAGTCAAGAGCTCGTCGAGCAGGTCCTCGAGGAGTGCCACCAGCAGCTCCTCCTTGTCGCGGTAGTGCCGGAAGAACGTGGCGTAGCCAACGTCGGCCCTGTCCGCCACGTCGCGGATCGTGACCTGGTCGTAGTCGCCCTCGAGGACCAGCGCAACGAGCGCCCCCTGTAGGCGTGACCGCGTGCGCCGCACCCGGGCGTCGACCTTGGGAGCCACCGCTGTCACGACGACAAAGATAACCCTCATACAAGTTATGAGACACCGTGTATCGTTTCATCGTGATCGAAACGGACCAGGACCGCGGTGCCGCCGTCGGCGCCAAACAGGCCGGCGCCCCACAACTCGGCGCCCAACAGGTCGGCACCCGACAACTCGGCGCCCAACAGGCCGACTCCAACCAGGTTGGCGCCTCCGACGCCGCGGGCTGCCCATACCACGGCATGGCGATGAGGCGGAGCCAGCCACCCGAGGTCGGGAAGCGTGGCGCGCGCACGAAGACGGGGCCGCCCAGACGCGAGGTCGCTTCGATGTCGGCGTCCCGCCAGGTACTCAAGGCCGCAGGGATCGCCAAGCAGGACGGCTTCGGCATCAGGGAAGCGGCCAGCTCTCCGCTCAGGATCAAGCCGCCTGTCTTATGGCAGGACGGCGCCGAGCACAAGGCGCAGCGCACCGCCATAGCGCACTTCTTCACGCCGATGGCGGCCAAGCAGCGTTACCGGCCGGTCATCGAGAACGTCGCCGATGAGCTCGTCGGCGAGCTGGAGAGTTCCGGCAGGGCCGAGCTGACGAACATGGCCATGAAGCTGGCTGTCGCGGTGGCCTCGCAGGTCGTGGGCCTGACGGACAGCACGAAGCCCGGCATGCACGAGCGGATCGACGCGTTCATAGCCCTGGGGCCGTCCCGGCCGTCCTGGAGACCGCGCGAGATGCTGCGGTTCCTCAGGCTCCAGAAGGGGATCGCCGACTACTTCAGGTTCGACGTCAGGCCGGCCATCGCTGCCAGGAGGGCGGAGCCGCGCGACGACGTGATCTCGCACCTGTTGGCCCAGGGGGCGGGCGAGCAGGACGTGCTCATCGAGGCCATCACTTACGGCGCCGCCGGCATGGTCACGACACGGGAGTTCATCGCGATGGCCGCGTGGCACCTGCTCGACGACGACGGCCTGAGGAGCCGGTACCTGGCCGGCGACGAACGCGCGCGCCAGGGCATCCTGTCCGAGATCATCAGGCTCGAGCCCGTCGTGGGAAGGCTCTTCCGCCGCCTCGACGGTGAGCTCGAGCTGGAGGACGAGAAGCTGGACGCAGGCACCCGCGTCACCATCGACGTGCGCGCCGCCAACGGCGATGACCGGGCGGTGGGCCCCCATCCGTTGTGCCTGGACCCCGAGCGCGTCATGTCGGTCAAAGGCGTGCAGGGCTACGGGCTGTCGTTCGGTGACGGACCGCACCGCTGCCCTGGTAGCTTCCTGGCGCTGGAGGAGGCGGACGTGTTCCTCTCCCGCGTCCTCTCGCTGCCTGGCATCCGGCTCGAGAAGCCGCCGCGGCTGACGTTCAACGACCTCATCCAGGGTTACGAGCTTCGCGACATGTGGGTGGCGGCCTCGGAGCGGTAACCTCTCGCACATGAGCGAGGCCGGTACGCACGAGGTCGAGGAGGCGGGTAGGCACGAGGTCGATTACGTGGCGCCGCTGCCCGAGGGCGCGGACAAGAACGAGCGCTACCTGGAGCTGCGGCGTTACGTGGATGCGCTGACGAGCGACGAGGACGACTGGCTCGCGAACCTGGCCAACGTCGCGGCGGCGGTTTACGACCACGTGCCGGGCGTGAACTGGGCGGGCTTCTATCTGATGAAAGGTGGCGAGCTGGTGCTCGGGCCGTTCCAGGGCCGGCCCGCCTGCGTGCGCATCCGGGTGGGGCGGGGCGTGTGCGGTGTCGCGGTGTCCGAGAGGCGCACCCAGGTGGTCCCCGACGTCCACGCGTTCCCCGGTCACATCGCTTGCGACGACCGCTCCCGGTCCGAGGTCGTCGTGCCCATCGTCGTGCACGGGGAGGTGGTCGGGGTCCTGGACATCGACTCGCCGCACCTGCGCAACTTCGACATCGAGGACCGGCGGGCGCTCGAGACGATCGTGGCCGACATCGTGCCGCGCGTGGACTGGGTGGCCGCGACCCGGTCCTGAGGCGGGCGAGCTCCAACGGAACACGAGAACGGCCGGCCACCAGTGTCGGCCGTGAACCGCTGGCGAGCGTCCGAGCCTCGCCTCAGGCCGCCGCCTCCGCCTGGGGAGCCTCGAACTGCGACCGATAGAGCTCGGCGTAGGCTCCGCCCGCGCTGATCAACTCGTCGTGCGAGCCCCGCTCCACGATCCTGCCGTGCTCCATGACGAGGATCACGTCCGCGCCGGTGATCGTCGACAGACGATGGGCGATGACGAAGCTCGTCCTGTCGCCGCGCAGCGTCTGCATGGCCTGCTGTATGAGGAGCTCGGTACGCGTGTCGACCGAGCTGGTGGCCTCGTCGAGGATCATGATCGGCGGGTCGGCCAGGAGAGCGCGCGCGATCGTCAGCAACTGCTTCTCCCCGACGCTGATCGTGCCGCCTTCGTCATCGACGATGGTGTCATAGCCGTCGGGCAGGCTGTGCACGAAGCGGTCCACATAGGCGGCCTTGGCGGCGCTGAGGATGTCCTCCTCGGTGGCGCCGGGCCGACCGTAAGCGATGTTGTCGCGGATCGTGCCCTTGAACAGCCAGGTGTCCTGGAGGACCATGCCGACGTTGCGCCGTAGCTCCGCCCGGGGCATCTTGGCGATGTCCTTGCCGTCGAGCAGGATCTGGCCCCGGTCCAGTTCGTAGAAGCGCATGATCAGGTTCACCAGCGTCGTCTTGCCCGCGCCGGTGTGCCCCACGATCGCCACCGTCTGTCCCGGCTCGACCACGAGGTTCAGGTCCTCGATGAGCGGCACGTCAGGTTCGTATCGGAACGAGACGTCCCTGAACTCCACGCGGCCTCGCACACGCTCGCCGAGGCTCTCCGTGGCGACTTCCTGGACCTCTTCCTCGGCATCGAGCAACTCGAACACCCGTTCCGCCGACGCGACGCCGGACTGAAGCAGGTTCGCCATCGAGGCCAGCTGGGTGATGGGTTGCGAGAACTGCCTGGTGTACTGGATGAACGCCTGGACGTCCCCCAGCGTGATCGTGCCGGATGCCACGCGCAGGCCACCGATGACGGCGATGGCCGCGTAGTTGAGGTTCCCGATGAACATCGAGATGGGCATGATCAGACCGGACAGGAACTGGGCCCTGAAGCTGGCGTGGAAGAGCTCGTCGTTGTGAGCCTCGAAGGCCTCGACGACCTCGCGCTTACGGCCGAAGACCTTGACGATGTCGTGGCCGGTGAACGCCTCTTCCACGTGGCCGTTGAGCGTTCCCGTCGAGCGCCACTGGGCGACGAACTGCTTCCGTGAGCGGCCCATCACCAGCCCGGCCAAGACCATCGTGGCTGGGATGCTCAGCAGGGCCACCAGCGACAGCACCGGTGAGATCGAGAACATCATCACCAAGACGAGCACGACTGTGAGCAGTGAGGTGAGGGCCTGCTGCATGGTCTGCTGCAGCGTCTGGGACACGTTGTCGATGTCGTTGGTGACGCGCGAGAGAAGCTCGCCGCGAGGCTGCCTGTCGAAGTAGCGCAGCGGCAGGCGGTTGAGCTTGTCCTCGACGTCGGCGCGCAGCCTGAACACCACGCGCTGGACGACCTCGTTCAGCAGCAGGCCCTGGAGGAACATGAGCAGCGCCGACAGCGCGTAGATCGCGACTGCGAGCAGGAGGACGTTGCCGACGGCTCCGAAATCCACGCCAGCACCAGGCGTGAACTCGACACCTGAGAGCATGGCGGCGACCTGGTCCTGACCGGCGGCCCTGGCGCCCTCGATCGCCTGCTCCCTCGTGATGCCGGCCGGCATCTGCGAGCCGATGATGCCGCCGAAGATGAGGTCGGTCGCCCGGCCGAGGACGCGCGGCCCGACGGCCGCCAGCACCACGGACAGCAGCGCCAGCACGACCACGCCTATCACGGCGGTGCGTTGCGGCTTGAGGCGGGCCAGGAGTCGCCGGGCCGAGGCTCCGAAGTTCTCCGCCTTGCCGCCAACCATGCCGCCACCGAAGGGATGGCCGGTGCGAACGCGCTCGGTCTCCTTCAGGCGTCCGTCGCTCTTGCCGGCAGCCGCCGGGGCGACGCCCGACGGTGGCGCCGAGGGCGCCGAGCCGCCCGGCTTGCCGTTGGGTCCGGCCACGGGCGCGCCTCTGTCGTCCCTACGCTCTGGCATCAGGCGGCCTCCTCCTGACGCTGGGACTCGTTGATCTCACTGTAGGTGGCGGAGGTCGCGAGCAGTTCCTCGTGGGTGCCGTGACCCACGATGCGGCCGTCTTCGAGCACCAGGATCTGGTCGGCGTCCTGGATGGTGCTGACGCGCTGGGCCACTATCACCGTGACCGCGTCCCGGGTGTGCGGCCTCAATGCTGCCCGCAGCCGTGCGTCGGTGGCGACGTCGAGGGCGGAGAACGAGTCGTCGAAGATGTAGACGCCGGGCCTCTTGACCAGAGCCCTGGCGATGGCCAGGCGCTGCCTCTGGCCGCCGGAGACGTTGGTGCCTCCCTGGGCGATGGCGGCCTCCAGCCCCTCCGGCATCGCCTCGACGAATCCCCTGGCCTGGGCCGTCTCGAGCGCGCGCCACATCTCTTCTTCGGTGGCATCGGGCTTCCCGTACCGCAGGTTCGACGCGACCGTGCCCGAGAACAGGTAGGCCTTCTGCGGCACCAGCCCGATCTGCGACCACAACGCCTCGGGGTCGTAGTCCCTCACGTCGACGCCGTTGAGCTTCACGCTGCCGCCGGTGGCGTCGAAGAGCCGCGGGATCAGGTTGACCAGGGTCGACTTGCCCGCACCTGTCGAGCCGATGACGGCCAGGGTCTGGCCGGGTCTGACGCTGAAGCTCACGTCCTGTAGCACCGGGTGGTCGGCGCCCGGGTACGAGAACGTGACGTTGTCGAACGTGATGCCGCGCGGCGCCCCGGGCGGCGGCGCGGTGACGCCCTGCTCCGGCGGGACCACGGAGGAGTCCGTGTCCAGGACCTCGACGATACGGTCGGCGGACACGGCGGCGCGCGGCAGCAGCATGAAGACGAAGGTGGACATCATCACCGAGATCAGGATCTGCATCAGGTAGCTGAGGAACGCCGTCAGTGAGCCGATCTCCATGGCGCCTTCCGCCACGCGGATGCCGCCGAACCACAGCACGGCGACCGATGACAGGTTCAGGACTATCGTGACGACGGGGAAGAGCGCTGACAACCAGCGGCCGACGAAGAGGGCCGCTTGAGTCAGCTCCCGGTTCGCCTCCTCGAACCGCTCGCGCTCCACCTCCTCGCGCACGAACGCCCGGACGACGCGGATGCCGCTGATCTGTGCGCGCATGACCTCGTTGACGCGGTCGATGCGCTGCTGGATCGCGCGGAAACCGGGCACCATGCGCAGCGCGATGAGCCCCACGGAGACGCCCAGCAGCGGCACGGCCACGGCCACCAGCCAGGAGAGGCCAACATCCTCCCGAAGCGCCATGATGATGCCGCCCACCATCATGATCGGCGCCGACAGCAGCAGCGTGAACGACATGAGCAGCGTCATCTGGACCTGCTGGACGTCGTTCGTGTTGCGCGTGATCAAAGACGGTGCGCCGAAGCGCGCCACCTCACGTGCAGAGAAGTCGGCGACCTGGCTGAAGAACGCGGAGCGCACGTCCCGGCCGAAGCCCATCGCGGTGCGGGCACCGAGGTACACGGCCGCTATCGTCACGCCCACGTTCACCAACGAGATGCCGAGCATGAGGGCGCCCTGGCGGAGGAT